>DAIDHE010000462.1 GCA_027459775.1 Planctomycetales bacterium | reverse complement strand
GGGTGCGTCCGCTGTGCGCGCTGGTCGAGCCCCAAGCTCGCTTGCTAACCGGGGAGTTCAGTCGATGGGGAGCTTCAAGACATCCGGTCGGAATGACGGGCAAAAGCGGCGTCGGGATTCGAAGCGGAACCAGCATCGGTTTGAAATGCCGATGATCGAGTTCCTGGAGAATCGGCGGCTGCTGACGGGGGGCGGTCCGACGTCGATTCCCGCGCCGTACTGGACGCCGACGGACACCAATCTGTTTGACGCGCAGAACGGCCCGATGGCCAATCTGGGCACCGCTCTGGTGACGATTTACAAAGCTTACGTGACAAGCGGCGGCGACACCTCGGGGTTGGCCGCGCAGTTTCCGAACGTCTACTTCAACCAAAGCGGCATGGTTGGGGTTCAGCTCAAGAGTTTGGGCGGGGACTTCAATCAGTACTTGCAGGATCTCACCAATCTGGGAGTCCAGATCACGGCCTCGAGCACCTATTACGGAGCGCTCGACGGCTTCGCGCCAATCTCGTCCTTGCCCACCATCGCGGCGATGCAGCAGACAATGAGCGGCTTCGCGAATCTGAAGCCGATCACGAGCGCCGAGTATCAGGGCGTCGCCTACAACGAGGCTGAAACCTCGCTCTTCGCCGACGTGGCCCGGACGCAGTTCAACGTCGACGGCACGGGGACGACGATTGGCGTCTTGTCGGACAGTGTGAACCAGTACAACGGCGGGCTGGCGGCTTCGTACGCGACCGGCGACCTGAGCTCGACCAATCCGGTCAAGGTGCTCCAAGATGGACCTGCGGGGAGCACCGACGAGGGCCGGGCGATGCTCGAGAACATTCACGACATCGCGCCTGGGGCGAATCTTCAGTTCGCGACGGCTGCGCTCGGCGAGCTCAGCTTTGCCAACAACATCCAGGCCCTGGCCGCCGCCGGCTCGCAAATCATCGCCGACGACGTCATCTACGGTAACGAGCCGATGTTCCAGAACGGATTCATCGGTCAGGCTGTCACGGCGGTCACCAATCAGGGAGTCACCTATTTCAGCGCCGCCGGCAATGAAGGCCCGCAGAGCGGTTACCTATCGACATTCCGCGCCTCCACCGGCACGATCACAGGCATCGGCACGGGCACGTTCATGAACTTCAATCCCAGCGGCGGAACCAATCTCGAGCTGCCGATCACGACGTTCATCAACAACGCCCAGCTCGTCTTCCAGTACGACCAACCCTATGCGACCGAGCAGCCCGCCGGCTCGACGGCCGCCGTCACCTCGAACGTCAATATCTACATCCTCGATTCCAGCGGAAACGTCGTCTTTGGCGCATCCAACAACCAGAACAACGTCGCCGTCCAGATGCCTCTCCAGGACGTCACGATCCCCAACGCGGGGAGTTATTTCATCGCCATCGAGGTGATGTCGGGGGCGAACCCAGGCCATGTCGAGATGGCCGGCTTCAACGATTCCAACCAGGCCCTGGCGATCAGCCAGCAGTACGGCTCGGCGGGAAGCACGTCGTATCCCAGTACGTACGGCCACAAGACCGCTCCAGACACGATCGACGTGGGTGCGACTCCGTGGTGGGCGCCCGCGCCTTATCTGGGTCAAAACCCACTGGCGTCCGAGCCATTCAGCTCGAGCGGTCCCGCCCTGCACGTGTTCAACGCCGATGGCACGCCCTACACGGCTCCGCAGACGATTCTGGCACCGACGATCACCGCCCCCGACGGCGGCAACACCTCGTTTTTCTCGCCCGGCTTCACTCTTGATACGTCGAATCCTCCCTTCCCCGGCCAACCCGCCACATCGACCAATCTCGTTCCGCAAAACCAGCAGGCGTTGCCGGTGTTCTTCGGCACGTCGTCGGCCACGCCCAACGCCGCGGCGGTGGCCGCGCTCATGCTCCAGAAGGTGCCCCAGCTCACGCCGGCCGAGATCAGGGCCGGCCTGATCGCCTCGGCCCAGCCGATGAACGGCACGGCGGCGGGAGCCTGGGATTCCCAGGCCGGTTACGGACTCATCAACGCCATCCGCGCCATCAACGCGGTCGACAATCTGCGGGTCGCCTCCACCAACCCGGCGAGCGCCTCCATCGTCAGCAGCACCCCCTCCACGATCACGGTCACGTTCAACAAGCCGGTCGTCTTCTCGACGCTTTCGGCCGCCGACCTCACCTTCACCAGCGAGCCGACCGGCATCGGCGTGGTCGTGGGCGCCCCCATCGCGGTCGACAATCCCACCGATCCCACCATCGTCCAGTTCCCGTTCACGCTCGTGCGGCCGACCGGGGTGCTGGCCAACGGCAGCTACACCTTCTCGATCCAGAGCACGGCGACCGGTCCGCCGGTCGTGTCCCAGGACGGCAAGGATCTCGTCCCCTCGGGCCCGATCAAGTTCACCTTGAACGACACGACCGCCCCCGTGGTCACCAAGACCACGATCGCCGGCCGCACCGTCACGATCACGTTCAGCAAGGCCCTCGACCCCTCGACGGTCACGCTCCAGAACATCTTCGTGCTCAGGCAGGGAAGCGCGACCGCCTGGCCGCCCACGGCCGCGACCCTCGGGAACTACATCAACCTCAACAGCGACCCCCGCGCCACCATCAGCTACAACCCCCAGACCCTCCAGGTCACGCTGAACTACGCCGGTCTGCCCCAGACCGAGATGCCGACCGACAACTACGCGATCATCGTGATCGCGCCCACCGGTACCTCCACGAGCGGCGTGACCGACCTGGTCGGCAACGCCCTCGACGGCGATTTCAACAACGTCTTCCCCAGCGGCGCCGACGGGCTGGCGGGCGACTTCATCCAGAACCTGAACCAGCAGGTGCTCGCCGCCCCCCTGATCACCACCCTGATCATGAACCCGGTCTCGACCAACGACACCGGCATCGTCGGCGATCAGAACACCAACATCTCGCAGCCCCAGTTCATCGGCCAGGTCTACGCGGCCTTCCCCGGCACCGTCGCCGGGTTGCAGATCTATTTGCAGTTCACCGGGCTGCACACGGGCGACGTGCTCCTCACCGTCGGGGCGGGGGGCCGGGGCTACAGCGGCTCGTACGACATGGTCGTGACAACCGACGCCAACGGCCAGTTCAGCTTCACGCCCCCCTCCGTCTTGCCCGAGGGCTTCCAGGGCGTCCAGGCCGTCGCCGTGGGCCAGATCGACACCTCGCCGCTTCCCGGCTTGTCATCGTCGTATGAAGACGTCTTCCGGATCGACAAGACAGCTCCCCAGATCACCAGCGCCTCGTTCGTGGCCGGCGGGCCGGCACTGCCGCTGCCCAACGGCCCCGCCCCCAACACGACCAGCATCGCGAGCCTGGCCACGTTGTCGCTCAACGTCACCGACCCGGTCAGCCAGGCGCTCCTGGCGTTCGCCACCCCCGCCCAGGTGCTCTTCGACGCCTTGAACCCGAGCACGGCCGACAATATCAGCAACTATTCGCTGATCAACACGTCGCTCAATTTCGCCGACGAGTCGTCGTACATCGCGACCGCCAATTTCGTCCCCCTGAGCCCGGTGCTCGACGCCACCAACACCTACATCGTCGCCTACACCGGCCGGATCGACCTCACGTTCAACACCGGGCTGCCGGCCGGCTCGTACGAGCTCGTCGCCCACACCACCGAGCTCCAGTACCCCGGCATCACCGATGCCGCCGCCAACCCCCTGGACGACACCACCGTCCCTGGCGAGGGCACCAAGGATTTCGTCATCAATTTCAACGTCCAGCCCACCCCGGTGTACGTCACCGGGATGGCGTTCGAGAGCAGCTACACCGCCAATGGCTCGACGGTCATCGGCGGGCCGCAGTCGTATTACGAGCTCTCGAATCCCAATCCCGTCCCGGGCGCTGCCCCGCGCGACAACGTCTCGGCCCCGCCGACCGCGGTGGTCCTCGACTTCTCGAATCCCCTCCCCTACGGCAACTATCAGAACGACGTCCAACTGATCGGCTCGAAGAATTCCCCGACCTCGCCGGCCGACGGCGAGTTCGGCAACCTGGGCGTGGGTGGTCTGGGCAGCACCGGCCAGGGCTTCACGGTCCTCTCCGATTACACCGTCACGCTGTACAACTATGATCCGATCACTCAGACCTCGACCGTCGTGCAGCCGGGCGGATCGGGCAATCGCCTGGTGCTTCAGCTCTTGCCGGGTCAAACCCTGCCGGCCGACAACTATCGCGTCTACTTGCCCAACCAGGTCGAGCCGGGCGGGATCGACACCCGCATTTTCGACATCTACGGCAACCAGCTCGACGGCGAGAATCTGGGCAACCCCACCAGCCAGTACAACCCCGATTTCCCCACCCTGCACAGCTACGAGAGCCTGCAATCGAACGGCGTCTACCGCCCGAACGACATGAGCGGCGACGGCGTGGCCGGCGGCGCGTTCATGTCGGCTTTCACGGTGGTGCCTTACGGCAACGTGATCTACGCTCGGCCGGACTACGTCGAGAATCCGCTCTTGCCCAGCACGCTGTCGAACGGCAGCATTCAAAACCCCTATCCGGTGCTCGCCCCCGAGGGCGACCCGGCGACCGCGCCGGCCAATCCCACCCATGACCCCAACGGCGGCCTCAACAGCACGTTCTTTTTCCAGCCGGGCAATTTCAACCCGGCCTATGACCGCAGCGGCAAGGGCGTGTTCCAGCAGTCGGCCCTCTACGCGGCCTCGCAGCTCGCCTATAACGGCCCGGTCGTGGTGGTGTCACTGCCGGGGCTCACCGTGCGCAACCCGACCACTGGCCAGTACCAGCAGGCGAGCTACGTCCTGCAAGCCCCCGCCGGCCCCAGCGCCAGCATCAACAACGGCAGCGCCTCGGTTCCCTACGACACCTTGTTGGTCTTCACGCCGGACGTCGTCGTCAAGCTGCAAAACGCCGCGCTCTACGTGCAGAATCAGGGCTCTGCGCTCCAGTCGCAGGGAACCTCGACCGACCCCGTCTACTTCACTTCGTACAACGATGCCTCGCTGGGCGGGCAAACCAACAACAACCCCAACACGTCGCCGCAACGCGGCGATTGGGGCGGGATCGTCTTCCGCAGCTATGACGAAGCCTACGCCAGCCAGCAGGTCGCGTTTCCGGTCGACGGGGTTCTGACCACCCCCACCGGCAACAATGTGACCTCCGGGGCCGACGGCGCGATGTCGATCATCAATTTCACGACCATCCGCTACGCCGGCGGCGCGGTCCCGCAGAGCTCGAGCCAGTTCTACAGCGCGATCACGCTGTACAACGACCGCCCGGCGATCACCAACACCTCGATCTCCGACACCGGCAGCACCGGCGGCACCGAGGGCGCCATCGGCGTCGATTTCAACTCGCTCCGCGAGGACGACACCGCCCGCGGCCCGCTGATCCGCCGCATCTCGGTCACCAGCAACAACATCAACGGCATCTATCTGATGGCCGGGTCCAACGGCTTCATCGAGCCCACGACGGCCTCGCCCTGGGGCGTTCCCGGCCAGACCCTCTTCCCGGGCAATCCCTCGACGCTGGGCGGCTCGGTCAATTACACGATGGACGCCCCGCTCCCCTACGTGATCCTGGCCCAGATGATCATCGGGCAAGAGCTCCAGGAACAGACCGGCGGCAACATCAGTTGGGTCGCCAACCGGCTCTATATCCAGCCGGGCGTCATGGTCAAGTTCAATCAGGGCTCGGCCATCGATCTCCTCAACCCCGGCGCGAGCTTGAACGTCGGCTCGCGCTCTTATATCAACGGCTATGACCAGAACAACAACTATGGTCCCGGCTCGCCCGGCTTCACCGCCGAGTCAGCCGCCGACCCCCAGGTGCTTTTCACCTCGATCTACGACGACACCGCCACGACGACCCTGGTGCCGACGCCGGTCAACGTCACGGGCGAGACGACCACGCCCGCCTTGGGCATGAGCATGTGGGGCGGCATCGGAATCCAGTCGGGCGGCCTCGCGGTCATCAACGCCGCCACCTTCCAGTACGGCGGCGGCGCGATCAACGCGCCCGACTTCACCATGCCGTCGCAGTCGGTGCTGTCGTTCATTACCCAGTTCACGTTCTTCAATCTCCCCCCCGCGGCGACAAACGAACTGGGCACCCACGTCTACATCACCAACAACAACTTCTATGACAATTTCGACGCCGCCATGCAGATCGAGCCCAACGGGCTCATGGCCGGCGACCCGATCCACCCCCTCGTCTCGGGCCATCCGTTCCTTTACGGCAACATCCTCCAGAACAATGGCATCGACGGCTTGGCTGTCGTTACCAATCGCTCCTATTACCTGAATCCCGCGAACAACTACAGCTATGTCGGACCGCGGGAGGCCATCGGCGGGAACGGCTTCTTCAACCAGACCGTCAGCACCGTCTGGGATCTGACCGACATCACCTACGTCCTCCGGGGCTCGGTCGTGATGGCGTCGCCGCAGACGGCTCCGCTGCCGCCAAGCCTGACCGCCTACGGCCCGATCGTGCAGCCCTATCTCACGCTCACAATCCAGGCGGCCCTGCCCGGGACGGTCCTCGCCAACGGCGTGGTCATTCCCAGCCCTGGCGCGCCGGTCGTCGTGAAGATGCTCAACGATTACACGCCCAACGGCGCGGGCTCGCTGGGTACGTTCGGATCGACGGGAAGCGGCGCTTCGGTCAACGCCGGGGCCGGCTTCGTCTTCGGCGTCAACGACGGAGTCGATCCGCCCGCCAGCCCTTACATCGATCCGGGCGCGTTCGATCAGATTCGGATCCTGGGCATTCCCGGCAACCAGACCACCGGCCAACAGCGCGTGCCCGTCATCATGACGTCGCTCCGCGATGGCTCGGTCGGCGTGACGGCCCGCGGCGTCAAGGAATACAACATCCTGAACTCCGACCCCATGTGGCAGCTCCTGCATCCGGGCCAAGCCCTGAACGTCCCCGCGCCGGGAGACGCGGGATACATCTACGTGGGAAGCAACTCGCTCACCAGCTACAACCTGACCGACCCCCGCCAGGGGAGCCTGATCGACAACGCCGACATCTCATACATGACTCGCATCGAGATCCAAGGTGGCGGCCTGCTCTACGGAAGCGGCGACAACACCGGCTACTTGAGCCCCGCCGACCAGGTCAATTCGGCGATGGCGATGACCATCTCGAACAGCAATTTGAGCGGATTCTCGGACGCCGCGGTCTTCGCCCACCCCATGCCGGTCAACCCGTTCGGGATCGATCCGGCGACCGGCGCCTATCTGTTGCCGACGCATATCTCCAATAACCGCGGCCAGCCCGTCGTCTTGTACATGTACAACGACACGATCTCGAACTCGTCGGTCGGCGTGATCATGAACTCCACCACCGACAATAACAGCGCAGGCCCCACGCCCTACACGATGGTGCTCCTCAACGACACCTTCTTCAACAACCCCATCGCCGTCGAGACCAACGCCCCCCAGTTCAACGGCCAGAACGAGCTCTCCTCCGTTAACGCTCTCTTGATGAACGACATCTTCGACGGCTCGAGCAACACGGCCGTTCTGCTCCAGGGCCAGGCGGGCTTGAGCATCATCGAGTACTCGCTGTACTTCAACAACGCCGTCAACGTCAACGCGACCACGACGAGCGCTGACTTCGCCGGCAACTGGGGCGCCGTCTACGCCAATCCCCAGTTCGTGGGCGCCATCACCCCCACCGCGACCAACCCCGTCGACGCGAGCGCTGAGAACTTCGAGCTCCAGCCCACCTCGCCCGCCATCGACGCGGCCCGCAGCGAAATGGGGCCGCTCCCCGAGGCCAATGCGATCTACCCCGCCCTCAATCAGATCCTCACTCCCCTGGTCGGCAACCGCACCGACCCGGGCACACTGCCCTCGAACGAGGTTCCCGGCCGCTCAAACCCTTTCGGAGGCTTCGGGCTCATCACCGACCCCCGCCAGATCGTGACCCTGCCCGGCGGCGGATCGTTCGGGTTCCAGGACGAATGGGTGCCCGTTCTGACCTCGGACCCCAACGGCATCGCCGGGACGGCCTCGAACGCGGCGACGTACAATTACGCCCCGATCAACGGCCAGCGCGACATCCTGGGCTACATCCGCGAGCCCTCCCTGCCGCCGCCGGGCCTCGGCTACGGCTCGAACCCGCTCATGGACATCGGCGCGTATCAATATGTGAACCTGCATCCTCCCGAGGTCACCGCGGTCACCGAGACGCCGACCCAGGGGGCGGCCCCGGTCAACTTCTACACCGTCGGCGGCCTGGCGGGCGCGAACCAGACCCCCTGGACGATCAACATCACCTTCAGCGGGCCGATCGACCCCAACACGCTCACGGCCAGCACGGTCACCCTCAACAACCTGGGCAACAACCCCGCCGCGCCCCTCGATCAGCCGGTCAACCTGGCGGGCAAGATCAGCTATATCAGCTCGACCGACACCCTGGTGATCAACCTGGGCGCGGCCGGCCTCACCCTCGGCACCGACGCCTATCAGATCGAGCTCTTCGGCAGCGGCAACCCCGTGATCGCCAACGCCCAGGGCATCGCCCTGGACGGCGAAAACACCGTCGGCGGCACCTCCACCGGCGCCCAGCTCGCCTTGCCCTCGGGCAACGGCTACCCGGGCGGCAACTTCTTTGACTCGTTCATCATCAACACCACCCCGCCGTCGGTCGTCGCCGGCTCGCTCCAGATGGACCCCGCCAGCGACACCAACATCGTCGGCGACAACATCACCAATTCGCCCTCGCCCACCTTCGACGGCACCGTCAACGAGCCCAATCCCACGCTCGTCCCGGTCTCGGGCCAGACGGCCATCATCGACATCGGCGTCGCGATCCTCAATAACGGCGTGCTCACGACCTATTACGACCCGACCCAGCTCCCCGCCAGCCTGAGCTCGTACGCCCAGTACATCCGGCCCAACGCGGGAACCGCGCTCTCGGGCACGACGGGAACCTTCAAGGTCACGGTCGGAATCGACGGCGCGGGCACCGGCCTCGTCACCAACACCAACCCTCTGCCCGACCTGTTCCCGATCTACAACGTCGGGCTCGACGGACTGCTCTCGCCGGTCCCCGGCGACGACAACGGCTATTACGTGGCCCGGGCCCGGCTCATCGACCAGAGCGGCAATCAGTCAAACCCCAACGACCCCAACGCCCAATTGCCGTTCGTCGTCGACCAGACCGCTCCGACCGCCACGTTCACCTCGCCCACGCCCAGCCAGGTCATCACCACCCTGGTCAATGGCCAGCTCCAGTTCACCATCGTCACCAACAAGAACATCGACCTCACCCACTTCAACGCCAACTCGATCTTGCTTGTGAACGCTGGCCCGACCGGGGTTCTGGGCTCACCCACCCAGGTGGCGGTCCCGATCAATCCCAACTCGATCCAGGTGACCCTGCTCGACAAGGGGTTGGGCGGCAAGGGGGCCGAGGAGATCACCTTCCAGTCGCAAGGGACGATCACCAACAACCTCTACCAGGTGACCCTGCTCAACACCGGCCCCGACGCCGTTCGCGACATCGCCGGCAACCTACTGACGACCTCGACCAGCGTGCAGTTCGCCGTCGACGTCCCCAGCCTGTCACAAAACCTCTTCGTCGGAGCGGCGACCTACATCACCAACCCGACGGCCGTGATCGGCACCCGCGAAAACCCCTATCCGACCATCAGCGCGGCCATGAAGGCGGCCGTCCCCGGCGACATCGTCGCCGTCCTGCCCGGCGTCTACACCGAGCAGGTCGTGATGAAACAGTTCGTCAAGCTCTTCTCGGCCGCGGCGTCGAGCACCGACACAACCGTCTTCACGACCTCGACCGGCGACGCCCTGTCGACGATCATCCGGGCGCCCTTCCTCGCCAACCCGCCGGCGACCCTCTACCCCACCGTCAGCGCCACCGGGCTCGTGAGCTTCGGCGACCTCAGCACCGAGATCGCCGGCTTCACCATCGCCAGCCCGCTCGTGGGCGACCCGGCCACCGGCCCGATCAATCCCAACGCGATCGGCGTCGAGGTCTCCAATTCGCAGATCACGATCGATAAGAGCTATATCATCGACGCCGGGTTCGGCGTCCTGGTCGTGACCTCGACCGCGGGCGCTCTCGAACCGGCGATCTACAACGACGTCGTCGCCGGCAATACCTACGGCGTGTTCATCAATGACGCTGGCGGCACGACTTCGATCTCGGCGATCTCCGACATCATCAACAACGACATCGTGTTCAACACGATCGGGCTCGTGCTCTCGAACACGGCCTCGACCCCCGAGCAGGCCTATGTGGCCAACAACATCTTCTGGGAGAACCACGACCAGACGAACGCTCGGGGCGGCTACGCGATCTACTCGACAAATCCCAACAAGGTCTCGCTGCAGAACAACCTGTTCTCGGGCAACGGGGCCAGCGAGACCTCGCAGGCGAACGCGACCAACGACCTCGGAAACGGATTCAACCCCGCCCTGCTCGGGCCCACACCCGACTCGCTGGGGAACTTCACCGGCAATCCCAGCTTCGTCTCGCCGCGTGATCCCCGGCCGGGCTCGGACGGACCGGCGACGTTCATCCTGGACGCCGACTTCCAGCTCACCCAGGCGTCGGCGGCCATCGACAATTCGTGGCAGGCGTCGGCGATCACGACCGACCTCTTGGGCAACACCCAGGTCAAGATCCCCGGCGGCGGCTTCGGCCTGCCCGGCTTCGGCCCCCGCGACGTCGGCGCCTTCGAGTTCCTGGGCACGGGGGGCTCGCCGATCGGCGGCGAGTTCCGGGTGGTGACGACCTCGCTTGTCCCCAACACCGGGGCGACCTACGCCTCGGGCGCCACCCTCCAGACTCCGTCGGCGCCGACCAGCGTGACGGTGACGTTCTCGGGGATCGTCAATCCCCAGGACATCTCGGCCACCGACCTTGTGCTCTCCGGCTCGGCGCTCAATTCCAGCGACCCTGCTCACGCCGTCAGCCTCTCGTGGGTCGACGGCTACACCGTCAAGTTCAACCTGGCGGGCCAGTTCACGAGCGGCGGAGTGCTCGACGTGGCCATCAACCCTGGCATGGTCGCCAGCGTGACCGGGTCGAGCAACCCCGGCTACGCCGACAACGTCGTGGTGGCGATCGGCTCGACCCCGATCGCCCCGGTCACGCCGCCGCCGGCCCCGTCGCCCACGCCCATCGGCCCGATCACGCCCGCGCCGGCCCCCACCGGACCGATCGGCCACAAGAAGAAGGGCGTCCATCATCCCAAGCCGCACGTGATCCATCACGTGAAGCCCCACGCGGCCAAGACCCATCCCAAGCTCGTCAGCCACAAGGAAACCCACCACGCGGGCCATGCGACGGGTCATGCCGCCGTCCAGCACCCCAAGCGCGGCGTGGTCTCCTTCGTCGTCGATCAGAACAAGGCCAAACATCATCCGCGGTGAGGCTCGGTCCGTCATCGCACTTTTCCCGGGCGGTCCGCACTCGCGGGCCGCCCGGTTTCGTTTCACGACCGGCGAGCACACCACCAAAAAAAAACGGCCCAGCCCTCTTGAGGGCCAGGCCGTCTCTGGTCACACGATCCACTGTCAACGCCCGCCAATCAGGCCGAGCTTGGTCCGGTCACTTCTCCTTGCAACCGCTGGCCTTGAGCGGGTCTTTCTTTTCGGTGATCACCGGGTTCTTCAGCGATTCCTCGGCGTTCTTGGCGGTGTAGTCCTTCCATTCGTCAGGCAGGTTGTCTTCATGGAAGATCGCCTCGACCGGGCACTCGGGGACGCAGGCTTCGCAGTCGATGCATTCCTCGGGGTGGATGTAGAGCATCCGCGACCCCTCGTAAAAACAATCGACCGGGCAAACCACCACGCAATCCGTATATTTGCAATCGAAGCAGGGCTCGGCGACAATATGAGCCATTCACGACTCCTTGATCGGTCCAGTTAAGAGCAGCCTTACGCGCGCAAGACGATCATCGAGGTCGTGGAGTCGCCTTGCATCACCCCATCGTAGAGGCCGCGGCAAAACCGGTCAAGACGCGCGGGGCTCGGGCTCGCCCGGCCGGGCCGCTTACTTCTTATCTTTCCGCTTGGCCGTCTTGATCACGACCGCCTGGACGGGCACGTTCTCGTGCGGGTATTTCGAGGTCGTTTCGACCTTGGCGATCTTTTCGACGACGTCCATCCCGTCGATGACCTTGCCAAAGACGGTGTAGCCCCCCCCCGCGGTGTCGAGCCTGCTATTGTCGGCGTGGTTGATAAAGAACTGGCAAGTGGCCGAGTTCGGGTCGGAGGTCCGGGCCATCGCGATCGTCCCTTTCGCATTGGTCAGCCCGTTGCTCGACTCGTTCTTGATGCGTGCGTGGACCCTTTCACGCTTCTCGTTGAGCTTTTCGTCCATCCCGCCCCCCTGGATCATGAATCCGGGGATCACGCGATGGAAGATCAGGTTGTCGTAGAAGCCCTCGTCGACGTACTTGAGAAAGTTGGCGACGGTGATCGGGGCCTTGTCGGGGTAGAGCTCGATCGCGATCGCGCCCATTGAGGTGTCCAGGACGACCACCGGGTTCTTTTCGTCCGGCCGGGCGGTGGCGGAAGGGACGGCGAACGCCGTGAAGACGAGCGCGATCGCGAGCAAAACAGCCATCGAGGCGTGCAATTGACCTGGCAACATGAACTGACGCTCCGTCATGGGGTGTAGCGCCACGGGCGAAACGGGCCCGGGCTCTGGTTCTTGAGCCCAACTTTACCGATCGAGGCTGGCCCTGTCGAGCGTCCGACCCGCACCCGCCGGCTCGCTCGCGTTTCGCGCCTGCCTGAGCTTTTGCAAGAGGCCGTCGGCCTCGAGGGCCATGCTCGGGGTCAGCCGGTCGCGCGCCGCCAGCGCCTTGTCGAGATACGCCCGGGCCTTGGCCGCGCGCGCCGGGTCGGCCGCGATCAGTTTGCCCATGTGAAAGTTGAGCACGGGGTGGTCGGGGGCCTTCTTGAGCCCATCGAGATACGATTCCTCGGCCTCGCGGGGCTGGCCGACCGCTTCCTGGATCGAGCCCAGGGTGTCGTGGAATTCACCGGGCAGGGCCGCCGCCCGCACCCGCCCGCGCAGCCCGAGCACCAGCTCGAGCGCCTTCTTGCTCTGTCCCATGTAGGTATGCAAGATCCAGGCCTTGTTGTTGACCGCCTCGATCGAGTTGGGATCGGCCCTCACGACCTGGTCGTACTCGGCGAGCGCGCGTTCGAGGTCGGCCTTGGCCCCCTCCCCGCCGGGCCGGGACTCGGCGATCGAGAGCCAGAGGTCGCCCAGGTTCAGGTGGGCCTGGGGCGAGCCCAGCCTGGCCGCGGCCGCCTGGGAGTAGGGGAGCGCGAGCTCGAGCTGAAGCGCCTTGTGAAAGCCAATCGCGAGCGCCAGATCGAGGAACCCCTTGTCGTCGCGCGCGGCGACCTCCTGGGCGATGCGCTTGGCCTCCGCGATCTCGGCCGCGGCCGCGGATTTGCCGTCCGGAAGCCGCTGGCTCAGTATCTGTACCAGCCGCGACGCGGCCGCGCCGTCCCTGGGGTTCACCGCAAGGGCCTCTTTCAAGACCCGTACCGCCGCCCCCCGGTCGCCCGCCTCGAGCTCGATCTCCGCCAGCGTGCGATAGGCCTCCAGGAATCCAGGATCGGCCTTGATCGCGCCGGCGAGCCGCGCCCGGGCCGCGGCGAGACCACTCTGCTTGTCGCGCCCCGTGTGGGCGAGCCCGGCCAGGGCACGGGCCTCGAGCAGCACCGCCTCGGACCGGTTCTTCTCGGTCTTGAGCACCACTCGCGCTTGCTCGAGCGCCTGGTCGTACTCGCCCAGCGCCAGCCGCGTCTGGCCGAGCAACATCCGCACGTCGAGCTGGCGCGGGTCGGGCTCGAGGGCCTCGGTATAGGCCTGGGCCGCGTCGCCGGTCTTGCCCGTCACCGTCGACAGCCGCGCCCGCAGCATCGGGCCCAGGGTCGACGCCTTGTCGAGCTTGTCCATTTCGCGAGTGATCTCGATGGCGCGGGCGAAATCGCCCTTGCGGGCCACGAGGTCGCACTCGGCCTGGAGCAACACCAGGTCGCTGGGCCGTTTGGATCGCAGGTCGCGGATCATCACGACGGCCTGTTCATAGAGCGAGCGCTCGCGGTCGGCCTGGCCGCGAGCGGCGGCGACCCCGGCGTCGAGCGAGATCATCTGGACCAGCGCGGCCCCCAGATTCGAGTCGTCGGGCTCGTCCTTCCGCAGCTCGCGCAGCAGATCCGCCGCCTTGGCGAACTCGCCGCGATCGCGGTAGACCTGGACAAGATAGCGCCTGAGGGCCGGCTTCTGGGGGTCGCGCGCCTGGTATTCAACGAAGGCCAGCGCGTCCGCGGCCCGTCCCTTCGAGATCAGGGCCGTGTACTTGGCCTGGGCGAGCTCGAGCGAATCGGGAAGCCGTTCGAGGCCCCGATCGAGCGCGGCGATCGCCCGATCGATCGCGTTCGCGGCCGGCGGCGCCTCGTTCTCGACCGCGGCCGACATCAGGTAGAGGACCGCCGGCGGAGCCGGCCGGTCCTTGCCGCCCGCCGCATCGACGGCTCGCTTCAAGAGCAGCGCCGCCTGCTCGTACTCTTTCGCCTTGAGCAAGATGTACGATCGCGTGACCACGGCCGCGGGATGGCCCGGATTCTTCTTGAGCACATAGTCAAGCTGCGCGAGCGCTGGCTCGTCCTCGCCTTGTTGACGGTAAAAATTGGCCCCGCGAACCCGGTCGTCGTCTCTGGGCGGGCTCTTGGGATCGTTCAAGATCGCCGCGATCTCGCGCTTGGCGGCGGGCCATGCACCCTGGCCGGCGTACGCCGCCACAAGCTGCCAGTGGTCGGCCCGCGAGAAGCCCGCGCCCGCGCGGCCGCGCTTGAGCTGCTCGAACCGCCGGACCGCGTCGTCGAGCGTGCCCTTCTTCATCGCCAGATTCGCGAGCGCGGATTGGGCCGCCGTCATGAGGCTCGTCCCCTGGTCGACCTCCTTGACCGGACGCTCGCGGACCAGGTTCTCGAGCGACCTGGCCGCCTCCTCGACCAGCCCCGTCCGACCATCCAGTTGCGCCTTCCAGAACCGGACGATCTTGTTGTCGGGGTCTTTCTTGAGAGCGGCGTCGTAATGCGCGACCGCTTCGGAGACGCGGTTGCGCTTGAGCGCGATCTGGGCCTCGAGCACGTCGGCCGCGGCCGCTTCCTTCCAGCGCGCTCGGATCTTGCGGATCACGTCCTCCGCCGCCTCGAGCCGATCGGCCCCGATCTCGAGCCCCGCGAGCTGCACCAGGGGCGCTGAGTTGTCGGAATCAAGACCGGCCTCGAGCAGGATCTTCCGCGCGGGATCGAGTCGCTTGAGCGATTCCGCCAGGATCTGCGCCCGCATCATCGCCAGGGTTTCGTGCCCCTTTTCCTCGGCCAGGAAGGCCGCCAGCCGCTGTTCGGCCTCGTCCGGCTTGCCGTCCTTGACCAGCAGGGCGGCCTCGAGCCCGATCAAGTCGGGATTCCTGGGATAAGTCTTCCGCGCCTGCTCGAGCCGCCGCCGCGCCTGGGCCCTGTCGCCCCGCTCCTCGATCAAGAGCACGGCGAGCTGCTCGAAGGCGGCGTCGCCGATGCCCTTGGCGGTCGCCCGGTCGATCCGCTCAAGCGCCTGGGCGGGGCGGCCGAGCTGGGCGTCGATCTGGGCCATCCGCAAGACCACCGGGGCGGCCTCTTCGCCGGCCTTGGCGAACTCGGCCTGGGCGAGTGCGAGCTCTTCCGGCGTGCTTCGGGCCTGGTGGATTTCACCGGCGAGCATGTGCAGGGTGCCGGCGAGCGCGGCGGGCGCTTCCTGTCGAGCGACCGCCTGGGCAAGCATGGCGACGATCGGCTCGGCCTCCTCGGGATAGCCTGCCTGGAGCACCGACCACGCCGCCCAGAGCTGGTACTGGGGATCGAGCCGCCCCTTGCGCATCGCGGTCTGCAAGAACTGGCGGCCGAGATTGAGCTCGCCCGCCAACACGAGCGCGACCCCGTAGCGCGCCTGGGCCTCGGCGATGTCGGGAAGCCGCTCGGAGGCGATCCGCAGGTGGTCGAGGGCGCTCGTCCGCAGCTTGAGCCGGTTGACCTTTTCGGCCGCGGCGGGAGCGGTCGTCTCGCCGACCAGCCGCGCGACACCCGATTTCTCGAGGTCGATCGAGCCGGCGAACAGATGGCCCATCCCCTGGAATCGCGCCTCCGGGCTGGCGATGAGCGCCGCGATGTGCGGCCCCGCTCGTTCGAACCTCCCCGATTCGGTCGCCGCCTGAAGCACGGCCTCGACGGCCACCGTGTGCAGGCTCATCACCACGCTCGCCGCGTCCTTGCGCGAGGCCTGCGCGGACCTGAGCGCACGCTCGCTCACGTCCAGGCACCGATCGACCCGGCGGCTCAGCCGCAAGTGGTCGGCATAGGTCAAATACGTCTGCAAATCGGGCTCGCGCTCACCGGCCAGCAGCTTTTCAAACAGGGCGTCGAGCGCCTTCTCGATCGTATCCGTAAGCTCCGCCGCCCCATCCTTGCGGGATGCCAGGGATGGGTCCGCCGCGAACCCCCGCTCGACCCCCTCAAGCACCGCCCGGATCTGGGCGACCTTGGCCCCGCTCGATTTGGGGCTCGACCCCAGCTCGGTCGCGAGCGCGATCAGGCCGTCCACCGCCCCCTTTCTCCGCGTGGGATCGGTCTCGACCGTCGCGTCCAGGGCCCTGATCTTGAGAATCGCCATCCGATCGACTTCGTCGAGCTTGTCTGCCGCGATCGATCGCGCCTGGGCGATCGCGCGATCGCGTTCCTGGTCGTCGCCGGTGACCTCGGCCAGCCGGGCGCGGATCCAGAGCCGTCGGGGCGCGCTGGACTTGCGCTCCTCGAGAATCCGCAGCCGCTTGTGGGCCTCGGGGATGTTGGGAGTCCGCTCCTCGAGCTCCTGGGCCACCAGTGCGTAATTGGCGTCGGCGTCGTCGGCGTCGATCCGGAGCACTTCCTTGGCCCAGTCGTTCGATTCCCGCGGCAGGCCCAGGCTCATCGCGTCGCGAAGAAACTCGAGCCGCGGTCCCTTGAGCCCCTTGTCAAACCGGATCGCGCTCGCCAGGTGGTCGATCCGGTCGGCCTTGTGCGATTCGGCCTTCTCGGGTGATCGGACCGCCCACTCGCCGTGAAACTCCGCGAATTCCAGGTGGATTGCCGCGTTCTTGGGCTCGAGCTGGAGGGCCTGCTTGAAGTAAATGTCGGCGTCTTCGTAACGCCCAGAATCGCGGGCGGCACGCGCCTTTTTCACGATCCCCTGGGCCGATTTCGGCGCCAGCGTGATCGTGATCGCGACCACTCCGATCAAACCGACCACCAGGAACAGCGCCGACAGGACCAAGAGGGGTTTCCAGCGAACAGTCATCGGGCGATCCTCCTAAAGGCTCGAGACGCGACTGCGCCCGATCGAGAACATCCCCATGCGGCGACCATCCCGGCCGCCGCGCGGGCTCGAACGAGCGCGGTTGAAACTCCAGAAGACGAACCATGCCGCGAACGCGGACCGGCAAGACCGCCGTGGCGGGTCTTGAGGCGTCAAGCGGTCCGTAATGAGAGTGGTAAACTCGAATGCGGGCGATTCCATTTGCCCTGTCACCTCATCAGAGGTTGCAATCCCTTGCGGTCAAGCCCCAACAGCGGGCATGAGGCAAAATAGACAGATTCGGCCCAAACATCAAGCCGAGTTTCGCGAAGCGGCGGTAGTCGCCAGGCAAGGCGAGGATCGGCTGCACCCCGCGGCGCGTGGGGTGTGTCGAGCCGCAGTGTCCCGCGGTGAGGCACACCCTAGGAAGCTTTGGCGCGTCGTGCCCCCTGCGGCTCGCATGTCGCGTCGATCCGTACGCTGGGGCCGCGATCAGTCAGCCTCCGCGTGGACTGCCGTGGCTCGTGCCACTTCGCCTACTCGACGTCGTGTGGCCCCTCGACGACCAGGTAGCCATACTTCCGCATGGCCTACCTCACATCCAGGCCGCGTTCGAGACGAAGCCGGAGCAGCAACTCGCCATCGACGCGGCGAACCTCGGTCTCCGACTCGGTCTGTTCGAGATGATAGGTGACCAGATCTTCTGGTGGGCCCGAGATCGAGAGCGCGATGGCGTCGCGCGCCTCTCCAAGGAATCTCGCGTTTTATTCCGATTCCGCCCATGGCGAGCGGGGTGTCGATCGCTTAATGTGAGTACAAATTGCAAGCGAGGCGAGGGGTGTCCGATGGCTCGGCGCGGGAGGAAGATGCATGGCTGACCGCGTGATTCTTCTGGCGAGCACACCAGACGAGTTCGCCCGCGGCATCTACGTGCCGGAGGAAATGCTCAGTGATCTGATCGAGATTTCGCGGCTGGATCAGGGTCAAGCCGACAAGATTGCCACCGACATCGAAGCCTGCCCCGGATTTCTTGACGACGACCGATTGCGTGAAATCGTGAGTCATCACGTCGAGAATCGCAGCGCGTCGGACGCGATCCTACGCGCGATTCAAAACATTCGCCCGGATTCGATCGAGAAAACCCTCGCCACCCTTCGCGCGTGGAGGGATGCAAACCCGGCCCGCGGAGAACGCTTGCCAGATTCATCACTCGAGGCGATCGGGGCGATTCTGCCCGGCGTCATCCGATCATTCCCGGCGCTGGAGCGTCAGCGCAAGGCCACACGCCTCGCGTCCCTCACGGGCAACCGGGTCAGGGATATCGAGATTGTCTGCGATGCGCGACCCGTGTTCGACGTCCGCCGGGAGAAGATCGAAGGTTTGTTGACCCAAACCCTCTTGAAGGTGGTGTACGAAGGCCAAAATGACGAGATGCAGTGCGTGGAATTCGTGTTGACCAAGAAGCATCTCGACGACCTTGGCAAGAAACTCGATCAGGCACGACAGAAGCTTGAGGCCCTGGAGACGGCGATTCGGGCGTGGATTCCAGAAGGATTCGCTGGTCGCGCCGACTGAGTCGAGACCGAGAGGAATGTCGTGGATATCTCAATAATCGAGGCGAGATACGTTCATGTAACCCTTCCCAGGGCGCGAGGGGACGTGGAATCTCCGCAACCGCGCCGCACCCCGGCACACCCAGTCTCCGACCAACGTTCAAGGAGTCAACAATGGAAAACGGTGTGACGGACTGGCCTGTTTCCGAGACGACATCACGTCTCGAATGGCGCGACTTGGACGAAAGTCATCGCGCCACTGACAGAAAGCTTTGGCGGCATCAGAAGCGAGTCGCTTCCTCGCCATCAAGTCGTCGACTGGACTCGATGCATGGGGACGCTCAGTCAGAGCCCAGGCAGCCGGTGAGCAAGTATCGTTCCGGCGTTGACACGCTGGAGGGGGTCTATCATTTTTCGCGTCTCGACCCCCACGAAGCCTGGCGCCTGTTTGTATCCGGAAACCCCGACCTTTGGGGATCCATGGTATCGGCCGACGAGTCCGACTCTACGCCTCGTGGCGAGTCACGCGGCGACCTTAGCCTGAACCCTGCACGGCGAGTGCACGACACGCTCGAGGACGCGCCTGGGCCTGGCGAGTCGGAGGAGATTCTCCAGCGGCTCGCGAGCCCCGCCGTCGCCCACGAAGTCCAAAGACAAGCCGTCATCGACGCCGAAATCGTCGATTTTGGGCCAGAGCAGGCTCGCGCGCTGACCCCTCGGCTGCGGGCTTTCATCGAGCGCCATCGCGAATCAAACGTCCCGGCCGATGTGGCCGCGGTGGGATCGGCCGTCCGTAAATTCATCGCGATCGCCAGCCCGAACGAGGCGTTTGAATTCACCGCTGGACTGCTCGAGGCCAGCGCCCGCTCGCCGCTTCCGATCCGCCTCGAAATCGAGCTTTGCAAGATGGCCCTGCGCAAGCTGACCGCGAATCCGCCGGCCGGGGCTCACGAGCACTCGCTCCTGGCGAGGCGACTCAAGGAGGTCGCGGACACCTACCTGAACCCGCGCTTGATCTCCCGTGAGAAACACGGGGCGGTCGCGTTGGTCGCCGTTCTGGGGCTCATGCTCACGCACGACCCCAGCGCCGCCGCGATCGTCGAGCGAGTTCGGACCCTGAGTGTGCCTTGGTTTCAGCAGCTCGTGGCCCGTCGGGCCGCCGAGCTGGCGCGCGAGCTTCGCGAAAAGTCAGCGCCCGCCTCGCTGATTCAGTCCCTCGACGACCTGAGCGCGGCCGCCGACCCGGCCGGCCCAAGCTGAGGACGATCACCGATGCCCGCGCAACGCGTGGGACGGACGCCCGTCCCCTTTCAGCAATTCGACGTGCTGGGATTTGACTCCGTGGCGACGCCGCGGTTCATCACCCATGTGGGCTTGGCCTCTGGAACCGGCGCGTTGAGCTCAGGCGAGAGCGCCACGATGGTTCACATGGCGCCGCCTCTCAGGATCGAAGACCAGTCGGGGCCTGTCACCAGCGTCGCGACCGCGACGCTCACGGCCGATGAGATCAAACAAGTCGAGACGTTTATCGACCTCATTGAGGGCGAATACGAGTCCGCGGGTCTTCGCGATTCCCACCGCCAATATTGCATCCTGCCCCACGCCCGCCCCCGGAGAGGGGGAGACGAAACCATCGTCTGCGCCCAGTACAGTTGCGCTGGGTTGGTGATCGACCTAAAATATAATGATTTGACCCAGTTTCGCTTCGAGAATAGACAGTTGTTGGAATATTTTTACCTTCATAGGGAACAAGCGTGCCAAACAATTTTAACAAAGGACCTATCATTTTAAATAACTT
>DAIDHE010000457.1 GCA_027459775.1 Planctomycetales bacterium | reverse complement strand
ATGATCGCGCCCGCGTGGCCCATCCGCTTACCCGGCGGGGCCGTCTGGCCGGCGATGAACGCCGCCAAGGGCTTGGTGAAGAGCCCCTTGGCCTTCAAGTCGGCCGCCTGCTCCTCGGCGTTGCCCCCGATCTCGCCCATCATCAGCACGCCGTCGGTGTCGGGATCGGCCTGGAACATCTTGAGCACGTCGACAAAGCTCGTGCCGTTGACCGGGTCGCCGCCGATGCCCACGCAGGTGCTCTGGCCGATCCCCAGGCTGGTGAGCTGCCAGACGGCTTCATAGGTCAAGGTGCCCGACCGGCTCACCACGCCGATCCGGCCCGGCTTGTGAATATAGCCCGGCATGATCCCGATCTTGCACTGGCCGGGCGTGATCACGCCGGGGCAATTGGGCCCGATCAAGCGGGCGTCGGGGTGATTGGCCTTGAGATAGGCGACGGCCCGGGCCATGTCGAGCACCGGGATGCCCTCGGTGATCGCCACGATGACCGTGATGCCGGCGTCGGCCGCCTCGA
Organism: Planctomycetales bacterium; assembly: GCA_027459775.1. Taxonomy (GTDB): domain Bacteria; phylum Planctomycetota; class Planctomycetia; order Isosphaerales; family Isosphaeraceae; genus JAKBAP01. Next base: position 1,865 of record DAIDHE010000457.1, on the reverse strand, counting down.
GGATCGCGTCGGCCGCGAACGGCGGCGGGACGAAGATCATCGTCGCGTTGGCGGCGACCGCGGCGACCGCCTCGGAACACGAGTCAAACACCGGCACGCCCAGGGTCTTCGTCCCCTTCTTGCCTGGCGTGACGCCGCCGACCAGGTTCGTGCCGTAGGCCTGGCACTGCTCGGAATGAAACGCCCCCGCCTTGCCCGTGATTCCCTGACAGATCAGGCGGGTGTTCTTGTCGACTAGAATGCTCATAAATGGATCTCGGTGTTCGTTGTAGGAATGGGATCGAGCGGCGCTCGGGGGGAGGGCCGGCGGCGCTTGCTGGGCCGTGGTTTCATGCGGCCCCACGGGAAGCGGCGACGACTTTCTGGGCGGCGTCGGTGAGGCCGTCGGCGGTGATGATTTTCTTGCCGCTTTCCTGGAGCAGTTTCTTGCCCAATTCGACGTTGGTGCCTTCGAGCCGGACGACGAGGGGGACGCGGAAATCGATCTCGTCGTAGGCGGCCAGCAGGGCCGTCGCGATGGTGTCGCACTTCATGATGCCGCCGAAGATGTTGACCAGGACGGCCTTGACCTGGGGGGCGGAGAGCAGGATGCGGAAGCCCTCGAGCACCTGGTCCTTGTTGGCGCCGCCGCCGACGTCGAGGAAATTGGCCGGCTCGCCGCCGTGGTATTTGATCAGGTCCATGGTGCTCATCGCCAGGCCCGCGCCATTGACGAGACAGGCGATGTCGCCGTCCAAGCTGACGAACGAGAGCCCGCTGTTGGCCGCGCGCAGTTCCGAGGGATCTTCCTCGCCGGGGTCGAGCATGGCGGCGATCTGGGGGTGGCGGAAGAGGGCGTTGTCGTCGAAATTGAGCTTGCAATCGAGGGCCAAGACGTCGCCCGCGGCGGTGACGATGAGGGGGTTGATCTCGGCGAGCGAGGCGTCGGTGTCGAGAAACAGCTTGACGAAATTCTTGAAGAAGACGACGCCTTTCTTGGCGGTGTCGCCGGCGAGGCCGAGCGCCCCGGCGATCTTGCGGGCCTGGAAGTCGAGCAGTCCCATGGCGACGTCGATGGGGACGCGGAGGATTTTTTCGGGTGTGTTGTGGGCGACGGTCTCGATCTCGACGCCGCCCTCGGTGGTGGCCATGAGGACGGGCCGATGGAGGGTGCGGTCGACGGCGAGGCCGAGGTAGAGCTCGCGGGCGATTTCGTGTCCGACGGTGACGAGCACCTTGGCGATCGGGCTGCCCTGCGCTCCCGTTTGATAGGTGACCAGGGTTTTGCCGAGCAGGCTGGCGGCGGCGGCTTTGCAGTCGGCGGCGGACTTCACGAGCTGCACGCCCTTGGCCATGCCCTCGGGCCGGGGCGCCTGGCCGCTGGCGATGGCGAGGGCCTGCTGGCGATCGACCTCGGGCCCGACCGCGACCCCTTTGCCCCGGCCGCCGGCGTGGACCTGGGCCTTCACGACGATGAGCCCGCCGCCCAGGGCGTCGTACGCCCTGGCAGCCTCGTCGGGCGTGGACGCCACGATCCCCGCGGGAACCGCGACCCCGGCCCCCTTGAGCAGCTCCTTGGCCTGATATTCGTGGACCTTCATCAGTTTGTCGTTCCCGCGATGACCACCGTTCCCATCGGCCGCACACGCGCGGCTCAGGTCAGGTCTGGCATTTGGTTGTACCAGACGCGAACCCCAGGTCCAAGCGGGCCGTGGCCCCGAAGCGCATCGGAGCGCGATGGAGGATCTTGGAGGTGTGCGACGTGGGGACGAAAAGGAATCGAGAGGAAAAGCATCCCGGACGAGGAACCGCGTGGCAGCCTGGACTCGATCCTGAGCAGCGCGCAGGCCGAACGGATCGTGATTTCCCGTCATGGAAAGCCCTGC
>DAIDHE010000451.1 GCA_027459775.1 Planctomycetales bacterium | reverse complement strand
CGATCTCGAAAGGCCGCCTCCAACCCCCCCTTGATGGTGACGATCCACTCATATTGCAGGGTGTTTTCGGCCATCGGCTCGCCGTTGTCCTCGGGATACTCAATCAAGTCGGGTTGTAGCCCTTGCTCGACGGAGCTCATGGCCGTGATCCCCAGGTGAGACGAATCAAAACGCACCGGATTGAGGGCATTTTCCCACGCGAGCCCCCCCATGGGAAGACCACGCCGCGAGGGAATCCGTCAAGGACGACTACAGACCGCCGCTCTTAACGAGCGCGTGGACGGAGGGGTGAGTCGCCCGAAGCGGATCAAAACCTGGCTGTCTTCGAACCCACGCCGAGCGGGGCGCGCGCGATCGCCCGCCGCGCCTGGCCCGCGGCGAGCAACGTGCGCACAGGGCGCTGAACGACGCGAATGTTAAAGACCACCAAAGTCGCGACGACCGCCAGCACTCGCCAGCCCGCCACGCTTCCTCGCGCGGTCGAAAGATAACTTAACCCGCGGGCTCATCAACAGATCTCTTCGCCGATCGGACAAACCCGGACGCGAGCTTTACTTGGGCGTGGGCGCGGGGGTCTTGAGGGCCGCCGCATCCGCAGCGGCGGCGGCCGATAAGGCTTCCTTCCTTTCCTTGTCGGTCGCTCCCATCACGGGCCTCTTGCCCGAGGCAGGCGCCATGTTGGGCACCATCGGGGGCGGCACAAAGCCCGCATCCTTCGGAAGTCCAGGGTCGAGCTCGCCGTTGCCACCGCATCCGGCGACACCGAGACCGAGGCAAAGTAGGGAGCCCGCGAATAGACTACGAAGAGACATCGTCATACCTCATCCCCTGGGAAGAAAGACCTTGGGTGGAAAAACAGTCGCGACCCAGCAGTTAAGCCGAGTCGCAGCGCGGGCGCCAAGCCCCTCCTAGCCGCAGGGGGAAGGCGCAAACGGCACGCCCGCGCCACAAGAAGACACCGCACAACTTGTCGGTTAACAGAACCTGAGTCGGCTACTCGACCACGAAGGAAGCTCGCATCGCTGATGAAGACCGGCTTCCCGAGAGCGACTGTCAACGGATCAATATTGATCCGAGCTGAGCACCTCACCCTGATTGCGGCTGCCGAGGGCCCACCACGGCATCAGGCCCACGCTGTTTTTGACGAACCGCACTGAGCCGTCGGCCAGACCCACGTTCACACCGCCCGGATGGCCAGAGGTCGGAGGTACGTTCCCCCCGACGCCGCCATATCCTCCCCCCGACCCCGGCTCGCTAGGGTTGATGCACGAGATGGAATTGGGCGAACCGTAGTGGTTGTAGCCGTTCACCCCCCAGTGCCAAGGGTACCCCATTGACCACGCGAAACCACCCAGCGGGGTGTAATTCGGATCGGCCACGGTCAATCCGGGAAGACCAGTGCACATGGAAAGATTGGTCTGGGCGATCGTATAACTGCCGGTGTTATAGCCAGGATATCCGCTCGCAGTGAAGTCAAACACGGCCCGCAACGCGAGCTGGCCAGAGCTGATGTAGATCGGCCCCCCCTGTCCGTTAATGCCAAGGAGCTTCTCACTGAACAGGGCCGTGCTGCTCGTGCCATCGGTGACACTCTCAATGCCGAAAAAGGCGAGGTTGCCGTCCGCGCCCCACCAAGCCCCGGGATTGGTGGTATAGTTGGTCACGATCGGGCCGGTCCACATCCGAACAACCCCAGGGATGCCAAAGTTGGCCCGGTAGTTGGTCGGAGCCCAAGGCGGGTTGGGGCGCGTCTTCTGGGAATCGGACGGGCACAGAAACGACGCAATGGCGTTGTAGGACACGGTCGAATTGGTGGGCTGGTCAGGGGTACAACTAAAATTGTACGCGCTGTACAACGGCGCTTGCTCGAGGTTGGGCAATAAGGAAACCGCCCAGCTTGCATTCCAGCCCCAGCCGACGCTTGTACCGGTGGACCCCGGGCAGCACGTCGTGATGGAGGCGCCCAAGAAGAGCGTATCCCCCGGAAACGAATTGTACGTCGAGATATAATTGTGGGTCGCCAGCCCCAGTTGCTTCAGGTTGTTGGTGCACTGGGCGCGACGAGCCGCCTCGCGGGCGGCCTGAACGGCGGGAAGCAGCAAGGCAATCAAAACCGCGATGATGGCGATGACCACCAGAAGCTCGATCAGGGTGAAACCTCGACTCGATTGATGACGATGCCGCATTTTCGATCCTCAAAAGAAATGAAAAAGGAACGAACGACCTGGGATTTGGCCTGGCTCATCCGTTTTTACCGGCATGCCGAAACCGCGAGACGACCGGTCGCGATCGAAGCGACCTCGCCTTTCCATTGCATTTGCCTCGCTGACAGCCCTATCGGCTAAACGGCTCGCACGACCGCATTCCAGGCGGAATGGTGAGGCTGATGGCCCGGAACCGGAGGGCGGTTCGAGACCACCCAACGGGACTGGACGAGCCTCACCTAATCCGAGTTTCATAGTAATGCAGAACCAAACCGGTTGTCACTGAGGTTTTGAAGAAACCGATTGAGGTTTTTCGTATTATCCATCGCGAACGTGGCCCCTCCACATCGCGTACATCCGTAGCGCGAGCCTCGATCGCATCTATGTCGGTAGTCCCTGTCATTAGAATGGTTACGTCGTGCATATCACGAGCATTGGCCACGAGCCTCATGTCGGCAATTGCTTTTAGAGCGCATTCTTGAGAAGTTGTTTCTAATGGGATCTTGAGGAACTTCCAACAAGCGATCTCAGGGGTTGGGATCTCAACCCCCATCATCGAAAACAGGCAGGATGGGGAAGGCCCCCGCTCCTGAAAGTGCTGCGGGACAGTGAATGGACGCGAGAGCGTTTTCCCAGGCTGACGACCGCTTCGCCCCTTGCTTCGTGGGGCCCGACCCCGGCCGGCGATCGGATCCTGAACGTCGACAGGGAGATTATTGAGGATCGTCCAATCAGGACCGATTTACCATGGATAAGCGTTTCCGCGTTGCGCTGCTCTTGGATTCCTCACGCGCTTATGGACGCGGGTTGCTGCACGGGATCGCGGCTTTTGTCCGGACCCACGGTCACTGGTCGGTCCACGTTTCGGACCACGATCAGGGGAATGCTCCGCCATCTTGGTTGAAGGACTGGGAGGGAGACGGCATCATCGCTCGAGTTGAGACTCGCAGGGTCGCGGACTCCATCCTCGGACGTGGCCTGCCCGCGGTCGACCTGGGGGGGTTTTTTGCCCGTGGTCTTTGGGGCATCCCACTGATCTCAACGGACCACGAGGTCGTGTCGCGTCTGGCGTTTCGGCACCTCTTGCTGCGCGGGTTCCGGCGGTATGCCTTCTGCGGGTTCGTCGGTCAAGATTTTTCCGAACAGCGATCCTTGGCCTTTTCCCGCTTGGCGGCGGAGGCCGGATTTGTCTGCCAGGTCTATCGGCCGAAACGGGCATCGACGCGGCGCGATGCTCCCGGCCACAGGCAAGGGATTCCCTCGGCCTATGAGAAAGAGATGCCGGCTTGGCTCATGAGCCTGCCCAAGCCCGTCGGCCTGATGGCGTGCAACGATTTTCGAGCGCAGCAGATCCTCGACGCCTGCCGCGAAGCCGGCCTCGCCGTACCCGACGAGGTGGCTGTCGTCGGTGTGGACAACGATGATATTCTCTGTGACTTCGCGGACCCGCCGCTCTCCAGCGTCGTCCCGGACACGAGCCGAATTGGTTACGAGGCGGCGGAGTTGCTGGAACGAATGATGCGGGGCGAGCCCCCTCCGCTCAAGACCATTTTCGTCCCGCCATTGAGTCTGGTGACCCGACGATCCTCGGACATGCTGGCCACCGAGGATCGCCAGATCGCCCGCGCGGCTCGCTTGATCCGGGAACACGCCCACGAAGGCATCACCGTGAACGACGTCGTCAAAGACCTGACGATGTCCCGCAGTTTGTTCGAGAGGCGGTTCGCCAAGATCTTCGGACGCACGCCAAAGGAGGAAATCCTGCGGATTCGCGTCGAGAGTATCAAGCTGTTCCTGGCCGAAACGGACTATTCCCTGTATCAGATCGCGCTGAAGACAGGTTTCGAGCATCCGGAGTACATGAGCGTGATTTTCAAGATCAAGACAGGGCAGACTCCAGGCGAGTACCGCGCGTCGGTTCGCCATGGGAGATAGTAGCGGGCGGGCTTGCGGTGGACGACGGGGTTGCTCGATGATGGCCCTTGATCGAGGGACGGGCGGCCTGGTTGAGAGGTGGACATGAGGGGCTGGCGGAAACTCGCGAGCGCGGTCACGCTCTTGACGCTTGCCGCTGGCGGGTCGGCGTGGATCGTCCGCGAGCGGGGACGGCGGGCCGAGCTGGCCCAGGCGAAGGCCATCATGGACGAGGGCCATTACGCGACCGCCAGCGTGCGGCTCGAGCGACTCGCCGCCGGATCGTGGACGGGCGATGGCGAGGTCTGGCTGCTCCTGGGCGAGTGCGATCTGGCGAACGGGCGGCGAGAACGCGGGCTGGCCGCGCTCGGTCGGGTTCCGGACCGGAGCCCGTTCTTCAGCCAGGCGGCCACCCTCAGGGGTACCCAGCTTCTCAACATCGGCCGCTACTCGGCCGCCGAGGAGGTTCTTACCCACGCCGTCGCGAGTGCGCCGGTCGAGCTCGCCGAGGCGCCCATCAGGGCCTTGAACCGGCTCTATCGCTTCCAGGGCCGTTTTCGCGACGTCAAGCGGCTGATCATCGAGTCCTGGCCGATCGCCGTCGACCCGGCGGGGCTGCTCAAGGAGCTCTGGCTGCTCGACCACTCGCCGATGCCCCTCGAGTCGTGGGGCCGGGCCCTCGAGAAGGCCGACCCCGACGACGACCGCGTCTGGCTCGGCCATGCGCGCAACGACACCCTCGCGGGCCGATTCGCCGCGGCCGGCCAGTGGCTCGAGCGCTGCCGCGCCCGGCGGCCGCAGGACCGCCCGATCTGGACCGCCGAGCTCGAGCTGGCCGTCGCCAGCGACGACCTCGACCGCTTCTGGATGGCCGCCGCCAACCTCGCCGATCTCGAGCTCGAGCCGACCACCATCGCCGAGCTGCGGGTCTGGCTGGCCGCCCAGGCTCACGCGCCGGCAATTGAGGAGCGCGAGCTCAAGGCCGAGCTCGCGACCAACCCCCAGAGCGCCCGCGCCCTCGAGCGGCTGGCCGCCCTGGCCACGGCCGCTGGCAAAGCCCAGGAAACCGATCGCCTGCATCGCGAGAAAGCCGAGCTCGACGAGGCGCGCGACGCCTATCGCAAGGCGCTTCTCGATTCCGGATCGCTCTATGACAAGGCCGACCGGCTCGCCGAGCTGGCCGGTCGGCTGGGACGCGCGTTCGACCACCAGGCCTGGACCATCGTGGCCCAGGCCGTTCGAGAAGGCGCTCGTTTCGAGCCCCCTCCACCCGGCCGATCGCCGGCCCCCTTCCTGAGCGGCCCGCTCCGCACGCGCGGGCTCGAGCTCGCCAGGCGGTTCGCCACACAAACGCCCCGAGAGCCGACCGCCGTGTTGCTCGAGTCGCGGCTGGCGGATCTCAAGACCGCCGCGAACAGCGCAACCATCGCCCACGGCGGGGTGGGAACAGACGCAAAGGTCGCGGTGCCGCGGTTTGTCGACAAGGCACGGGAAGCCGGGCTGAGCTTCGTCTTCGACAACGGCCAGACCCCGGAGCGGCTGCTCCCTGAGACGATGTCCGGCGGCGTGGGGCTGCTCGACTTTGACGGCGACGGCTGGCTCGACGTCTACTGCGTTCAGGGGGGCTCGCTCGCGGCGGGCGACCCGCCCGCGGAAAAGGCGTCAGGAACCGTTTCCGCAACCGATGGCGACCGGCTGTTCCACAACCGCGGGGATGGGACGTTCGAGGACGCCGCCCTGAAGACCGGGATCGCCCGTCTGACCTGGGGCAAGGGCTATGGGATGGGCGTCGCGATCGGCGATTACGACAACGACGGCCGGCCCGACCTGATCGTCACCCGGCTGCGAACGTATCAACTCTTGCACAACCGTGGCGATGGGACGTTCGAGGACGCGACGGCGGCCAGCGGGCTTGCGGGCGTGCGCGACAACCCGACGTCGGCGGCGTTCGCCGATCTCGACAACGACGGCGATCTCGATCTCTACGTGTGTCACTACATGATCTGGGATCCCGCGCACCCGAGTCTCTGCAAGAACGATAAGGGGGATTATTTCTACTGCGACCCCAGCCGGGTCTTGCCCGCCCCCGACCATGTCTTTCGCAACAACGCGGGCCGGTTCGTCGACGTGACGGCCGAATGCGGCATGGCCGAATCGGGCGGGCGTGGACTGGGCGTGGTCGCGGTCGACGTCGACGACGACAACCGGATCGACCTGTTCGTCGCCAACGATGGCACCACCAATTATCTCTTCCACAATCTGGGCGGTTTCCGCTTCGAGGAAATCGCCCTTCAAGCGGGCGTGGCTGGCAACGCCGGCGGCGGCTATCAGGCGGGGATGGGGGTCGCGGCGGCCGATCTGGACGGCGACGGCCTCCCCGAGCTCATGGTGACCAACTTCTACGGCGAGGGGGCGACCCTCCATCAAAACCTGGGCCATTGCTTCTTCACCGACCGCAGCCAAGCCTCGGGTCTCGAGCTCGCGACCAAGTACCTGCTGGGATTCGGGATCGCGACCGCCGACGTCGACCGCGACGGCCGGGTGGACGTCATGATCACCAATGGACATGTCAACGATAATCGCCCTTTTTATCGCTACGCCATGCCCGGCCAGCTCTTCCTGAACCGGCCCGGCGGCCGCTTGCTCGACGTCTCGGAGCGCTCGGGCGACGCCTGGACCACCCTCCGCGTGGGACGGGGGCTGGCCGCGGGCGACCTCGACAACGACGGCTGGATCGACGCCGTCGTCCTGCCCCAGAACGAGCCCCTCGCCTACCTGCACAACGAAGGGCCGCCCGAGGTCAAGCGCGACCCGTCCGGCGGTTTCGTCTCGATCTTGCTCGAGGGAACCCGGTCCAATCGCGACGGCGTGGGGGCGCGGGTGGTCGCGACCGTCGGCAAGCGAAAGCAAGTCCTCGAGCGCCAGGGGGGAGGCAGCTATCAGTCGGCCGGCGACCCCAGGCTCTCGATCGGGCTCGGTCCGGCCGATCGCGTGGATGAGATCACCGTGCGCTGGCCCTCCGGCGCGATCGATCATTATGTAGACCTCAAACCCGGCCGCGGCTATCGTCTCTGCGAGGGCGACCCCAGCCCCCAGCCGCTCAAGGGCTTTCCCTCGCATCCTTGACGACGCGGTTCCGTGCGGCCTACGATCAGCGTCTCCCATGAGGTTGACGAAAACTCGGGCGAGGGTGCTTGATCATGTCAGGGATAGGTCCGCGCGGTTTGAGATACCTGGGGCTCGCGCTCCTCGCTTTCACGGGTTGCGGCGGGGACGGCGCGGCCCCGGCCGGCGCGGCGGGGACGGGCCCCAGGCCGGTCGTCCTGATCGGCTTCGACGCCAGCGAACCGCTCACGAGCGCCCTTCGCGCAAGCAAGATCCAGGGGCTGGTCGTGCAAAACCCGCTGGCGATGGGCGAGCTCAGCGTGAAGACGATGGTCGCCCATCTCGAGAAACAGCCGGTCGAGGCCAGGATCTCGACCGGCGAGACGCTGGTCACGCCCGAGAATATGAACGAGCCGGCGATCGACCGGCTGATCCATCCGCCCCAGGTCGAGAACTCGGGCGGAGCGAGCCTGTCGGGGGCCAAGACCAAGAAATGGCGGGTGATGGTGATCCCCAAGGGGACGACCCACGAATTCTGGAAGACGATCCACGCCGGGGCGCTCAAGGCCGCGGAGGAACTGGGCAACGTCGAGATCGTGTGGCAAGGGCCGCAAAAGGAAGACGACCGGGTGCTCCAGATCCAGCTTGTGCAGAGTGCGATCGCGGCCAGGGTCGACGGCATCGTGCTGGCGCCCCTGGACGCGAAGGCGCTTGTGGAGGCGGTCGAGGCCGCGGTCGCCAAGGGAATCCCGGTCGTGGTGTTTGACTCGGCTCTCGAGACGACCAGGTCGGTCAGCTACATCGCGACCAACAATTACAACGGCGGCGTCCTGGCCGCCCGCCGGCTGGGTGAGACGCTCGGGGGCAAGGGCAAGGTGATCCTGCTCCGTTACGCGGTCGGCTCCGAGAGCACCGAACAGCGCGAGAAGGGCTTTACCGACACCCTGGCCAAGGAGTTCCCGGGCCTCGAGCTGATCTCCGACACCGAATACGCCGGCCCTACCTCGGATTCGGCCCAGCAACGCGCCCAGAGCCTCGCCACCCGCTATCGCGGCAAGGTCGACGGCGTTTTCTGCCCCAACGAATCCAGCACCGACGGGATGCTGCGTGCGCTCGAGGGGGCGGGGATGATCGGGGCTGGGAAGTAACCCGCCAATCAAGGAGCGCCCCATGCTGCTCGAGATGCGCGACGTGAGCAAGTCGTTTGGGGCCACGCGTGCTCTTGACGGGGTGTCGCTCGCGGTGGCGGCGGGCGAGACCCGCGCCCTGATCGGCGAAAACGGCGCGGGCAAGAGCACGCTCATGAAGATCTTGAGCGGGGCGATCCGGCCCGACTCGGGGTCGCTCTGGCTGGGTGGCGAGCCGTTCGCGCCCCGCGGCCCGCGCGAGGCCCGGCGCAAGGGCGTCGCGATGATTTACCAGGAGCTCGCCCTCGCCCCCGACCTCACCGTCGAGGCCAACGTCATGCTCGGCCAGGAGCAGACCCGGCTGGGCTTCATCCGCCGTCGCGACCACCAGCGGGCCGTCGCCCAGGCGCTCGGGCTGCTCGAGCATCCCGATATTCACCCCAGGGCCAAGATCCGAGACCTGGGTTTAGGCGCGCGACAGGTGGTCGAGATCGCGCGAGCCCTGGTCGCGCAGGCGCGCGTGCTCGTTCTCGACGAGCCCACCAGCACCCTTACCAGCCGCGACGCCGAGCGACTGTTCACGATCGTCGACCGCCTCCGCGAGCGCGGCATGGCGATCATCTACATCAGCCATTTCCTCGAGGAGACCAGGCGCATCGCCCAGACTTACACCGTCCTTCGCGACGGCCGGACGGCCGCTCATGGCACCCTCGCGGAAACGAGCGAGCGGGCGATCATCACGGCGATGGTCGGGCGCGCGCTTTCCGAGCTCTTCCCACGCACCCCGCGCGCGCCGGGCACGCCCGTCCTCGAGCTTTCGGAACTGGCGCCGCGGCACGGCAACCGGCCGGCGAACCTCACGCTCCGGCGGGGCGAGGTGCTGGGCCTGGCCGGCCTGGTCGGCGCGGGTCGCACGACCCTCTTGCGCGCAATCTATGGACTGCATCCCGTGGTCGCGGGGACCGTCCGCGTCGCCGCCTTTCCCGATCGCGCGGCCTCGCCCCGCGCCCGCATTGCTCAAGGGATCGGCTTCGCCAGCGAGGACCGCAAGGGCGAGGGCCTCGCGCTCGATCTCTCGATCGAGGACAACGCCACCCTGTCGGCGCTCGAGCGCCATTCTCGACTGGGCTTTCTCAACCTCTCGGATCGCCGGCGCGCGGTCGCCGGCCTGATGGAGAGCCTGCGAATCAAGGCCCGGGGCCCGCGCGACCGCGCGGCCAACCTTTCCGGCGGAAACCAGCAAAAGGTCGCACTCGCACGCCTGTTGCACCAGCAGGCCGACGTCTTCCTGCTCGACGAGCCCACCCGCGGCATCGACGTCGGCTCCAAGGCCGAAATCTACGCCATGATCGGCCGCCAGGCCGCCCAGGGCCGCGCGGTCCTCATGGTCAGCTCCTACCTGCCCGAGCTGCTGGGCGTCTGCGACCGGATCGCCGTCATGTCGCGCGGCCTGCTCTCCGAGGCCCGGCCCGCCGCCGATTGGACCGAACACTCGATCATGGAAGTCGCCACCCGTGGCGCGGGCTGAACCGCCCACGCAGCGCCCGCGAACGAAGTCCTGCAAAAAACTCCCCGCTGGCCACTGGACGGTTTTGGAACAAACGTTCATACTACCCGCGGAGCACTTTCCGCACCCTTCAACCACGAGGCCCATGATGAAACTCTCAAGGATCCTGCCCCTGCTCTGCGTCGTCGCCTCTCTGTCCACCGCGAGGGCAAGGGCCCAGGCGCCGATGAAACCGATGGCCGAGCACCAGATTCTGGCGGCCGATGAAGGCACGTGGGACGCGACCGTGAAGTCGTTCACCTCCGGGCCCGACGGCGAGCCCATGATCTCGAAGGGCACCGAGGTCAACACCCTCATGTCGGGCGGCCTCTGGATTCTGTCCAAGTTCGAGGGGGATTTCGGCGGCATGAAGTTCGAGGGCCGGGGCCAGTTTGGCTACGATCCGATCAAGAAAAAGTACGTCGGCACCTGGATCGACTCGGTGAACCCGATTCTCTCGGTGCTCGAGGGCGAGTACGACGCCAAGACCAGGACCATGACCTACGTGGGCGAAGGGGTCGGACCCGACGGAAAGACCAAGTACACCCAGAAAATGGCCACGACCACGAAGGACGACGGAACCCGCGTCTTCACGCTCTCCATGAAGATGGAAGGGACGAAGGACGAAATCCGGTTCATGGAGATCACCTACAAAAAGCGCAAATGAGGCCGACTCGTACGAACGGGGCGCTCACCGCCCGGTCGCGAACCAGCCGGTTGCCCGGCGACCGTCTGATCGCATATCGTGTGCAACACCCGTCGTGCACGATTTGCGGTTTCGCGAGGCCTGCTGGGAGCAGAACCGAGTGAGCGACCTTGCACCATTCGCCGCCCGCCAACGCGGGCTGCGGGGAACCCTGGGCTGGATCTGGACCGTCCTGGGACCGTTCCTGGGACTGATTCTCATCACCGTGCTCTTCGCCTGGATGACCCGCGAGACCGGTTCCTTCTTGACGCTCTACAACTGGCGCACGATCGCCGTCCAGACCGTTGTGGTCGGAACGGCGGCCCTGGGCATGACGGCGATCATGATCGCCGGCGCGATCGACCTGTCGGTGGGCTCGACGGTCGCGCTGGTGACGGTCGTGGTGGCGATGCTGGTCAAGCGGATCGACCCGGCACTGCCCGGCGATCTCAGGAGCGCGGGGCTGGCTCTCGTGGTTGCGATGGTGCTCGGAGTGCTCGTGGGCGGACTCTGCGGCGCGATCAACGGCTCGCTCGTCGCGGGGCTTCGAGTGGTCCCTTTCATCGTGACCCTGGGCAGTTACAAGGTCTATCGCGGGCTGGCGAAATGGCTGGCGTCGAGCACCACGGTCTATGTGCCGGCGGAATCGAAGGCCTGGTGGCTCTCGCGAATCCTGGCGCCCGAGCCCGAGCCGCGGTGGCTCATGATCGCGCCCGGGGCCTGGGCGCTCGTCGCGCTCGCGGCCGCGCTCGCGATCGTGCTGCGCTACAGCCTCTTCGGCCGCCACGTCTACGCCGTCGGCTCCAACGAATCGACCGCCCGGCTCTGCGGCGTGAACGTCCCCAAGCTCAAGATCCTGGTCTACGCCCTGGCCGGGCTGGCCACCGGGCTCGCGGGCGTGCTCCAGTTCATCTACATGAGCGCCACCGGCGACCCCACCACGGCCGACGGGCTCGAGCTCAAGGTCATCGCCGCCGTCGTGATCGGCGGCGGCAGCCTCTCCGGCGGCGAAGGCAGCGTGCTGGGAACCTTGATCGGATGCTTGATCATGTCGGTTCTTGATAATGGCTGTGTGCACGCCGGGATTCCCAACCCCACCCAGGACGTCATCATCGGCGTCATCATCGTCGCGGCGGTGACGCTCGACCGGATTCGCCGCGGCGGCTCGTGAGGAGAACATTCATGTTTAGCAAGCGAATCGCAACAGTCGGGACGGCGGTCGTCGTGTGCCTCGGTTTATTCTCCTTGAGGGCGGCGGCCCAAGATGAGGCGATCATGGTGAGCGGCATCGCGAAGAAGCCTTCGATCTCGGTCACCGGCCGGGGCGAGATCTCGGCCCGGCCCGACATCGTCGAGATCACCGTGGGAGCGCTTTCCCACGCCCCGACGGCAACCCAGGCCGCCAAGGACAATAGCGCGATCGTGGCGCGGATCCTGGCGGCTCTCACCGAGCGCGGGGTCGCCGAAAAGGACGTCCAGACCACCCAGCTCCGCGTCGCCCCGCGCTACAATCAGCCCAACCCGCGCCAGCCCGCGGAGAACGCCGAGTTCATCCCCAGGATCATCGGCTACGAGGTCGAAAACACCGTCCAGATCGTCGTTCGCAAGCTCGACCAGATCGGCGCCATGCTCGACGCGGTCCTGCAGGTTGGCGCGAACCAGGTGAGCGGGATTGCGTTTCGCGTCGAGCATCCCGAAAAGCTGCTGGACGAAGCCCGCAAGCGCGCGATGGCCGACGCCAAGCACAAGGCGACGCTGCTGGCCGGCGAGGCCGGCGTCGTCGTCGGCCCGCCCCGATCGATCGAGGAAGCCGACATCCAGCCGGCCCCACCTCGATATCGAATGGGGGTCGCGATGGCCGCCCCTTCCATGCCCGTCGCGCCCGGCGAAGAAAAGATTTCCGTCACCGTCTCCGTCGTCTACGAACTCCTGATTCCGAAATAATCGAGGGTAGGGCCGTGCGACGCGCCCGACCGGTAAGCTCCGATTGACACGTTTCCGCGACGCAACTACCATGCACGCCGCTGGTTCGCGCGTCGCGCCTGGCCCCGGGTTTTTTCCTGAACCATCGCCCCTCCTGACCGTTCCGCTCGGCCTGTACAGTGCGTTTTACTAGGCGTCATGGAGGACGAGCAACACCCAAAATAAAGTCGTCAGGATGGGGCAACCGACTAATCTGGGTAGTCTAGTGGCGAACGGATAAGTTCGCCGTGCGGTTTTTCTTGATCATCGGCACAAGGAAGTGCTTCGCGCATGGCCAGCACACTCGAGGTCCGGCCGCGGCCGTCGACGGGGGTTCGGGAGGAGGGTACGCGGCTCTGTCCCGCGCACGCCTGCCGCCCGCGGGTCGACCACCGATCGAAGCGCCGTATCGCCTCGAATTTCGCCTTCCTGAGCACGGCCGAGCTCATCTCGCGCACGACCTCGGTGGTGGTCACGCTCACCCTCGCCCGGCGGCTGGGCGTCGACGGCTACGGGCGGATTGAGTTCGCCTTCAACGTCGTCTTCTGGCTCGTCTTGCTCATGCGCGACTCGAGCGACGTCATCGTGACCCGCGAGCTCTCCCGCCATCCCCGGCTCGTCAAGCCCCTGGTCGACCAGGTGATGGCCTACAAGTCGGTCTTCGCGATCATCTTGTTCTCGCTGCTTGCCCTGGTCGGATCGTGGACCCTGGCTGAACGGGCGGACTGGCTCGTTCTGGCCTTGTATGGCTCGATGCTCTTCACGACGGCGTTCGGGCTCGACTATGTGTTTCGGGGCACCGAGCGCATGGGTCTGGTGGCGGTCTCGCTCTGTGTCCGGGTGGGGATTTATGCGATCGGCGTGCTGCTGACGGTTCATGACGCGACCCGGATCGTGTGGGTGCCCTTGTGGCTGGCGCTCGGCGAGGTCAGCGGGATCGCGCTCGTTTGGCGCAGTTATCTCAAGCACTACCGCATGCCCCGGCCGCGGCTCGCGCCTCGGTTTCTGTACATCCTGATCCGTCGGGGAAAGACGGTTTGCCTGATCCAGCTTTCGCAGGCGGTAATCAACTCGGCCGATCTGCTCGTGGTGGGGCTGTTGTCGACCTGGGGCGACGTGGGACGCTATGGAGCACCTCACCGGATGGTGACAGCGCTTCTCACGTTTGGCCTGATCTTGCAGCAGGCGGCGTTTCCGACCCTGGCGCGGCTGTGGCGGCAGACGGCGGGGGCGGGTCGGGAGGCGCTCGATTCGCTGGTCGAGGTGTTGATGACGGGGCTGGTGCCGGTGGCCGTCGGCTGCACGATCCTGGCCGATCCCCTCGTCCACCTGATCTTGCCCCGCGAATACGCCGGCTCGGGGTTGCTGCTGGCGATCGGGATCTGGCGGGCGCCTTTGCTCATCTTGGCCTATCTTTATCAGACCACGCTGATCGCGCTCAATCGCGAGACGGCGGGAGTGCGGACGTTGCTTGTCGGGGCCATTGGCATCGGCCCTCTGATCATCGTCTTGCGACTCGCGCTGGGGCTCATGGGGGCGTCGCTCGGGGTCTTGATCGTGGGGCTGGGGTTGGTCGTGGCGGGGTATGCGTGCCTGGCGCGCGAGGGCCGGCAGCCGGCATGGCATCACCACCTGGGCCGCCCACTGGCGGCCGCGCTCGTGATGGCGCCCGTCTGCTTGCTGCTCGTCAGGCTCCACGTCCTGGCGGCGGTGGCCGGGGGGGCCGTCGCCTATGTTTCGTCCTGGCTGGCCTTGGGCGGGATCGGCCACGCCAGGCTCTGGAAGAGCGCCCTCAAGCCCCCGCTGAGAGCGGATGGGGCTTGATGGACGAAGCCCGAGGTTTGACAACCGGGACGCGGCAAGGAGGTCGCCCGTGAAGATTCGCATGATCACGACCTTTTTCGGAGCGCATAGCTTCGGCGGCGACGCGGCCTACGTCGAGCGCCTGAGCCAGGCGCTCGTCGAACGCGGGCACGAGGTCCACGTCCACTATTGTGTTGATGCGTTTAACGCCGTCCGCGGCGACCATCCCACCCGCGAGTACACGCCGCCGCCGGGGCTCGCGATCCACCCCTTAAGGAGCCCGCTGGGCGTGCTCTCACCGATCGCGACCCAGGCGACCGGCCGGCCGTGGCTCAAGGGGGCCCTGGTCCGCGAGGCGCTCGACGACCCCCGCACCGACGTCCTGCACTTTCACAATATCTCGCTCGTGGGCGGGCCCGGCGTCCTCGCCCTGGGCGCCAACCGCCGGGCCGCTCGGATCATGACGGCACATGAGCACTGGCTTATTTGTCCCATGCATTTGCTCTGGAAAAACGGCCGCCAGCCCTGTGACAAGCCCGAATGCGTGCGCTGTTCGCTCAAGGGGGGCAGGCCCCCGCAGGCCTGGCGGGCGACGGGCGCGGTCGAGCGCGGGCTGGCGCGGCTCGACGCCCTGCTCTTTCCCAGCCGGCACGCCCTCGAGGAACATCGCGACCGCGGGCTCGGCAGCGCGGTCCCGCTGGTGCATCTTCCCTATTTCTTGCCCGACGACTGGTCGAGCGGGCTCGAGGACGAGCCCTTCCCCAGCCACGAGCCCCCCTACCTGGCGGCGGCCGGCCGGCTGGTCGAGATGAAGGGCTTCCAGCGGCTGATCCCGCTCATGAAGTATCTTCCCGAGGTCGAGCTGCGGATCGCCGGAACGGGGCCCTTTGAGCACACCCTGCGGGCGATGGCGGCCGACCTGCCCAACGTCCGGTTCCTCGGGCTCTTGCCGGGCCGGCGGCTGGCACAGCGCTTCCAGGGCGCACGCGCCGTCGTGGTGCCGTCGCTCTTTCCCGAAACCTTCGGCTATGTCGTGCTCGAGGCTTTTGCCGTGGGAACGCCGGTGATCGTGCACAAGGGCGGGGGTGCCCTCCACGAGACCGGCGTCGAGAGCGGCGGCGGGCTGGGATACCGCACTGACGTCGAGCTCGTGACGGCCATGCGCAGGCTGGTCCACGACCCCACGCTCCGCGCTGAGCTCGCCGAAAACGGCCTCGCCGCCCGCCGCGGGCCCTGGTCCGAACAGGCGCATCTCGACGCCTATTTCCGCCTGATCGCATCGACCAGGCCCGATCGCGTCATCAGCCCCCTGGCCGGTCCCCACGCCTGGCGCATGGCCGCCCGAATGCCGCGGGCCGTACCCGATTGAGACCCACTCCCCGAGAATCGAGACCGCACCCCAGGAACCGCTCTCGTGTCGCGCCTCATCCGGGAACACTTGCTGGTGCTGGTCGCACTTCTCGGCGTGGCGGGGCTGGTGTTTCCGCGGCTCGTGCTTGAGCCGGGCTCGATCCTGGTCGATGGCGCGAGGGCCAGCGTCGATCGGGCTGATCAATCGGGACCGCGGCCGATCGGCAACGACCAGACGTTTTTCTTCTTGCCCCACCACATGGCGATCGGCCGGCATGTGCGGGCCCATGGCCGGCCGCCCCTTTGGGACACGCGTGGATTTGGCGGCCGGCCGCTCGTGGGCAATCCCCAGGCCGGCGTGTTTTATCCGCCGGTGTGGCTGGCGTGGATTTCCCAGGCCCCAGCGGCGCTGGGCTGGATCACGATCGGGCACCTGATCTGGGGCGGGCTGGGCGTGTATCGCCTGTCACGCTTCCTTGGCCGGTCGCCGCCGGCGGCGGTCGTGGCCGGCGGGATGTTTGAAGCATCGCCGCTCTTGCTCGCCCATGTCGCCGAGGGCCATCTGCCCCACATCTGGTCGGTCGCCTGGTATCCCTGGGCGTTCTGGGCCTTCGCCCGCGCGCGGCGGGGCAATCCACGGGGGTTACTGATCCTCGTCGTCGTACTGGCCGCCACGTTCCTGGCTGGCCATCCCCAGGAGTGGTTGTTCCTCTCGTTCGCGCTCGCCGCGTGGTCCCTCGCCGACCTGGTTCGCTCGGCCAGGTCCAATGGACTCGAGATCGCCGTCGTCAGGGCTGCTCCCTTCGCCGCGGCGTTCGCCCTTTCGCTCGGCCTCTCGGCCCTGGACCTCGGCCCCCAGCTCGCCGTTCGGCCCTGGCTCGTACACGATCGAATGGCCCCCGGCTACGAACCGCCCGCGCACTATTTCGTGCGTCCCATGAACGCGCTTCAGCTCATCGATCCGACGGCTCTGGGCGGGCTGGCCGACTATTTCGGCGACGACAATTACTGGGAGACCGTGTGTTCGATCGGTCTGGTCGGGCTCGTGCTCGCCGTGGCGGGAGCGAGGTCGGCGCCCGAGCGCGAACAGGTCCGGGGATGGATCTCGCTCCTCGGATTCTCGCTCTGGTTCGCCTGTGGACGGGGGCTCGGGTTTTCCACGTTGGTCGGGCTGCTCGTGCCGGGCATGGGGCTCGTGCGTGCGCCCGGGCGGGCGCTCTTTCTCGCCAATCTCGCGGCGTGCTTGCTCGCCGGCATGGGGCTCGACGTCGTGCTGGCGAGCGGCTCGCGATCCGAGCTCTGGAAGGCGCTCCGCGGCCCGATTCTCGCCGCGATCTTCGTCGTGGGCGGGCTTTTCTTGGTCGGTCGTGCCTGGGGCCCGCCCGCCGCGGAAGCGAATCGCCTCGTACGAGCCGCCGATCGGATCGCGCACGAGCCCCGGACCCTCGCCGTCGTGACCGCCCTGGCCTTGATCGCGATCGCCGCGACCCGCGCGAATCACCACCCGCGCGCGACCGCGGCCGCGCTGGGAGCGCTCGCCCTGGTCGAGCTCGCCTGGGCCGGATTCGTCTTGATCCCGGTCGCGCGTCTGGAACAATTCGTTTCATCAACATCCAAGAGTGCGATCGAATCGGCCGTGGACGACCGCTTCCCATTCCGAGCGCAGACCCGCGTGAAGGCGCGCGATGCCTCATACGGCGATCTCCAGGCGGTCTGGGACAGCGTCGAAAAGACCAACATCAACGACTCGTTTCAGCTCGACGCCCCCAGTCGGCTCTACGAAACGCTTTACGACGCAGCGCCCGCGCGGTCGAGGCCCTTTGCCCGCGCGCTCCCGATGTTCGAGCCGGCCGCCGCGTTCCAGGCCGAGATCCGCCAGGCCGTCTTCGACCGCATGAGCGTCGCCGCCCTCGTCTCCGACCGCGTCGAGGAGGCCTGCCCCTGGCCGATCGCGGCTGGGCGAAGCTCGACCCCGGGGCTCGTGATCGCGACCAATTGGACCGCTCTGCCCCGCGCCTACGTCGTACCGACGGCGATCGAGGTTTCGGGGCCCCCCTCGGTGATCCTCTCGGCTTTTCGCGAGCACAACCCCCGCCTCACGGTCGTGATGGACAGGGATCCGCTCGCGAACCTGCCGGCGTCCCCGCGTGAGCAGTACAAGGAGGCCCGCTGGTTTCGCGGGCCGGGAGACCGGATCGCGGTCGAGGTCGAGACGAGCGCACCATGCCTTCTCGTGGTCGCCGATACCTGGATGCCCGGCTGGACGGCCTGGGTCGACGGCCAACCGGCCGAGATCCATCGCGGCAACCTCTGCCAGCGCGTGGTGGCGCTTCCCTCGCCGGGGCCGCACCGGGTCGAGATGGCGTTCGTGCCCCCGGGGCTCGTCCCGGGGGCGGTCGCGGCGGCGATTTCCGCCGTCGTCTGGGCGATGCTCTGGGCGGTTTCGCGAGGCCGGCGGCTGGCGGCCTTCGCACGGCTCGGTTCAGACGCCGGCCGCTCTGGCGACCGCTAGCGCGGGCTCACGACATTCCCCGGCCTTGAGCATGATCGTGAACACGCTCCCCTGGCCGGGCGTGCTCGAAACGGTGAGGTCGCCGCCAAGCGTTCGCGCGATGCGAAGCGCGACCGACAGACCCAATCCGACGCCCGCGTGACCCTGGCGGCGGGCGGCCTCAGCGCGGAAGAAAGGGTCGAACACCCGCGCAAGATCCTGGGCCGCGATGCCCGCCCCGGAGTCGGCGACCTCGATCCGCGCCCGGTCTCCATCGCGTCTGGCCGTCACCCGGATTGGTCCACCGGGCGCGCTGTACTTGCAGGCGTTTTCGAGCAGATTGTCAAACAACTGTCCGAGCAAGGCGGGGTGCGACGGGATGACGAGCGGCCGATCGCGCGCCATCACGACAAACTCGCGCGCTGGATCGTGCGCGCGCCAGTCGTCGACCCGGGCCATGATCCAGTCTCCGAGCTCGATCCGTTCGAGATCCGGCAGGGCCGCCTCGGCGTCGGCCCTTGCCAGAAAGAGGAGCGCCTCCACGATCCGCCACAGCCGGGCGGCGTCGTCGTGAAGCTGGTCCAGGATCCGTTCGTGCTCGGCGACGGTGCGAGGCTTGCGCCTGGCGACGTCGACGGCGGCGATCAGCCCGGCGAGCGGCGTGCGAAGCTGGTGCGACGCCTGGCCGGTGAACTGCTTTTGCCGCTCGAGCGCCTCGTGAAGCCGGTCCAGAAGTCCGTTGAAACTCTGGGCGAACTCCTCGAGCTCGTCGTCGGTCCGTGGGCTCGGCAGACGCTGATTCTCGTCGTCCCAGGGCATGAGCCGGGCTCGGGCGGCCATGTGTTTGATGGGCGCGAGCGCGCGCGAGCCAAAATACCTTCCGAGCGCGGCCGCCGCGATCCAGAGCGAGACCGAGGTGACGGCCAGGACGACCATGAGCGCTCGCAGGTCGGCCTCCAGCGGGGCGAGCGACCTCCAGACGGCGAGCACCGGCGGCCGGCCGTGGGGCTCGTTCTTGCGCTCGGGCTCGTCGCCTCGCGCACGTTCATCGCCCCGCCCACGTTCATCGCCCCGGCCACGCTCATCGCCCCGGCCACGCTCCGCCGAGGGGGGCCGCGGCGGCCGGCCGCGGTCGGGCGCGCGGGTCATCACGCGGTAGACCGCGCCGTCGGTTCCGATCAGGTTGAATTGCGACTCCGCCTGGCAGAGCGCGGCCTCGACCCCGAAGGGGGGCCGCGTCCAGCCCTGCGCCCAGCCCCCCACGCCCTCGCCGTCGCCGCCCAGAAGAGCCCAGCCGACCCGCGAATCGCCCGGCCCGGAGCCCGGCCGCGCGTGGTCGAGAGCCAGCTTGAGCTCGCGGTCAAACGCCTGATGCAGCCAGGCCGTCTGCAACGCGTAGAGACAGACCGAAAAGCCCGCCAGCGCGAGTGCCAGCGCGAGCAAGAAGAACGCCGAGAACCGCGACACCAGGCTCATGGCCGGTCCTCCTGGGCCGACGGCGGATCGCCGAGCATGTACCCACGCCCCCGGATGGTATGGACGACCCGCGGCCCGCGCGATTCGAGCTTGCGCCTGAGCTCCTTGATATGCACGTCGAGCGTGTTCGACACAAAATCGTATTCCTCGCCCCACACCTGAGCATAGATCCGCGGCCGCGACAGGATCTCGCCTTTGTGCTTGAGGAAAAACACCAGGAGCCCCAGCTCCTTGGTGGTGAGGTCCAGCGGCCGGCCCCCGCGGGAGGCGCGGCGGGAGACGACGTCGACCCGGACGTCGCTGAACCAGAGGGCCATTTCCTCGGCCGCCTTGCGCCGGCGCACCAGCGCACGCACCCGAGCCAGCAGCTCGTCAAACGCGAACGGCTTGCAGAGATAATCGTCCGCGCCGGCGTCGAGCCCCGCCACCCGTTCGCCGACCGCGTCGCGGGCGGTGAGAAAAAGGACCGGCGTGTCGCGCCCCTCGCGGCGGTGCCCCTCAAGAAGCGCCAGCCCGTCCTGACCCGGAAGCCACCAATCGAGGATCACCAGATCCCACGACCCGTCGCGGAGCACCTGGGCGGCCTCGACGCCGTCGGCCGCGTGCACGACGGCGTAGCCCTCGTCGAGCAGACCGGTCGTCACCGACCGCGCCAGGCTCGCGTCGTCCTCGACCACCAAGATCCGACTCGCCGCCTCGACCGCCATGAGCCGTTCTCGCTAAACCAGATCTCCGCACATCGCGAGCACACAATCGGTCCATTATAATCGAAAC
>DAIDHE010000448.1 GCA_027459775.1 Planctomycetales bacterium | reverse complement strand
CTGCCGCCGGGCTTGGGTGCGGGAATCACCCGCACGAGCTGAGCCCACTCGGCATCGGAAACGTCCGTGTCGTACCTGTTTCTGGCGTCCATGACGCCGCCATAACATCTTTTGCCATGGCTTTCTAGACGACCTCTTAGTCCGCCGGGCAGCTGAAAAAGCTGCTGATGAGCGGCGGCGATGGCCCGCGCCAATTCGACCGCCGACGGTGGCTCGGCCCGGGCCTCTCGAGCGGCCCCGGCACCGCAAACCGCGCCCAGGCAGACCAGAACAACGGCCGCCAGAACCCGCCGCGCATGCAGTACCCTCGACAGTTTGAACATCTTCCAACATGGCAAGAGTCGGGCGACAACCGGCTTGAGATCGGCGATCGAGATCAACCCGCCGATTCCCTCGGCGGGTTCTACCCGAGCCGGCTGGGCGCGTACCAATAGTCCTCGTCGCGACATCGAGATCTCCGATTCCTCGCTAGGCGGCCAACCGCGGCGGGCGACCAGATCGCATGACGAAAAGGGCGACGAGATTCAGCACGCATCCCAAGATCAGGCCAAGCTCCAGGCCGGTGTAACCCTCTCCAACCGCAACGGATCGGCTCCCTCCCTCGCGTACCAACACATAACCCGCGAAGCCCCGGTTGAACTGCGTGGCGGACACCCTGTCCAGGTGGCCGGTCGTTCCATCAATGAGCCGGATCGAATCCCCGTCCTGGTCGCACACGACGACGTAATGGCCGTCGACGGCCCCTTTCTGGGCCGTTCCCAGCAAGGCGATGAAGGGCGATTTCAAGCCTCTCATCGCGGCTGGCGTGATTGTGAGAACCTCGGTCGAGATCTGATACCGGCTCGCCGCCTTTTGAAGCTCCAGAACGCTCGCGCCCTTGAACGTGGTGGGAACGGTCTTCTTGAGATCCACGTAGTCCACGGGTACGTCTTGCATCCGAAGAAAAGCATACATGCAATTCAATCCGCTGTACGGCGAGGGCCGCCAGATGTCATCGGCCCCCACCGAGCGGACGACTTCGGGTACGCGCAACCCTCCCTTTTTAGCCAGATCGCGCAGCGCTTTGTCGACCACAATTTCCTGATCTTCGGCGTGGGCGGGCTTATCGCCGTCGACTTGCGCCAGCAAGACCAGAGCAAGAACTGTTTGCGTGATCAATTGAAGACCTCTTGTCAAGACAGACCCGCGCCGGATCAAGGCTAGAACGAGAATGTGGTGACATAAACGCCGCTTGAAACAACCACTCGTCAATGGGGCAAACCGTCGCGGCTCAGCCGTATGGGGTACTGGCAACCCGTACTTCCATGGACGCAGGGAACCCACGTGACCTGGCCGGCGCACTGGCATCCGACGGCCTGGGGATTGGTTGTACCACAACCCTGGCGGTCATTGAAGTTGACGCCAGGATTCGTCGCCTGGCACGAGGGTCCAGTGTTCCCTCCGTGGAGGCCGGCCGAGACGCTGGGGTCGACGACCGCGGGGACGGGGCCAGGGCGAAGCACACGCTCGGCCGTCAGACTGAAACCAAGGCACGCCGTGAGGTACCACACCTTTGCCAGCCGCGTCTCGAATCTCTTCAAAAGATGGTCCGTGGCTCTCGGGCTGATGACGCCCCTGCTGTGAGCGCTCACCAAACACCCCCTGCAATGATAAAGGTAAATCATGGGCGAAAAAGTGACATCGGCCGGATCGTTTTCTGGGCGAGCTCCGCGCCGCGCGATGATTCCGGTCCTTCGCCGGCGATTCACTTACGAGACGTCGGGATCCGCGGCCCCGCTCCCACGGGACTCCCGTCGGTCGAGCTCCTCCATCACGGTCGCCCGAATCCGTCGCGGCTTTCGTTCAATCGACCGCAGGGTGCGGCCCATGCGGGCCCCGATTTCCGCGTTCGAGAATCCCGCGATTCGCATCCGGACGATCTCTCGCGACACCAAGGCGTCGGCCTTGGTCGCCGACATCTGGGCAGCGGTCGCCGATCGGTTCGCACGGGAGATCACCTTCGGAGATTGCAAGGTGAGCGTGGGAGCTTACCCAGCGGCGGGCGTGGGTTTTCTGGGCGAACATCGAAAGGTTCCACGTCTGCCCGCATATGTTCCTTTTTAACCAAGACCTGGGCGTGGAACCGGGCCGGAGCGGAGCTGGTGGACCGGTCGGCGTCGGCGTCGGCGTGGGACGGCCCGCGCCGACGTCCGAGCCGTGCCGACCAGCGTCGGGCATGGCGTCGAGAGATACTGGGCGCTGGGCGCGGAATCACGAGCGGTTCTTCGTCCCGGGGCGACCGCGTCGGGTCGAGCCCGACCGAGTGAACGGGCGGGGCGTCGCTCGGCCCGTTATAATGATCGTCCGCGCTGAGCGCGGTTGGGGTCGGCGGGACCGCCCCGGTTTCTCGGGCTGGATCGAGAGCGCGCCCTGGGCGCCTGGCTTCGTAAACGAGGGTATTCATGGCTGTGTCGCATCGGGCGGTGATGATTCTGGGATCGGGCTCGGCGGGGCTGACGGCGGCGATCTACGCGGCCCGGGCCAATCTGGCGCCTCTCGTCTTCGAGGGGGGCGAGCCCGGCGGCCAGCTCACCCTCACGACGGCCGTTGACAATTTTCCGGGCTTTCCCGACGGCATTCAGGGCCCCGAGCTCATGGACCTGATGCGCAAACAGGCCGAGCGCTTCGGCGCGGAGTGCCATTTCCGGACGGTCGTCGACGTCGATTTATCGAAACGGCCGTTCCGGGCGACGACCACCGACGATCCCAGCGGCGACCCCGCGAGCGGGTCGATCCAGGAATTCACCAGCGACGCGGTCATCGTCGCCACGGGGGCGAGCGCGCGATGGCTGGGGATCGAGGGCGTTTATCGCGGCAACGGCGTGAGCACCTGCGCCACCTGCGACGGCCATTTTTATCGGGGCAAGGAGATCGCCGTGGTGGGCGGGGGCGACTCGGCCGCCGAGGAAGCCACGTTCCTCACCAAGTTCGCCAGCAAGGTCACCCTGATCCACCGCCGCGATACGCTCCGCGCTTCCAAGATCATGCAGGATCGCGCCCGCAAGAACCCCAAGGTCGCCTATGCCTGGAACTCGGTCGTCGAAAAGATCGTGGGCGAGCCGCGTGAGGGCCACAACGTGATGACCGGCGTGATGTTGCGCTCGACCCTCGACAATTCGACCCGGCTCCTGCCGATCGACGGGTTGTTCGTGGCGATCGGCCATGTTCCCAACACCAAGATTTTCAAGGACCGGCTCGCGACCACACCCGAGGGTTACCTGCTTACCCGGAGTGCCCTGGCCTGGCCGGACGTCGAGACACCCGATGGGCTGACCATGGCCGCGATGCCCCCTTACGGCACGGCCACCAACATCCCCGGCGTTTTCGCCTGC
The DNA here is from genome assembly GCA_027459775.1 of Planctomycetales bacterium. GTDB lineage: Bacteria > Planctomycetota > Planctomycetia > Isosphaerales > Isosphaeraceae > JAKBAP01. The sequence goes on along the minus strand of DAIDHE010000448.1, from coordinate 14,793 downwards.
GGCGACGTGGTCGACACCCATTATCGCCAGGCTATCACCGCGGCCGGATCGGGCTGCGCGGCCGCGATGGATTGCGAGAAATGGCTCGAGTCCGCCGGTCATGGCCACTAGCCCCTCCGGAGCGAGCGACCTCGCGGCGGGCGACGGTCGCCTGGACCACGTCCCCCGATTGGTCGGTCCCCCCTGAACTTTCGGCGAACGTTCTGTACAATGAGTTTGATGAACGGCCCTTGGTCGGGGCGGACGCCCCCCGAGCGCGGGGCGGTCATGGACTATCTCGTCGGCCCGGGAATTGAGTGAGCAAGCATGGAGAATCGACCGCGAGACCAGGAACCCCCGCGACGGCCGCCTAGCCCCGTCGGGCGCAAGCCCGACTCCGGCGGCGGTCCTCCCACGCCCCCGTGGCTCTGGCTGATCTTGCTGGGGGGCTTCGGAATCCTCTTTTACCAGTTCATGCCCCGCAACGAAGTCCCGGTGCTCTACTATCCCTGGTTCCTCGCGCAGGTCGACGCCGACAACGTCAAGAGCCTCTCGATCCTGGGCAACGAGATCCGCGGCGAGCTCCGCCACGATCAAGACTTCAAGAACCCGACCACCCGCACCACGACCACCGTCCGTAAATTCATCACCTACGCGCCGGCCGAGCAATCGATCGACCCCGTCGTGCAAAAGGTGATCGAGCATAACGCCAAGCACGACAAACCGGCCGACGAGTCCACGCTTATTGAGGGCAACCCGCCCAACTCGGCCAGCGGCCTCGCCTGGATCATGCTGCTCTTGCCCACGTTCGTGATCATCGTCTTCTTGTATTTGATGATGCGCCGGGCGCGCGACCAGTTTGACGGCGGCATCCTGGGGAGCTTCGTCAAGAGCCCCGCCAAGCGGCACGACAAATCCAAACAGCGAACCACGTTCGACGAGGTCGCCGGGCTCGAGAACGCCAAGTCCGAGCTCCAGGAGATCGTCGAATTCTTGAAGAGCCCCGAGCGGTTCCAGCGGCTGGGCGGGCGGATTCCCAAGGGCGTCTTGCTCAATGGTCCGCCGGGCACGGGCAAAACGCTGCTCGCGCGGGCGGTCGCCGGCGAGGCGGGCGTGCCGTTTTTCTCGATCTCGGGCTCGGAATTCATCCAGATGTTCGTGGGCGTCGGCGCCAGCCGGGTCCGCGACATGTTCAAGACGGCCAAGGAAAACAGCCCCTGCATCCTGTTCATCGACGAGATCGACGCTGTCGGCCGCATCCGGGGCGCGGGCCTGGGCGGCGGCCACGACGAGCGCGAGCAGACGCTCAACCAGATCTTGACCGAGATGGACGGCTTCTCGCCCAGCGAGAGCGTGATCGTGCTGGCCGCGACCAATCGCCCCGACGTGCTCGACCCCGCGCTCCTGCGGCCGGGCCCGTTCGACCGCCATGTGACCGTCGATCTGCCGACCAAGAAGGGCCGGCTCGAGATCCTCAAGGTCCACATCCGCAACGTGCCGCTGGCGGCCGACGTCGACCTCGACAAGATCGCCCGCGGAACCGTCGGGATGAGCGGCGCCGATCTGGCCAACCTGGTCAACGAAGCCGCCCTGCTGGCCACCCGCGCCGACAAGGAAGCCGTCGATTCGGCCGATCTCGACGCCGCCCTCGACAAGGTCATCCTGGGCGCCAAGCGCGAAGACATGATCACGCCCAAAGATAAGCGCGCGACCGCTTATCACGAGTCGGGCCACGCCTTGGTCGGCTGGCTCACGCCCAAGTCCGACCCCGTCCGCAAGGTCACGATCATCCCCCGCGGCCGAACCCTGGGCGTCACCCAGTTCCTCCCCGAGGAAGACCGCGTGAGCTACAACGAAAGCCAGCTCCACGCCCGACTCGATTCGCTCATGGGCGGCCGGGCCGCCGAGCGCCTCGTCTACGACGACCTCAGCGTCGGCGCCTCCATGGATCTTGAGATGGCCACCCGACTCGTGCGCCGCATGGTCACCCAGTGGGGCATGAGCGAAAAAGTCGGCCCCGTCTCGTTCCGCCTGAGCTCCGACCAGCCGTTCCTGGGCCGCGAGCTCTCCGAGCCCCGCGATCACTCGGAACATATGCAGCAGATCATCGACGAGGAAGTCGCCCGCATCCTGCGCCAGGCCGACGAACGCGCCCTGCGGCTGCTCGACGAACATCGCGAGGATCTCGAGCGCCTGACCGAGGCCCTGATCGAGCGCGAGGTCTTGAACGAAACCGAGATCGAGGATCTCATCGGCAAGCGGGTGGTCGAGGAGACCGCCGCCGTGGGCGCGAGCAAGAACGGCGTCACTGAAAAGACCGAAATCCCCAGGTCGACGGGCGACGCCGTCCCGACCTGACACCGGGACGATCCACCGCGCTCCCCGAGCGCGAGGGGTTCCTTCATTCAACATCATGGCCTCTTTGGGATGTATTCGCACGTGTCGACCTCTCCCTCGACCTCGACTCCCCAGGTGGTCTGCGCGGGCTTGATCGTCGCCGATCATGTGTGCCCCCCGCTCGATCATCTTCCCCGGCCCGGCGAGATCGTCCAGGTCGACGAGCTCTTGCTCAACATAGGCGGCGGCGCGGCCAACACGGCCGTCGACCTGGCGCGGCTGGGGGTGAGCGCGGCCGTGGCCGCGCGGGTGGGCGGCGACGCCTTCGGCCAGTTCGCCGCTCAGACCCTCAAAGAGGCCGGCGTCGCGACCGACCACGTCCTCACCGATGCCAGGCGACCCACCAGCCAGACCTTGATCGTCAACGTCCGCGGCCAGGACCGCCGCTTCATTCATACCCAGGGCGCCAATGCCGGGTTCGTCGCCGCCGATCTCGACGCCGCTCTGGAGCACCCCCCGCGCGTGCTTCATATCGGCTATTTCTTGATCTTGCCCAATCTCAGAGCCGACGAGCTCGCCCTGCGGTTCGCTCGCGCCCGCCAGGCCGGCGTGATCACCGTGCTCGACGTCGCCACGCCAGGGCCCGGGCGCTATCTCGAAGCCCTCGAGGTCGTCTTGCCCCACACCGACGTCTTCGTCCCCAACTCGGACGAGGCCGAGCTCATCTCGAGCATCAGCGACCCGGTCCACCAGGCCCAACTGTTTCACAACATGGGGGCGGCCCGGGTGGTCGTCACCCGCGGCGAGCACGGCCTCGTCTCGATCTCAAACGACCTCAAGGTCCGCTTGGGCGCTTATCCCACCGACCTCGTCGACGGCTCGGGCGGCGGCGACGCCTTCAACGCCGGCTACATCGCCGGCCTGCTCGAGGGCCGATCCGAGCTCGAGTGCCTGAAGCTCGCAAGCGCCCTGGGCGCGAGCTGCGTGCGCGCCGTCGGTACAACCGCCGGCGTCTTCACTCGCGCCGAGGCCGAGGACTTCATCAACCGCCATCCCATCACGATCGAGACGCTCGAGACCTGAGCTTCGCATCGCGATCACTCGACCTCAGCGCTTTTCCAGCGGCACCGCGACCTTGAGCGTCTTCACCAGAAACGCCCACTTGTCGGCCGCCTCCGCGATTTGCTTGGTCGTGGGCTTGCCCGCCCCGTGGCCGGCCTTGGTCTCGATCCGGATCAAGATCGGGTTCGCGCATGCCTGGGCCGCCTGGAGCGTCGCCGCGAATTTGAACGAATGTGCCGGCACCACCCGGTCGTCGTGGTCGGCGGTCGTGATCAAGGTCGGCGGATAGCAGACCCCGGGCTTGATATTGTGCAGCGGGCTGTAGGCGTGCAGCGTCTTGAAGAGCGCGGGGTCGTCGGACGAGCCGTAGTCGTCGATCCACGCCCAGCCGATCGTGAATTTGTGGAACCGGAGCATGTCCATCACGCCCACCGCCGGCAGCGTCGCGCCATACAAATCGGGCCGCTGCGTGAGGCACGCGCCCACCAGAAGCCCGCCGTTCGAGCCCCCCGCGATCGCGAGCTTGGGCGTGCTCGTGTAATGATTGGCGATCAACCATTCGGCCGCGCTGATGAAATCGTTGAACACGTTTTGCTTATGCGTCTTGGTCCCCGCCTGGTGCCAGTCCTCGCCGTATTCGCCGCCGCCGCGCAGGTTCGGCTGCGCATAGAGCCCCCCCATCTCCATCCAGGCGAGCACCGACGGGCTGAAACTCGGCGACAGCGAGATGTTGAACCCGCCGTAACCGTAGAGCAGGGTGGGGTTCGAGCCGTCACGCGCAAGGCCCTTTTTATGGCTCAAAAACATGGGGATGCGGGCGCCGTCCTTGCTCGGGAAGAAAACCTGCGTGGTCTCGTAGTCGGCGGGGTCGTAGGCCAGCTTAGGCGCGCGCCACGGAGTGCTCTCGCCGGTCGCGACGTCGTAGCGATAGACCGAGCCGGGCGCTGTGAACGAGACAAAGCTGTAGAACGTCTCCCTGTCCTTGCGCTTGCCATGGAATCCCGACGCCGTTCCGAGGCCCGGGAACGCGACGTCGCGGACGTGTTTGCCCTTGAGGTCGAGCACGCGTACCTGCGTGTGCGCGTCCTTGAGATAGAGAACCAGGAAATGGTCGGCGACGACGTCGACGGCCTCGAGCGTCTCGGCGGCCTGGGGGATGACCTCGACCCAATGCTCCGGCTCGGGCTTGCGAACGTCGATCGCCACGACCTTGCCCCGAGGCGCTCCCTTGTTGGTCTGAAACCAGAAGATTGGCCCGTCGTTGTCGATGAACGCGTATTCGGCGTCGAAGTCGCCCACCAGATGAACGGCCTGGCCGACCGGCTGGTCCAGCTTGCGATAGAGCACGCGGTGCTTGGCGTCGGTCCCCTTGCCGATCGTAAAGATCAGATACGCGCCGTCGTCGGTGACCGCGGCCGACGCCCGCCATTCCTTGTGATCGGGCTCTTCCCATACGAGCACGTCTTCACTCTGGGGCTTGCCCACCTGGTGAAAATACATCTTGGCATAATAATTTGCCCCCTTGAGATCATCGCCCGGCTTGGGCTCGGGGTAGCGGCTGTAGAAAAAGCCCTTGCCGTCGGGCGTCCACTCCGCCCCCGAGAACTTGACCCACCTGAGCAGGTCGGGCAGATCGGTCCCCTGGGCGACGTCGCGGACCTTCCACTCGGTCCAGTCCGAGCCCGCCCCGGCGATTCCATAGGCCAGGTAGCGGCCGTCGTCGCTGACCTTCATGCCGGCAAGGGCCACGGTGCCGTCGGCCGACAGCGTGTTGGGATCGAGCAGCGCACGGGGCTCGGCCGCGAGCGAATCCATCGTATAGAGCACGCTCTGGTTTTGCAGCCCGGTGTTGAATGTATAAAAGTATCGACCTCCCTCGTGGAACGGCGGCGAGTACTTTTCGTAGTTCCACAGCTCGGTCAGCCGCCGTTCGATGGCGGATCGCTCGGGAATCGCGCCCAGGAATCCAAATGTGACTTTGTTCTGGGCGTCGATCCAGGCGCGGGTCGCCGGAGCGTTGGGCTCCTCGAGCGGCCGATAGGGATCCGCCACGCGGGTGCCGTGATAGTCGTCGACCGTCTCCGACCGCGGCGACGGCGGGTATTTGATCGGCGCGGTTTCTTCTCCGGCTTCCAGACGACCGGCGTTCATCAGCGCGAGCGCTCCCAGTGCGTAGATCCAGACGCGAAATTGGTTCATGATCCGCGATCCATGTGGACGGTCGGGTGATCTCGCGCGAGGGGAGGGCGCGCGAGCGGTATTTCCAGGACGTCATGGTACGCGCCCGTGGGCGACGATGCCAGCGCTCTCTCGTGGTTCATCGGGGCGTGGTGCTCTTGGGCTCGCGGGGTTCGGCTTCGTTCCCGCCGCCGCGTGCGCTTTCGACCCGCTTCAAATCGCGGCTCAGATCCTGCCCAAGATCGGCCTTGTGATAATCGGGCGCATTCTCGAGCTTGATCAACCAGTCGCGTCGCAGGTCGTATTGAACGCGGCCTTTTTCGATCGAGCAATCGAGTACGTGCCCGCCGATCTTGTGGTCCTTGGAGAGGAAATGCCAGTGACAGCCGGGGACGTTGAGCCCGCCGACCCACGCCGGGCAGCGGATCCCGAGCAGCGTCCCCTCGAGCTTGTCGTGCGTCCAGACCGACTGGCTTCTCGCCACCTCGCCGAGCGGCTTGTAGGGGGGCTCCTGGCGGTGCACGCTGCGCAGGGTGATCGACGCGAGCCGCGCATCGACCCGGATCGCGGCGAACTCGTTCTTCTGAGGCAGGGCCTCGCTCAGACTCGCGTCGAGCTCTGACAAGCTGGCAACCACGGGGCAGGGGAGCTCGCCGTCAGCGTGGAATCGAACGACCGTCGCGAAAGGCGTCGAGCGCCCCACGCCCACAACGGCGACCACGCCATTGCCGCCAACTTGATAGGCCGTCCCGTCGAGCACGATCAATTCGCCGTCCAGATGGTCGAGCGTCCCGACGCCAAAATCGCCGTGCCGCAGTAGTTCAGAAATGGTCGCCACCCCGTCGTATCGCCCGATCATGAGCGCGTTGATGACGGAAATCTGAGTGATCGGGTCCGAGCCGAGATCCGCCGCTCCAGGCGCGGCCGCGCCACAGCCCGCCAGCGGGACGAGCAAAAGAGCGAACAGAAACCGGAGTCGTCTCTTCATGTTTTTCAACCTGATCCCGGACGATGACCAGACGCCGCGCCCGTCGACGCAGAGTCTATGCATGAGGGCCTCTTGGTAACGCGAGCGCGTTAGCCTCTGGGCTGATACCCCGCATACGACCGCAGCGCCCTGTCGGCGGCCAGGGAGGTCAGGCCGTCGTCGTTGGCCTTGAGCGTGTCCGCGGCGGCGTCGAAGCGATGGCCGGCCATTTCCATGTAGAGCTCGGCGGCGGCTTCCTCGAACGGCGTCGCGCGGTTGGTCGCCAGCGAATGGTCGAAGCGCGCCAAGACGCACGCCGAGGTGACCAGCGCGATCGCCATGTCGGCGATTCGCTCTTGCACATATTGGCGATCGAGAATGGCCTCGCGATGCTTGATCAGAGCCGCTTCGATCTCGCGGCCAAACCGCGCCGTCCGCCGCGCGATCGCCATGGCGAACGGACGAAGCGCCGACGACTGCACCGGAGCGACCGGGGTCTTGACCGCCCGGCTCAGGTGATCGCGGCCAAAGGTCCAAAGGGCGGGAAGCACCGAGCCGGGATGCTTGAGCGCCTCGAGCGTCGTCTTGAACCCCTCGCCGATGTCGCGGACGCCGACCAGCGCGATGAACGCCTTCAAGACCTCGTTCGCACCCTCGCCGATGGTGTTGATCCGCGCGTCGCGCATCATCCGCTCGAACGGCTCGTCGGTGAAATAGCCCTGGCCCCCGTGGACCTGCAGCGTCTCGTAAACGCCCTGCCAGACCGCCTCTGTCGAGAAGACCTTGAGAATGGCCGTCTCGAGCATGTAGTCCTCCTCGCCCCGGTCGATCAAGGCCGCCGTCTGATATGTCATGGCCTCCATGGCATAGGCCGTCGCGGCCAGGAACGCGATCTTCTTCTTGATGAGCTCGAGCTCGGCCAGGGGCCGGCCGAACTGACTACGACGGGCGGCGTGGCGGCAAGCGGCCTCAAGGCAGACCTTGGCCAATCCCGTGCAGCTCGCTCCAAAAGTCGTGCGGCCGAAATCGAGCACCGTGAGCGCGACCTTGAGCCCCTTGCCCAAGGGACCCAAGATGTTCGTCGCCGGCACGGCCATGTCATGGAACGCGAGCTTGGCGGTGGCCGTGCCGCGAATGCCGCACTTGGGCATCCGCGCCTCGACGACCTCGAACCCAGCCATGTCGGGCGTGACCAGGAAGGCCGTCACTTTGGAGTCGCCTCCCTTGGGGTCGGGCGTCCGGGCCATCACCGTGAGCACGTCGGCGATCGCGCCGTTGGTGATGTAGCGCTTCGTCCCATTGAGAAGATAGGTCTGCCCGTCCGGGCTCGGGGTCGCCGTCGTCTGGACGTTGCTCGCATCGGAGCCGGCTTGTTCCTCGGTGAGGGCGAACGCGGCGAGCTTCTCCCCCCGCGCCAGAGGGGGCAGCCAGCGCTCTTTTTGCTCGGGCGTGCCAAAGAGCACGAGTGCTCGGATGCCGATCGATTGATGGGCGTTGACAAAAACCGCGGTCGACGCGCAGCGGCCGCCGATGACCTCCATGATCTGGCAATACCCGCTCTGCGACATGCCCCGGCCGCCCCATTCGCGGGGCGCTGTCATGCCCAGAACGCCGAGTGCTCCCAGGCCCTCGATCACCGAGCGGGGGATGTCGGCGTCGCGATCGATGGCGACGGGATCGATGTGGGTCTCGACGAATTCACGCACCGAGGCGACCACCGTGGCGACCGACGATCGCTCTTCGGCAGTCGTCTCTGGATAGGGGAACAGAGCGCCTGCTGGGAAATCGCCGCGGAAAAACGGCCGAGCGAACCCTCCCCGCGCGGCGGGGCCGCTGAAGAGCAGCTCCTCGGCCTGCTGGATCTGCTTGGCGCGAAGCGCGTCGTCCGCCGAGCTCTGGGCCTGGTCATGGGGTTGCGCGGTCGCCGACATGGCGAGGGCTCCTTCCATGTGAAAGAGGTGGTTGAGAACCCGATCCCGGACGCGAAGCGCCCGCTCGCACCAACCAAATTGTAACCGGGCCTCCACCGAAAGGAAGCATCCGCCGCGCGAGCCTCTTCCGAGTCATGATTCTTCGCCTACCTCGGGCTATAATCACAAGTCGCCTCTTTCTGAAGATCGATCGAATTGCCAATGGTGAGAGCCTCGCCATGAGCGTCGCTCACGCTCCCAAGCCCAGACGCAAAGCCCGAATTGCGAAGCCCGCGGCAAGCGAGCACGTCACCGTCGCCGACCTGCTGGCAAGGCTGGGCGGCGTGCCGGCCCATCGCGTGCGCCTCACGCCCACCCCGGGAACCGCCACCGAACGAGACCTGCTCCACCTGCTCGACCACGAAAACAGAATCTGCGAACTGATCGAAGGAACCCTGGTGGAGAAGACGATGGGCGCCTTGGAATCAGAGATCGCAACTGAAGATCATTTTCTTGATCCGTTCCTTCACGGGTTCTCACAAGTCGGGGATGGTCCTCGGGGTCGATGGCACGCTCCGTTTTTTCCCAAAGCTCGTGCTCGTACCCGATGTCTTGTTCATCTCCTGGGCGCGGATCCCGGGTGGCAAGCGGCCCAGCGAGCCAATCCCCAACCTCGTACCCGACCTGGTCGTCGAGGTGCTCAGCAAGGGCAACTCCAAGTCCGAAATGAAGCGAAAGCTCGGAGAGTACTTCGCCGCCGGAGTCACCGTCGTGTGGTTGGTCGACCCCAAGACCAAGACCGTGCGAGTCCACACCGCGCCCGATCAATCGACTCTGCTGACCGAGAACGACACGCTCGAGGGCGGGGCCGCGCTGCCAGGCTTCCAGGTGTGCGTGAGCAAGTTCTTCGATCTCCCCGAGCCGGCCTGACGCTACGCGAAATCATCGCGATCGACCGGGGGACGCAGTTCGCCCTTGATTTCGTGGGACGCGGCGTTCGGGGCCAGGGTTTTCGAACCGCCCCGAAAGCCCGCATCCTTCCCCAGCCAAAACGCGATCAACCCGCCCACGCCCATCATCAGCAAGGTGACCGGACGCAAGCTCGTGAGGTGGGCGACGAAGTAGGCAAGGCTGTCGTCGGCGTCGAACGGCCAGTAGCGCCATTCGGTGTAGATCGCCAGCGCGATCGCGGCCACCCCACAAACGACGCCGCGCGCCAGCGATGGCCGGCCCGCCAGAAGGCCGCAGCCCAGGCCCAAAAACGCTCCCGGGATCATCAGGCCATAGAAGCCCTGGTGATGTAGCCAGCCGAACGTGTAGAATCCCAGCACGCCGCCCAGGATCGCTCCCACGAGGCCTCGAACGTGGTCAATCAACAGGCGCATCATGAGTTCGGCTCCGCGAACAGCACAATTGTCCGATTCACAAGCTGATCATATCCCGAGTGCGAGGCGACGGCCATGACAACCCCCGACTTCGCCCCCATCTGGCGCAGAGAGACCTCGACCGACGGGTTCGGCACTCTCTGGTTCGACACGCCTGGGCGCTCGATCAACATCATCGATTCCTCCGTCCTCGACGCACTCGACGCCCGCTTGATCGAGGCCGAGAACGATCCCAATCTCAAGGCCCTCATCCTGCGAAGCTCCAAGCCCTCGGGGTTCGCGGCCGGTTACGACCCCGCCATGATCCTGGCCGCCGACCCCGACCAGCTTCGTGCCATCGCTGTGCTCGGGCAGCGTGTGTTTGATCGGCTGGAGAATCTCAAGGTTCCGACGGTCGCGATCTTGCACGGAGCCTGTCAGGGAGCGGGGCTTGACCTCGCCCTCGCGTGCCGGCGGAGGGTGGCCCTGGCATCGAACGAGTCGTTCCGGGTGGCGGCCAGCGACGTGCTGCTGGGACTCATTTCACCGTGGGGCATGATCGAGCGCTTGCCACGAATCATCGAGCCTTCCGACGCGCTGAACCTGCTGATCGGCGGGCGCTCGATTGGCTACCTGATGGCCCGATCGATGGGGCTCGTCGACCGCCTCGCGGCGGATGAAAACGTCGACGACCTGCATGAGCTCCTTTCCACCGCCGCGCCATTGGCCCGCACGCTCACGCCCCAGGAGTGGGAGACAGCCTGGAATCACGCGCAGGCCAGCCTCGAGGAAAACCCTGGCGAACATTACGAGGCCCAGCTCCAGATTCTGTCGGTCGTCTCGATCCTGGCCGCCCACGGCCCCAAGGCGGCCCGCGAAGCCGCGACCGAAGCGTTCGTCACTCTTGCGGGCCATGAAGACACTCGACTCGCTCTCGAAGCCGCCGTCCAACGCGCCGAGCTCTAGCCCTCGATCTCGCGAAGCGCCCGCGCCTTGCTCTCCAATCGATCATCAAGAATCAACAAATGAAAATCGAATCACCGGGGCCCCACGAGCTCTCCCTCGCCCATGATATACCCCCTCTGACCATGCTGGGCGAGATCCATGCCCAGATCCTCATCCTCGCCGCTGACTCGCAGGCCGATCACCCGCTCGACGACCAGCAACACGACCAGCGTCGCCACGGCGGTATAGGCGACGACCGCCAGCGCTGACAGCCCCTGCATGAAGAGCAAGTCGGCGTGGCCCGCCAGCAGACCGCCCTGCGTTCCCGTGAGCATGGGAGACGCGAAGACGCCGACCGCCAGAACGCCCACGAGCCCGCCGATACCGTGCACGCTCGAAACGTCGAGCGAGTCGTCGTAGCCCAGCTTGGCCTTGAGCGAGATCGCGTATGCACAAAGTGGCGCTGTGCAGAGGCCAATCAAGAGTGCTCCGAAAGGATCGACCAGCCCCGCCGCCGGCGTCACGGCCACCAGCCCGGCGAGCGCCCCGGTGCACGCTCCAAGCAAGGTGACCTTGCGCTTTTGCACGAATTCCAGCAGCGTCCAGCTCGCGATCCCTGCCGAGCCCGCAAGGATCGTCGACACCACGGCCGCGGCGGCCGCCGCCCAACTCCCCCGCGAGGCCGCCACCGACCAGCCCATCCAGCCGACCCAAAAAAGCGCGGTCCCGATCGCGGTCAGCGTCAGGTTGTGGGGATGCAGATCCTCGGTGTCGAGCCCCTTCCGCTTGCCCAAAACCATGGCGCAGACGAGCGCGGCCGTGCCCGACGTCAGATGGACCACCAGCCCGCCGCCGTAATCGATCCCGCCGTGATTCCTGATCCAGCCCCCAGGCGCCCAGACCCAGTGCGCGACTGGATCATAAACGAGCGTCGTCCAGAGCAAGCAAAAGACCACATACGCCGAAAACTTCATGCGTTCGACGATCGCCCCCGAAATGATCGCCGGGGCGAGCGCGGCCAGGATCAATTCCAATATCATGAAAAGCTGATGGGGAAACCCGGGCGCGAGATTGGGATGACTGTCGAGCCCGACGTCCCTCAGCAAGAAGAACCCCAGACCTCCCTCGAACCCGCCCCAGGCGTCGTCGCCGAACGCCAGCGAATAGCCGACCACGACCCACTGAATCGCAACCACCCCCAGCACGATGAAACAGCGGAGGAAAGCCGAGAGCACGTTCTTACGCCGCACCATGCCGCCGTAGAAGAGGCCGATCCCCGGGATCAGGAACAGGAGCAACGCGATGGCCGAGATCATGAGCGCCGTCTCGGCCGGTCGGATCGAGATCAAAGCGTCGTCACGGAGATCGGCCGGAAGCAGTGATCGATTGATCGCGGACGGATTCGCCGGTTCTTGCGCGAGCGGCGCCGGCGCGGCCGCCAGCACGAGGGCGCATGCCAGGGCGATCTTCGCGGCCATTGCGCGCATGGGGTGCTCCGGGACGCCTTCGGTGAGGATCAGGGGCGGTGAATCGGCCGTCGTCGAGTTGGACTCGCTCGAAACGGCGACGACATCTTACCAGTCAAATTCCGGGTTGAAAGACAAATCGGCGGCTTTTCCCGCGGGCCAGCGCGGCGGACGCTCGCTTCGTCGGGCGGCCTACTTACGGCGGTCAGGGGCGGACTGGTTTCGTGGGGACTCGACGGCCGTGCCGGCGGGGGCGGCAGGCTCGCCGCGCTCCGCGTCCGGGCGCTGATTCGCCAACGGGCGGACGGGTTCTGGCGTGTAAGGATAAAACGGCGTGCGATCGAAGAGATTCCTGGGCTTCAGGTCGAACCCGCTCCACATCACGATCGCCGAGCCCTCCCAGGCGTCGTCGCCCGGCCAGAACCGGGGCGCTGAGCCAGGCTTGCCGTCCTCGTTCCTCGGCTCGTGATGCACCGCCGAATTGCACCAGAGTACGATGTCGGTCTGCTCGACGACTTCTTCGTCCTTCACGATGTTGGGCAGATTGGCGAACAGATACTCCATCGGCCGCTCGGGGTGCGACCGGCTGACCCAGAGATCATTGTGCGTGAACTCCTCGTTGTGCCGCGGCGAGCCATAGCGGAGCGGCATCAGGTCGTAGCTGATCCACTCGCCCCGCGGATTCTTCCGCTCGCTCTGCACGCGAATCATCGTGAACTCCTTGGGATCCCAGGGCACGCCCCCCTCGAACCCGCGATTGAACGGCTCCTTCACGTCCTCGGAGCTCAGGCTCGCCGTACTCTCAACATGACGCATGAGCATGGCCGAATTCTTGGCGCCGTCGACCAGATCGACGTCGATCCGCCAGTGGGCGCTGTGGACGTGGGCTTCCTGGCGACGGCCGGGCAGATTCTGGCCGGTCGCCCCCACCCGAAACGCGATCGTGCCGTCGTCGTGAAACGAATACGACATCAGGTACATATAATTGCCCGCCTCGAGCGCGCCCCAGATCACCAGCTCCTTGCCCCTGCGAACGCCGTGGGCGTAATCCTTCCAGGCAACTCCGCGGTCGCGGATTTCCTTGACCGCCGTCGCCGTCGAATCGCCCTGAAACGGCGGCAACAGAGTGCCAAACACGCCCGCGTCCTCGGCCTGCACCGGCGCGAGCGGGAACGAAAAGCTCGTCAGGTCGTAATAGCGAATGAATGACGATTGATGATAGGGAACGAACAGCTCGGCCACGCGGGCGTCGTTCAAGATCTTGATCCAGTCCTCCGCGAGATTGCGCTTGAACCACGCGCCGGTGATATAAAGCCCCTTGTGCAGGCCGCGGGCGACGTGGACCTTCCACGCGGTCCCCTTGCGAGGCTCGACGCCCCCCGATTCGTTCACCAGGAATTCGGTCGTCACCTCTTGCGAGGGCGGGTCCACGATCGGCGCGCGAAAAAAGCGCTGGGCGCGGGCCGGGCCGGGCGCGACGGCCAGTACCGTGAACACGAACGCGACGACGATCGATCGAGGCATGAGACGTCCCTTATATGCTGACAAGGCCAGCGTGATCGCGAGAAATGCGTTAATCGCCGCGCGGGGGCCGTACCTTCGCCTTGGGCTCGACCTCGGGCGCGGGGGTCTCGACCGTGCGGATCGTGAGATCGACCTGGGGCCGGGGATACGACAGCTCGCGCTTGCCCACCCGATAGGTCAAATGCACCACCCGGTGGATCCGCGGGTCGCCCTCGAGCGTGAACTGGCTGAACTGGGGATACGCCGTCACCTGGCGGCCAAACCGCTCGTAGAGCCGCTGGACTTCCGGATTGTGCTCGCGGGCCAGGGCCTGGGCTTCCTCGAACTCGGCGTCGGAAAGGGGCGTGCGCAGGTGCTGGGCGGCCTGCACGTCGACCACCTTGCCCGTGCCCAGATCGATGGTTGAAAAGACCGTGATATCATCGAAATAACGATATAACGTGACGACGGCGGTCGGCCCCCGCGCGGGCTTGGGCCCCGCCGGGTCCGCTTTCGCACCAGGCTCGCCAGGGTTCGCGGCCTTTTCCTCCCCCTTGGCCGCGGCCGCGGGCGATCTGTCGGCCAGGAGCTCGACGCCCACCACGTATTCGCGGCGGTCGGCGTCGGGGAGCTCGGCCCCCTGGGTTTTCTTGCGCAGCTCGACCATCGTCCCCTGGGCGGCCTTGATCGCGTCCTTGGTTTGCTGGGCCGTGAGCCCGGGACGCGGCCGGGGCGGAGCGGATTCCTGCGGATACCCCGCACGACACGCCGCCAGCGCCACCACGGCCGAACCCGCGAGCGCCATCAGAACTCTCGACAACGATCCGTTCATGTTCATCCTCGCATGTCCGCTGGAATCGGCCCGAGCACGACGAGATCGACGCTGCTTCCTGGAGCCCACGGCCGCGAGCGCTTGCGCGCCCGCGCCGCGGGCTCCAGGATCGATCACGGCTCGCGGGCGTCGACGTTGGCGTCGAGCACCTTGGCGATACGCTGGCGAGATTCCTCAAGGTGGGCTCGAGTCAGGTCGTCGATCGAGAGACCGGGCGAGTCGAGCACGCCGGCGATCTTGCTCGAGATCT
>DAIDHE010000442.1 GCA_027459775.1 Planctomycetales bacterium | reverse complement strand
TGAGCGTGATCGCCGCGCGGAATTCGGATTCGGCGTCGGCCGGCTTGCCTTGGGCCGCCAGAACGTAGCCGAGGTCGAAGCGGACCCCGGGATCCTCGGGCTTGAGCTCGAGGGCCGCGCGAGCCGCGGCGACCGCGCGGTCGAGGATCCCGCTCGCCGCTTCGGTCCGGCCGTGGTCCTTCAGAAAGCGACCGAAGCAGGCCAGGTGCCGCGCGGCGGTGGGGCGGCGTGCGACCAGGTCGCGAAAGGTTCCCTCGGCCTCGGCGCCCCGCCCCATCGCGTCGAGCAGGTGGGCCAGCTCATGGGCCGTTTCGGGGCGCAGGGCCCGCGCCGCCGTGTAATAGCGTATGACCTCCTCGCGTGGGGAAGGCGTCAGCAGACTCAGGCTGTTGCCCAGGCCGATGTTGACCCAGACGTCGTCGGGATGCCGCGCCGCGGCCCGGCGGAGCAGGCCGACCGCCGCGTCCCGGCGGCCCGCGCTCGCAAGGGCCTCGCCGAGCAGCACGGCCGTCGGGGCCGGGAGCTCGTCCGCACGAGGCTCGTCGGCCAGGGCCTCGAGCCGCGCCGACTGGGCTTTGAGGTCGTCGCCCGCCAGCAGGGCGCGGAGACGGTCGCGATAATCGTCGGCGTCGGCGGCGCGGGCCAGGTCGAGCGGCTTCCGCCACGACGCGGACGGCCACTTGGCCTCGCGGCGCAGGCTCGACCAGTGGTCGAGGTAGGCGGCGATCTCGACGACCACCGCGGCGGGTCGGCGCTTGAGCCGAGCGGCGGCCTCGGCCACGCTCAGCGCGTCGACGTCCAGCCCGGCGGCGCGGAAGGCCCCGGCGTAGGCGGCGTCGGTCGCCTCCGGGCCGGCGTCCTGCTGGTTGGCGCGGATCTCGACCAGGTCTTGCCGCAGGGTCACCTCGCGCTCGGTGTCGCGCAGGCCGGAAGTCGCGTCGGCCTTGAGCCGCGAGAGCCGGTCGCGGAGTTCACGAGTCATTCCGGCGGGGTCGTCCTCGACCTGTTGCACGGCCGCCAGGACCGTTTGCCAGCGGAGTGGGTCGTCGGGCCTGGCGTGGGCCTGATCGAGCAGAGTGGCGGCCTGGAGCAGGCGGCGTTCGACGGCGGCGGCGCGCGCCTGACGTTCTTGTGTGATGTAGGCGAGAGTCGAGCCGCCCAAGGTGATCATGGCGAGCAGAGAGGCGGCCAGGGCCACGGTACGGCGCCTGCGGGAGCGTTCGACGGCGGCGCGGGCGTGCGCTTCCTCGGCGCGGGCCGATTCGGCCGCGCGGGCGAGCTCGGCGGCGGCGGCCGTGTGTTGGGCTTCCTCGGCGCGGGCCGATTCGGCCGCGGCGGCGAGCTCGGCGGCGCGGAGCCGCTCGCCCACCCCCGCCATGTGGGCGGAGAGCCCCGAGGCCACGCCGCCGGCGTCGCGCGGCCGGTCGTCGCGCTCCGGGGCCAGGCAGGCGCGCGCCAGCGCGAGCAAATCGGCATCGGCCCCACAGGCGTCGAGACGGGCAAAAGCGTCGGCCAGGTCGCCCCGTGCGGCCTTGCGTTGGATTTCTCCCGAGCCCCGGCCGGTAAAGGCGGGGCGGCCGGAAAGGATCTCGCAGAGGATCGAGCCCAGGGCGAAGACGTCGGCCCGTTCGTCCACCTGATCGATCTCTCCACGGGCTTGCTCGGGCGCCATGTAGGCCGGCGTGCCCAGCACGCTGCCGGCGTGCGACAGGTCCGAATCGCTGCCGCCGCGGGCCGTCGCGATGATCGTCCCCCGCGCATCGGCGGCGCCGGCCGCGGCGTCGGCGCTGGCGCCCCCACTGAGCAAGACCTTGGCCAGGCCCCAATCCATCACCTGGACCTCGCCGAAGCCGCCCACCATCACGTTCGACGGCTTGAGGTCGCGATGGATCACGCCGCGGGCGTGGGCGTACGCGACCGTCTGGCAGATCTGGAGGAAGACGCCCAGCAGCGGCGACTGATCGACGTCGAGGTTGGTCCGCGCGGCCAGGACGTCGGCCAGGGTGCGGCCCTTGACGAGCTTCATGGTGAAGTACGGCCGGCGGTCGACGAAGGCGCCCAGCTCATAGATCGGCACGACGCCGGGATGTTGCAACTGGCCCGCGATCTGGGCTTCCTCGATGAACCGCCGGACGAGCTCGGGCTTGTCGCGGTGCTGTTCGAGCAAGACCTTCACGGCGAGGTCGCGGCCGAGGTCGCTATCGCGGCCCTTGAGGACCGCGCCCATCCCGCCGTGGGCGATCTCGCCCAGGATCTGGAGCCGGCTCGCGGGGTCGGTGTGGGTGGGCATTTCGGGCGAACTGGGTTGGACGACGGGACCGGGCTCGGTCCCGGGGTCGGTGTCGCGGAGCAAGACGCGGGGGACGGTGCCAATGGTCTCGGCCAGACTGGACAGGGCGCGGGCGGCGCTCGGTCCGCCCGCCAGCGTCATCGTGGCCCCGGGCGCGCCGTCGGGTGCGAGGCTGAGGGCGTCGCTGTCGAGCCCTTGCTTGAGCAGACAGCGTGGGCAGAGGCCCTTGGGCGCGTTCCAGGGACGTTCCGTGCCACAGTTCGGACAGCGATCGGCGGCGGCCATGGCGAGACCTCCCATCGGGAGAACGTGTCGATCCCACCAGATCGTAAGGAATCGGTCGCGAAATCCGGCGCGGGTCGTGAAAAGTTTTTTTTCGAATCAGCGGCCCAGGGCGACGAACAGGGCGCGGATCTCGTCGGCGACGGCGGCCGGGCTGGGGTGTTCGAGGGTGGCGGCGATCTGGTCGCGAAGCAAGTCGCGGTAGCGATGGCGGAGCCGGCGGACCGTTCCCTCGACGGCCGCCTCGGTCATGGCGAATTCGTCGGCGATCGCGGCATAGGGAAGGGCGCGGGGGCCGTCGGTCAGCACGGTCTTCAGGCGCTCGAACAGGGCGAGGCGATTGCTGAGCATGTATTCATGCTCAAGCAAATAGAGCACCCGGTCGAGCAGGGTCATGGCCCAGGCGCGGTCAAAGAGCTGGTCGGGCGTGGTCTCATCGGCCGGCTCGAAGCGATAGCGGCCCTCGGCGTCGCGAGCGTCGAGCGACGCCGGCGCGACCCCGCCGCCGCGCTTGAGGGCGCGTTCACGATCGCGCTGGTCGGCGAGGAAGAACCGGCAGTCGGCGCGAAGAAAAGATCGGAAGCGGCCCTTGCGCTGGTCGGCGGCGGCGAGGAGGCCGCGTTCCAGAAGCCGGGCGAAATACGCCTGGGTCAGGTCTTGGGCGTCGGCCGGGTCGTGTCCCTGGCGGCGGATGAAGGCGTAGAGCGGATACCAGTAGGCGCGGCACAGCTCGGCGAGGGCCTCGCGATCCGCGGGCGCGGACCCGTCGGCGGCCGCGACGAGCCGACTCCACTGGGTCGTGGGAAAAGGCGCCCACTTGCTGGCTTCGGTCATGAGACGGCTCGACGAAAGGGGAAACGAGCCCGCGACGCCTCGGTTCAAGCCAAGCTCAATCTATCGCATCGGCGTCCGGCGCTCCAACCCGCGGTTTTGTCGACCACCCGAATGCGAAGGTCATCCATGGGATCACCGGTTGAGAAGAATCGAGTCGTGGTTTCCGCTCTCGGGAGTCGCACACTCGCTGTCGGCGATACGGTCGTGGCCTGGTCGGTCGTCCCGGCGTGGCGTCGTTCGGAGGAAAGCTCGCCTAGCATGAGTATCGCGGACTGTGGTAGCGTTTTAGGGATGGATACGCTCCCGCTTGGTCGACCGTCCCCGCGAGGTCGGCGAGCGGCGCTGCCAGCAAAGGGCCCCGGCCTTGGGACCGGTCGACGCGGCCCGCGTTTCCTCATCAGGTCTTCAGGCGGGGCCCGTCGCCCCGCACCCCGCGCGGGAGTTTCACTTCCATGACCTCCGACAACGATCTCTTCCTCGAAGAGCAATCGATGGTCTCGATGAGCTTTGGCGAGCACATCGAGGAGTTGCGGCTGCGGCTGATACTTGCCTTGATCGGCCTGTTCGTGGGCGTGCTCATCGTGTTCATCCCGCCCCTCGACATCGGATGGCGGGTGATGAAAAACATGGAGGCGCCCGCCAAGCAGGCGCTCGAGGACTTTTACAAGGCCGAATACGACAAGAAGACCAAGGAGGCCGAGGACGCACGGAGCGAAGGCCCGCTGCTCGAGGCCTCGATCTCCGCCGACGCGTTCGCCGACGAGATCCGCAAGATCGCGCCTGAGCTCAAACTTCCGGAATCCGAATCGCTCGCGGGAAAAACCATCAGTTTCCCGATCAAGTTCCGCTCCGCGGGACTGATCCGGGTCGTTCAGACCTCGACCGTGCAGATCGACCAGAGTCTGGTCTCGCTCGCGCCTCTCGAGACCATGACGATCTTCTTCATGGTGTGCCTGGTGAGCGGGCTCGTGATCGCCAGCCCCTGGGTGTTTTATCAGGCCTGGGCGTTCGTCGCCGCCGGGCTTTATCGTCACGAACGCTCGTATGTACAGAAATACTTGCCTTTCTCGATCGGGCTGTTCCTGGCCGGCGTCGCTCTCTGCTTTTTCCTGGTGCTGCCGGTGACGCTGAGCTTCTTGTTGCAATTCAACGTCTGGCTGGGCGTCGCGCCGACGCTCAGGCTCAGCGAGTGGATGGGGTTCGCCACGATCCTGCCGCTGATCTTCGGCCTGGCGTTCCAGACGCCGCTCGTCATGCTGTTCCTGGAACGGATCGGCGTGCTCACCGTCGAGGATTTCCGGGCCAAGCGCAAGATGGCGATCCTGGTGATGACGATCGCGGCGGCCGTTTTGACGCCGGGTCAAGACCCGTTCAGCATGCTCCTTTTGGCCTGCCCGATGATTCTGCTTTACGAGTTGGGCATCGTGATGATGGTGCGCAACCAAGGTCACGCACCCGCCACGGGCTGATCGACGGCGTGGTGGTTTCACGAAAGAGGACCAGCGGATGGCACGGCCGGGGGTGGTCTATCTGGTGGGCGCGGGGCCCGGCGACCCGGGCCTGATCACGCGCAGAGGCGCCGAGCTGCTCGCGCAAGCCGACGTGATCGTCCATGATCACCTCGCGAGCGCGCGGTTGCTCGAGCTCGCGCCGCCGAGCGCTGAGGTTTACTGCGTGGGAAAGTCGAGCGGCCATTGCACCATGAGCCAGGAGTCCATCGAGCGGCTCTTGATCGACCACGCCCGGCTGGGTAAGCGGGTCGTCCGGCTCAAGGGGGGCGATCCGCTCGTCTTCGGACGTGGCGCTGAGGAAGCCGCCAGCCTGCACACCGCCGGAATCCGCCACGAGATCGTCCCCGGCGTGACGGCCGGCGTGGGGGCGACGGCCTATGCGGGAATCCCGGTCACGCATCGGGCGGTCGCCTCGGCCGCGGCGTTCGTGACCGGGCACGCCGACCCTTACGCCCCTGACGGGCCAGGCTCGCTTGACTGGCACGCGCTCGCTCGTTTTCCAGGAACCCTGGTGATCTATATGGGGGTGACGCACCTCGAGTCAATCTGCAAGACACTGATCGATCATGGGCGCCCCCGCGACGAGCCGGCGGCCGTGATCGAATGGGGATCGACGCCCCGCCAGCGGACCCAGGTCGCGACCCTGGCGACCCTTGCCGAGCGTGCCCGGGAGATGCGGCTCGCCCCCCCTGCCCTTCTGGTCGTCGGCGCGGTGGCCGCGCTCCGCGACGAGCTGGCCTGGTTCGAGCACAGGCCGCTTTTCGGCCAGCGCATCGTGGTCACCCGCCCCAATAACGAAGCGGCCCGAGCCCGTGTTGATCTGGAGGAACTGGGCGCCGAGGTGCTGCTCGCGCCGACGGTCCTGATCCAGCCAATCGCTGACCTGAGGCCGCTCGACGCCGCCATCGAGCGCATTCATGAATATGACTGGATCGTGTTCGCCTCGGCGAACGGCGTGACTCACTTTCTCGAACGGCTGTTCGAACGCGGGCTCGACGCCCGGGCGCTGGGAAGGGCCAAGATCGCCGCGATCGGGCCGGCGACGGCGCGGGCGCTCGAGTCGTTTCATTTGCGGCCCGACCTCATACCAGACGACTTTCGCTCGGAAGGGCTGGCGGAAGCGCTCCGCGAGCGGTCGCGCGGTGGGAAAGTCTTGCTCTTGCGCGCGGATCGTGGACGCGACGTACTCGAGCGCGAGCTCGGCCAGGCGGCCGAAGTCGATCAAGTGGCCGTGTACCAGAACCTGAACGCCCTGTCCCTCCCCGACGATGTCATATCCGGAATCATGGCGGGCGCGATCGACTGGGTCACGCTCACTAGCTCGGCGATCGCGGGCCGGTTCATCGAGCTCTTGCCCGAGGCAGCCCGGGCGCGGCTAGGTGATCCCGTCCGGCTGGCGAGCCTGAGCTCGATCACCAGCGAAACCGTGCGAAGGCTCGGGTTCGCTCCTCACGCCGAGGCCGCGGAGCCCACCTGGCCCGGGCTGGTTCAGGCGCTCGTGGAGGCGATCTCGCGCGAGCGATCAAGCAGCCGGGTATGACGTCCCGGCGAGCCGCGGCGGTTGGCGGGCCGCGTCAGCGCAGCTCGAGGATGGTCTCGATGCCTTGCCAGAGCAGGAACGCCCCGCCCAGGATGAAGAGGACGTCCATCGCGATATGGCGATGAAAGATTCCAACCGTCAGATCCAGCAGGAACACGAGCATGACCAAGCCGGCAACCCCGATGGCCGAGTAGGTGAGGATCTTGTTGAGCTCCATATCTCCAGGCTCCGCGGAATGTGTCGATCGATCGAATACCCCAATTTACCACAAAACCGCGGGAGGTCGAATCGATTCGAGGGAGTTCCAGAAGGATCGGTCGCGTCGCGCTGGTCAAACCACCACGCCGTTCAAGCCGAATGGATGGGGATGGTCCGGGGACGCGCGGCGACCCGCTTGGGGAGCTGGATCGTGAGGACGCCCTGCTCTACCTTGGCCTTCGCCTGGTCGAAATCAACCTCGCCCGAGAGGACGAGTTCGCGGTGAAACGTACCGGTTCGTCGTTCGCGGGTCTGGAGCTGTGATTCGGCCAGATTCTCCGCGGGTCTCGTCCCTTTCAGGCTCAGCGTGTTGCCGGTCACCGAGAGATCGAGGGATTGGGGATCGACCCCGGGGATATCGGCGAGAATGACAAGTGCATCGGGGCGGTCGTAAACGTCGACCAAGGGCTGCCAGGCCGCGGGCTCGAGATCCTCGGCCGCGGCCTCGGCCGGGGTGTAGCCGCCCGATCGCAGGTAATCGTCGAGCAGTCGAGCGAGCTCGTCGCGGAGGATGTGAAACGAGCCGCCCGCGCCTCCTTGCCAGTTCGCACGTCGCGTCATCTTGGATCTCCAGGCCAGTGTGAAAGGGTGCATGGAATCGCCACGGACCACGTCAGGTCGGACCACGGATCCCAGGGCAGCGCGGCAGCCGGATCAAGATTTGACTTCGATCCGCCGGGAGCGGGCCCGGTCGGCCTTGGGCAGGACGAGCCGGAGCACCCCGTTCTTGAGCTCGGCGGCGATCCGATCGCGATCGACATCGTCGCTCAAGATGAAGGAGCGGTGGAAACTGCCCCGTCGGTACTCCTCGTGGATCAATCGAGCCCCCTCGGGGATAGCCGAATCCACGGTCGCGTACAGGCTGAGCACGTTGTCCTCGAGCTCGATACGGAGGTTTTGCTCGGTTGCACCGGGAAGGTCGGCCTCTAGAACCAAGCCGTCGGTCCCTTCATGAATGTCAATCGGCGGGACGAACGTCTCCCCCTCGTCCCCATGACGCGAGGCCGGATCCTCGCGGTCGTCCGGCCCGGGCGCGAGCCCGATTCGAAAGCGAATGGTGGGATCGATCCTTTTCATGAGCTGGATTCTCCCCGTGAGCCAGATTCTCCCCGAGAGTTTGGTGGGGCGGCCTCCGTTGTCGTTGAGACCATGATCTGCCGCGGCTTCGCGCTCTCGGCCTTGGGGAGGGCCACCGTCAAGATGCCATTCGAAAACGCCGCGGTGACAAGCGCGGCATCCACCCGATCCGGCAGCGTGATCGTTCGCCCCCACCGACCGATCGGCCGTTCCTGGCGGCGATACTGATCGTCCTTGACCCCTTCAGAACGCTTTCGCTCGCCTCGAATCGTGAGCGTCTCGCCCGAGATCGACAGTTCCAGGTCTTCGGCCAGCGCCCCGGGAAGCTGGGCCGTTAACAGATAGCGATCAACGGCATCATAGAGATTCAGTGGCGGATATTGATACGTACGGCGAGCCAGTTGAAACGGCTCGAGCGACTCAAACAGCCGCCCCATCTCGTTCCTGAGCTCACGAAAGGGATCCCATCGCCCCTGCCAGTGTGTGCCCCCCATGCGATCTCTCCCCCGCTCGGCGACTCGTGGTTGCCCTGCCACTTCCGAGATACTCCTCAAGGCAGAGCCTATGCCAAACCCGTGCCAGATTCAGAACGTTCCCATGCCCCAATCGTAACTCTAGTTTATCAAGGCTGTTATGATTTATCCATCAGGCCCTCCCTTCCTCCCGGAGAGCTCGCCGAAGATCATTCGCGCCAGATTGGCAGTGACCAATCGGTTCTCGGTGAACGGGTCTGGCATCGCCTGCCGGTCTGGCAGTCACCCTCCGTAGGGCTGGGTCGCCAAGCGGGCCTACCAGGTGAGGAGAAGGCTTCGGAACCGGATCGGAGTGGGCGAGCAGGGCTCGATGGTAAGCCAGGGCGTGGTCTTGGTCTTGTTGTCTGACCAGAAGACCAAGCCGTCCAGGTGAATGGCGACTTCAGCCCCGTGGCGTTCGATCTCGATGGTGTGCCAACGGCGGGCCGGGGGATAATCTTGCGACTCTGAACTGGGGCGGTCGTAACCGTGAACGTCGGGGGAGAGGAGATGGCCGGCGATTCGCAGGTGGTTGAGTTCGGCCGAGTCGACCTTGATCTGGAGCTCGAGTCGGAAACTTTCGGGGAGAGTGACGGGCAAGACGTAAGGGAGGGAACGGCCGTTACTGGGATGAGGGAGGGGCGCGGCCGAGAACTCGGCGACGCGGAACGAGTGCGCCCGAGTGGATCGGGTTCCGGGAAGCTGATGGTCTGGGAGCACGTGCTCGGGCCAGCGCAGGCGGACGACCGTGGCCGCGAGCGACAGAGTGATGATGAGCAGGTAAAGCCTCCAGGACCAAGCCCGCGGCGGCGCGGTCTCGAGGCGATAGGGGCAATGGAGCAGGACTAGCATTCGATCAAGAAGCGGCGTCCCTCCCCTATGGTCGGGCGTCGCCGAAGATCCGCCCGGCTCGACGGACTGAGCTTTTGCGACGCGATCGACCCCGAGTTCCGCGACGGCCAAGAGCGACGCGGCATAAGTCGATTCGTTGCCGAACTCATGGGCGGCCGCCCGGTCCGCCACGAATTCCTGGTCGATGAGCAACCGCGATCGCAGCCACCAGAGCGGGGGAACGAAGAACCAGAGAACCTGAGCGAGGCTCGCGATCAAACCGTGAAGATGATCGCCGCGCTCGAAATGCGAGAGCTCATGGAGCAGGCAAAGACGCAGCCTGTCTCCTCCGCCGTCGGCGTTGTCAAGGTGCGAAGGGAGCAAGATCGTGGGTTTGCGAAGACCCACCAGCACGGGCCGAGCGACCCCTGCCGAGCTTCGCAGATCGGGTGCGCTTCCCCAGGCGCCTCGCGCCTCGAGGATCTGATTGTAGACCGCGCGGGCCGCGGTGGAGGGGGTGGTCGACTGACGAACCAGCCGGCGAACGCCCCAGTATCCCAGAGCCAGCCAGCCACACCCCGCCCCGACCCCGAGCAGATAGATCAGCGAACCTACGCGCAAGAGTACCGGCCGGCGCCGAGCCACGAAATCGATTACGGCCGCGATCCGCGTCGCGGCCGGCGGCACGGCGATTTGCTCCTCCGGTCCGAACTCGGCCCCACCGGCGGACTCGGGCGCGGCAGACGCAGCCTGGGCCACGTGGTCCTCGACGAAGCGAATCAAATCAAATCGTGGCCAAGCCGTCGACGCGACCAAGGGGATCGTCACGATCGACGCCGCCAGCGCGACCCGCACCGCCAAGATCCGCCGGACTGGCTGCCGGCATGCCAGAAGCGGAAACAAGATCAACCCAAGAAACGCCGTCGTCGACAACGCCGCGTCAAACAAAGCCAGACCGAGCCAGTCGACCCAGGTCCACATGCGGTAGACTCGAACGAAAAAGGGCGGCCATCACCCATCCGTTGACGCTGACTCATGAAAGACGCTTGCTTTCTTCCATGAGGATACTTGAGTGTAGCGTCAAATCGCCCGCGCACGGAAGTGCGAATTTGTAAAATCCTCACAACCGCGCGCACAGCGAACGTCCGACCACCCGCACGGCGGTCCGACTCTCGCGTTCATTCCCTGGTGTAGCGAGCCCCGCCGACCCCGCGTACGCGGCCCGGCAAGGCCTCCGGTTTCGCTTACGTAGAGCGATCGGCATCGTCGTCCGCTTGAGACTTCTGGGACTGATCCCGAGCCTGCTCGATCATCTCGCGGATGCGATCGAGCTCCTCGGGCGTCGGCGACTTCGCGCCCAGAAGCGCAACCATCACCCGATCGAGCGCGCCGTCAAAAACCCGGTCGACGAACCGCCGCGTCAGATCGCCGATCGTGCGCTCCGACGACTTCTTGGGGATGTAGATGAACGTCCGCCCCTCCACCACGTGCCGGACCAGCCCCTTCTTGTCTTCCATGATGTTGAGCAGCGTCTGGACCGTGCTGTAGGCCACTGGACCCGACGAGCGATTCAGATCGTCCTGCACCTCTCGGACGCTGGCCTTGCCCCGAGCCCACAGAACCTTCATGATCTCCAGCTCGCGATCCGTAACCATCTGAGTCTTCCGCATTGCATGCTCCCTGGATGAGCGAGGAAAACGAGAATAATCATCCACGTAAAGTAACTTCCAGCATCACCCTACGCAACCCGAAGCATCTCGTGATAAAAAAGGTTTTTTGATCGAGGGATGCATCAGTTGACGGCTCACGTCTGAGATGAATGAGGTCAGGGAGATGCCAGCCGCTTCGTTCGATGAGATCACTTCTTGCGGCGGGCGGCGGCGAGGCTGGCGACGAACATCTCGTGCTCGGCCGTGGCGCAGCCCTGTTCGACGACGGCGCGGACGCCCTTGATGTCGGCCGCCAGGAGCGCCGTGGGATCGAGCCAAAGCCCGGGGAACGCCGTCGAGCGATAGACGCCGTCGGAATCCGCCTCCATTTCGACAAACCGCCCGCCCCGCGCCACGAACCACTGGATCTCGTCGGGCTCGACGGCCCGGACGATGTATTCCAGCACCCCGGCTCGTTCGTAGTCGTCGAGCTTCGGCCCGAGATCGACAAAGCGCGTCGTCTTGGAGACCTCCACGACCAGCTCGGGCGCATCTTGAATGTAGCCTTCCTCGTCCCGGCTCCGGCCGCCGCATTCGGCGAGGACGCGGAGCAGCGCGTCTGGCTGGGGCTCGCTCCTTGAACCAAGGATCATGGTAGCGTTGTCCAATACCTCGACTCCGGGAGTGTTTTCCACATAGGCGAGGAGCCAGCCGATCACCGGCGCATGGGCGCGGCCGTGTGAACCTCCAACAGGACTGGGCATATGGACGACTCCATTGATGAGCTCAGCCCGGACCCCGGGCGGCGTCGCC
>DAIDHE010000174.1 GCA_027459775.1 Planctomycetales bacterium | reverse complement strand
CTTCGTGGGCTGGTCGCCGGTCGTCGCGTCGGGAACCCGGATCCGGGCTCGAAACGCTTGCAAATAGGCGAGGAACCGCGGCCGACTGCCGATCCGTCTCGATATTGGCCCCAAGTCACCCCCTCGCGCCATGAATCCACGAATCAAGAACCCTCGAGCCGGGGCGACCAATCGCCGCTCCCGATTCCGAGATGGTATTCTAGCCATTTCGCCTGGTTCCGGCTTCCCCGATGCGCCGCCACGACGGCGACGAGCCCGAACCCCCCCTCCAGGGAAACCGGGAATGGCTCTTCTCTATAGTGCGACCTCGTTCCTCGCGGCGGCCCTTTTGTTTTCAATCCAGCCGATGATCGGCAAGCGCGTGCTCCCATTCCTGGGCGGCACGCCCGCGGTCTGGACGGCCTGCCTGGTCTTTTTTCAGGCGGCCTTGCTCGGCGGCTATCTGCTCGCCCACCTGCTGGCGACAAACTCGCGGCGGCTCGTCTCATGGGGTGTTTTCCTGGGGATCGCGCTGGTGCTGGTCGTGGGCGTGCTCGAGCAGCCGATCGCGCGGCTGGCGTCGGGCGGCCCCGCGCTCGCCGACGCCCGCCTGCCCGCGCTCGCGCTGCTGGCCTTGCGCGCCGGCTCAGCGCTGCCGTTGGTCGCCGTCTCGGCCGCGGCCCCGCTCTTGCAAGCCTGGTTCGCGACCACCCGTCACCCCCGCGCCCACGATCCCTATTTCCTCTACGCCGCCAGCAACGCCGGCAGCCTTATCGCCCTGGTCGCCTATCCCTTTGTCATCGAGCCCGCCTTCGGCCTCGCCGATCAAGAACGCGGCTGGCGACTGG
Organism: Planctomycetales bacterium; assembly: GCA_027459775.1. Classification (GTDB taxonomy): domain Bacteria; phylum Planctomycetota; class Planctomycetia; order Isosphaerales; family Isosphaeraceae; genus JAKBAP01. The sequence continues at coordinate 25,135 of DAIDHE010000174.1, read as the reverse complement.
GATTCTTTATCGCCGCGCTAATGATTCTCACATGTGGAGCTTTAGCACTGTCGAGAAAGGCCGAGGAAGGGATCTTCTCCGAGAGTGCCAACGGACCACCGCCTGACGACGCGCCGGCGGTCGCACAGGTCGCTCGGCGGCTCTTGCTCGTCTTCATCCCCTCGCTCTGGCTGCCAGGGCTGACGACCTATCTCACGACCGATCTGGCGTCGATCCCGCTCTTCTGGACGCTGCCGCTCGCGCTTTATCTGCTCGGCTTCATCGTGGCGTTCGCGCGCCGCGGCCAAACGGTGGTCCGCGCCGCGACGAGGGTTCTTCCCTACGCAGCCGCGGCCTGGGCGCTCGTGATGAGCGCGGGCTTCACGCATCTGGTCTGGATTCCGCTGCACCTGTTCGTCTTTTTCGCGGGGACGGTGGTGTGCGTGGGAGCGCTCGTCCGCGAGCGTCCGCCCGCGCGCCAGGCCACGGCGTTTTATCTGACGCTCGCCGTGGGCGGGCTCATGGGCAGCCTCTTCGCCGCGCTCTTCGCCCCCCTGCTCTTCAATCGCGTGATCGAGTATCCCGCCGCGGTGATCCTGGGCTGCGCGGTCGTGCCCTCGGCGCGTTTTGGGTGGAAAGAATGGTCGCGTCGCGATCTGATGTCGATCCTCGGCCCGCCGATTGTCGTGTTCCTGATCGTGGCGCTCTTGACGACGAACCGGGCCGGTTTGGCCGATTCGGGATGGGGCGCGCTCGGGGTGATGCTCGCCGCCGGCGTGGGCTTTCATGCGTGCGTAACGGCCCGGCGGCGGCCGATCCGGTTCGCGCTCGTACTGGCCGGCGTGCTCGCCGCCAGCGGGCTCGCCCCGGGCCCGAGCGGGGGGTTGCTGCACATCGAACGGAGCTTTTTCGGCGTCGTCCGCGTCACCGAGGACGCGGCGTCGACCGCCCACAGGTTGTTCCTGGGAAGCACGCTTCATGGCCAGCAGAGCCTCGACCCTTCGCTCAGCCTCGAACCTTCGACCTACTTCACCCGCGGCGGTCCGGTGGGCCGCGTGTTCCAGGCCCTCGGACCTCGAATCCATCGCGCTCGGGCCAGGGTCGCCGTCGTCGGCCTGGGGGCGGGCACCTTGGCGGCCTATGCAGCGCCTGGCGAGCTCTGGCGGTTCCATGAGATCGACCCCATGGTCGCCCGAATCGCCGCCGACCCCAGCTATTTCAGCTATCTCCGCGATTGCCCTGGAAGTGTCGAAACCATCCTGGGCGACGCCCGGCTCAGGATCGCCGAGGCCGCCGACCATTCTTACTCCTTGATCGTTCTCGACGCGTTCAGCTCCGACGCAACCCCGGTGCACTTACTGACCCGCGAGGCGATTCGGCTGTATCGTTCCAAGCTCGCGCCGGGGGGTTTGCTCATGTTCAACCTCACGAATCGATACGTGGATCTAGATACAATCATGGCTCGTCAGGCCCAGGACGCGGGGCTGGCCTATCGGGCGTACTACGACTTTCAGGTCTCGGACGTGGAGAAGCAAAGAGGCAAGCAACCGTCGATCTGGGGGATCATGGCCGAGACCGAGGCCGACCTGGGCCCCCTGGCCGTCGACGAGCGCTGGCTCAAAGGCGCGCCCCGAACTGGAGCGCGAGCCTGGACCGATGATTTCTCGGACCTGGCGTCGTATCTCATCCTGACCCCCATCGGCCGCCGCGCCCGCGTGCCGACGCCACCGGGGAAGTCAAAAGTATTCAACAAAAAAACTCTTTGACTTTCCGGGACGCAGTGGTTAAATAGACTGACGCCTATGTGACGTTTCCGCATCGCCGAGTTTCCCAAGGTAGGTCGCGGATCATGGTGGCGCGTGCGATTCCCATCTTCTTCGTCGTGTTGGCCGCGGGTTGCGCCCGACCGCTCCCCGAGTCCGAGGTTTTCGCCATCCTCGGCGAATCCTCTGACGGCACAAAAAGTGCTAGGGGGGGGGGCCGAAATCTCGGGTTTTCGAGCACGTTTGATCTTGGCCCGGTCATTGCCGCAGGCCAGATTCTGAAGCATGATTTTGAGTTGGTGAACCGGCTTGATCATCCGATCCGGGTCGTTTCGGCGACGGCGCTCACGCCTTGCTGCTCGGCGGTTGGCGCGATCTCGAAGGAAGCCATTGGACCTGGGCAATCGCTCGTGATCCCCGTAAGCCTGAAAGCGGTCCCGATCACAAAGCCGGAACGAAAACGGGTCCAGTTCGTGATCGAGAGCGATGATCGGGAACACGCGACGTTCCAGTACGTGCTGTCGGCAAGCTTTTACCCGGAGTTCGAGATTCGGCCGTTGGGCGGCCCGCGCGTGCTGAGATCCGGTAAGCCGGGGCGATGGGAGTTTGAAGCCGTCGCGCGACGAGTCGGGGCCGGTGAGGCGATCTTGCCCGATCGGGTCAAGGCGGAATCGCCGCTCATCGCGCGTTTTTCGGGAGAATCGCGTCGGCAGGCCGATCCCGACGGCCTCGTCGCCGTGACGCGCACGATCGAGATTCTCGCCCCGGCGTCGACCGAGCTTGGGTCTCATGTCACCTCGGTCGTCTTCCAAGGCGGCGCTGACGGCGAGCGACGACACCTCATCGTCTGGAGTGTCGAGCCAGCCCTCCGCGTCACGCCCAAGAGCCTTGTTTTGAAGCGCGATGAGCGAGGCGTCTCGCAAACGTTGGTCGTTCATTCCGCTGACCGGCCGATTCGAATCTTGGGAGTCGAGCCTGCGGACTTGCTCTCGAGAGTCGAATTCGGCAAGGATCCGAAGACGGCCCAATCGATCCGGTTGACGGTGGATCGCGACAGGGCGCGGGACCGGGAATTCACGTTGACGATCCGTACCGATCATCCGGATCAACCAACCCTGTCCCTACGCATCATGTTTCTCCCAGAAGGGGTGTGAGTTCATGAGACGGCGCGTGGTTCGGCCGGGTTTCACGCTGATCGAGCTCCTGGTCGTGGTCGGGATCCTTTTCATCCTGGCGGCGCTCTTGCTGCCGGCCGTGCAGTCGGCCCGCGAGGCCGCCCGCAAGGCCCGATGCCAGAACAACCTGCGTCAGATCGGCCTGGCAGTGCAGGGGTATGAGACGGACAACCAGTGTTATCCGATTTCGTGTACGAATGTCGGTATCGCGGATCCCAAGGATCCTACATTCGGTATAACATTGTATGATGGAATGTTCTCAATTCATGTTCGTTTGCTGCCGTACCTCGATCTACGTCCCGTCTATGACTCGGTCAACTTCGCGGCGGGCACGACGCCGATCGACAATTTCATGCTCGCCCCCGGTCCTGAATCCCTTTTGCTGGCCGCGATCAACGCGACGGCGATGACCATTCAGGTGGACACATTCCTCTGCCCCTCCGATAGCGGTCCATTCACCAAGACCGGAAACAATTATCGAGGGAACGTCGGTCTGGGCCCATACGCTTCGACTTGGGCCGAGAGCCGCGACAGTGGGAACGGCTTCTTTCTCGAGATTGAAGTGACCCGGCCATCCTACATCACCGACGGCCTGAGCCATACCGCGGCCTTTTCTGAGCGACTCCGGGGCTCGGGCAACCTGGGGCACCCCGTTCTCGAGCGCGACTTCTTCGCGATAACCGTCGACATCGACACGGCGGAGGAGCTCTTGATCGGCTGTCAAGTAGCCGCTAGGCCAGGAACAGCGACCTACACACTGGCCGGCAACTGGTGGTTTTGGTGTGGCCGTGATCGCACGCTCTACACCCATACCCAGTCACCCAACGGTCGCGTGCCGGATTGCATCCTACCTCATGCGGTGGGTCCACCGGGCATGGCGACCGCGCGGAGTTGGCACGCCGGTGGAGTGAACGTCCTTATGGGCGACGGATCGGTTCGTTACGCGCTGGATGGTCTCGACCGATCGGTCTGGCGGGCTCTCGGCACGCGCAACGGAGGTGAGCTCGTGGACTGATCGCGTGGCGGTTTTTTTGCTTCGTTTCAGTCTTTAGATGGAGGCTACGGATGATTGGCTTCAGGAACGACCGCGGTCTTGATCTCATTTCCACCGGTTTCTTGGCAACCGCCCTGATTTCACTCTCGGCGACTCTCGCCGTCGTGATGAGTTCCAATCCCTCGCGCGTTCCCGGCCGGCTCCTCGATCGCGTGAGCGGCGCGACTCCAGGGTATTTCAGGTCGATCAACCAATATCCCAATTGTAGCGCCTGGAACGTGTACATCGACAACCAGGCCGGCGGAAAATACGTCTCGTGGACCGACTGCGGCAACGTGGTGGGCACCGCCTGCATGCAGTGCGCAAACAAAGGCAACTACACCCTCAATACTGGGGTTGGAACCCCGTTGGCCTTTCCCAAGCCGATCGCGGCCATCGACTGCAACGTTCCCGGGGGCCAAGTCGGCACATGCATTTTCGTCAATCAGAACGTCAGCTGCAGCGTCTCCGACGCCTTCGACTGCGACCAGTACGCCTCTAAATGGAACCTCGAGTAGAGGGTCGGTCGCAGAACGCAGACGCTATGCAATCTCGAAGCCATCAGCAGAGATCAGCGCGGGGCGCGGGTTGATGGCTGGGACTGCTATGTCACGCCTATGCGATCCGCAGGCTAGTTGTTCAGGATCGCGGCGCTTCGTCACCCAATTACGTGCCAGGAGCGGCTGATGTTCTCGATCCTGCTCGCGCTGTTCCCGATGTCGACCGCCCAGAGCGACCCCGCGATTGACGGACCGGCGCTCTTCGCGCTCTTCCAAAGGTATCACGCGTCCATCCGCGATGTGACCTTCATTCACGAGGGCACGCTGGAAATGAAGGGAAGCGGGCCGGGCAAGCCCGAAGTTCGGGGCTCTTTTCAAACGTTTTACGCATATCGGAGCGACGGCGCGACCCTCCTGGACGTTTTCGGGCAACGAGAGGGCAAGCCCAGGGGTCGGTTGGTCTGCTCGATTCTGCAGGGACGCATGGAACTTCTTGACGCTACGCCTGACCAAGAGACGCCGATACGTGACCGTGTCCCGGAGTCGGGACCGGGCGGTCCTGGCTCGATGGCGCGCTACGATAGTCCGGAGCGAATTTTCCTCGCTTGGTACTTCGGAACCTTGGGCGAGGCGGATGAACACGACTTTAAGGCGGTGGGGTGGGAGGAGGTTGGGGGGCGTCGTTGCCTGAAGGTGAGCTTCCTCAAGCAACCCAAGGCCCTGCTGAAGGGCTGGGTTGGCGCTCTGCCCTACCTTCGTATGTGGGTCGATTTGCAGCGCGATGGTTACCCGCTTCGCTATGAGTATCTTAGAGGAGAAGATGTCGAGGTCCGTGGCGAGATTACGCGGATGGAGCTCCTCCAGCTTCCAGACGGGAGGCCCGTCTGGATGCCGGCCCGGGGAATGACGTGGGGTTTTCACGGCAAGGGGGATCGGGGTGAGCTTGTCGTCAAGAAGGAGCCGACTTCGATTGAGACACACACGATCTTGATCAAGACCGTAATGTTCAATCAAGGATTGAGCGATTCCTTTTTCTCGGTTAAGAAACACGCTCTCGTTGCCAGTGACGAGGGTTTGAGGAAGCTGCAGCACGAAATGGAGGCGGAGTCCGCGGTCCAAGCCAAGGAGAAAAGGCTAGCCGCCGGCCTCGGGGATCATAGGAAGCGACTGGACGCCGCACTCGAGGAGGCGGAGCGACAGTCGAGGATGCTCGAGGCCTCCTCGGCGGCGCGTGCCGGCGCGGGCTGGGCTGAGTTCGCGGTCTGGAGCATGGGGATTCTCGGCATCGTCATCGTGAGCCTTGGGGGATTGCTTTACTGGAGATCGCGATGACGGCCGTCGCACTTGCCGCCCTGCTCGCGTCCCTTGCCGCGACGGACGACTCGTCCACACCCGAGCCCTGGGATTGCGGCGCGAGGGCGCTCTATCATCTTCTCCGACTCGAAGGTCGTTCCACCGAGCTGGATCGACTGCTCGGGATTCTCGGCCCTTCGACTTCGCCGGGGCGTTCGTTTCTCTCGCTTCGCCATGCGGCCAGGGAGTGCGGCCTGAATCTTGAAGCCGTCGCGCTTCCCAAGACCCCGCCGAGCCTGAGTGGACCGGCGCTGGCCTTCATCAAAGGCGAGAGCGAAGGCCATTTCCTCGTGGTCCGCCCCGTCGGCCACACCGGCCGCTTGGTGCAGGTTCTTGACGGCGACCGCGAGCCGGTAGTCCTTGATGCGGAATCGCTCTTTGCGTCACCCGCATGGACCGGGCTCGCGCTCGTACCCAGACGCACAAACTGGGCGGTCGTCATCTCGGTCTCGGTGTTTCTCCTCAGCGCGATCGGGCTGACCGTTCGCGTGATCCGCAGCCCCGCGCGGCGATGATCGCCGCGGCGGCCATTCGCCGAGAGTTTCCGAAACCCGCGTCAGGGCTGTCGGGATCTGTGCCCAAACACGTTCAAGTGAATTTCCCCGGCCGGTCGGCTTGGAAAGCCCATGGATTCTCCGAAGCTTATTCCAACGACCGTTGGCCGTATTGAGTGTGGCGATTGAAGAAGGATTTGCACAATGACCATCCATTGACCGGCGGATCTCGAAGATACATCGAGCGCACGGTCGAGTGCGGTCGGTTCGCGACCGCCGATGAGGTGGTTGCCGAGGCCTTACGATTGCTTCTGATGACTGGAGACGAAGGGCCGGTTACGAAGCCGCCGCCGCCGGCGGACGAGTTGAACCGCGGGCTGCTCGAGGCCGGCTTGCTCAGCCCGATACCAAATCGACCCGATCCGGCGACCTATGAAGAATTCACCCCGGTTGTGATCGAGGGCGAGCCGCTCTCTGAAACCATCATTCGAGAGCGTCGCTAACGTGGACGCTTTTTTCTTCGATTCCTCCGCCATCGTCAAGTGATATGTTCATGTACATGGCACGGATCGGGTTCGGGGCACGGTTTACCCTCGCGCGGGAAAGCTGATCTACCTCGCCCGCATCACGGGAGTCGAGGTTTGCGCCGCCATCGAGCGTCGCCGTCGTAGTGGCACATCGAGCGCATTGGATGCGGCAGCCTCGCGGACTCGCCTCCGACTCGACTTTGACCAGGAATACTTGGTCCTTGAAATCACCGTCCCCCGCTTGAACGAAGCCATGAGGCTAGCCCAGGCGCGAGGGCTTCGGGCCCATGACGCGGTCCAACTGGCCGCCGCGCTTCGGCTCCAAGGACGATTCGCGACCGCGGAGGCGAGGGGTCTTGTGATTGCCTCGGCCGACCGGGCTCTCAACTCGGCCGCCAGCGCCGAAGGGCTGGCGGTTGAGGATCCCAACGTCCATTCCTGATCAACACCCAGAACCCACGCCTTGTCAGGAACGAAGATGAAGCGAGTTAAGTTAGGCTCAAGGCGGCATCTCGGCCACCGCGATCCGTCCGACCTCGCCGCCGTCGAGCTCCAGCGGGGCGGAATCGCCAGACTTGAAGATGTGATGAATCGTAAACCCGGCCGGGCCGGGCTCGGTGTCAACCTCGAGCAGACGCTCGACCAGGCTCAGGATCCAGTAAACGGGGACTCCGGCGGCGGAGTAGATTTGGCCCAGCTTGCGATCGAGGGCGAGGCTCGAGTCGGCGACCTCGATCATGAGGCCGATGTCCTGGGGCTCGGGCGATCGATGGCGGTAGGCGCGGATCTCGCCTCGCACCACGCAGCGATCGGGCTCGGGCTTGCTCGCCTGGCCGGCCAGCCGGATCGGCTTGGCCGAGCGGACATGCCAGCCAGGCGGAATCATTTGATCGAGCAATTGGCCGCACAACTCGTCGGCCGTGGCGTGGGGGTCGGTTTGCGTCATCTTGTCCACCCGATAGCCGTCGATCAAATGCACGTGATCGCCAGGGCCAAAAATCCCCGAGGCGACCATTTCCTCGTCCTTTTCCAGCGGCATCCGGTAGAGCGGGCCCGGCAGTACGTCGAAGTCTTCCCGAAGCTGGGTTTCTGGGACGAGCGTGATCGTGGACATGGAAACGACTCCCGCCGGGCTAGGGAAGAACATCCACGACCAGGATCCGCCCGACCTCGCGGCCGTCGAGCTCGAGCGGGGCGGAATCGCCGGACTTGAAGACCCGCTGAGTCGTATACCCAGCCGAGCCGGGCTCGGTGTAAACCTCGAGCTGACGGTCGACCAGGTTCAGGATCCAGTAAACGGGGATTCCGGCGGCGGAATAAATCCGGCCCAGCTTGCGGTCGAGCGTGAGGCTCGAGTCGGCGACTTCGACCACGAGGCCGATATCCTGGGGCTCGGGAGATCGATGGCGATAGTCGCGGATGCCGCCCCGCGCGACGCACCGATCGGGCTCGGGCTTGCTCGCATGGCCAGCCAGCCGGATCGGCTTGGCCGAGCGGACGTGCCAGCCGGGCGGGATCGTTCGATCGAGCAACTGGCCGCAAAGCTCGTCGGCCGTGGCGTGGGCGTCGTTTTGCGTCATCTTGTCCACCAGATAGCCGTCGATCAAATGCACGTGGTCGCCAGGGCCAAAAAGCCCCGAAGCGACCATTTCCTCGTATTTTTCCAGCGGCATCCGGTACAGCGGCCCCGGTAGTACGTCGAGGTCTTCCCGAAGCTTGGTCTCGGGGCCGAGCGTGGACATGAAATCGACTCCCGCGAGCCTAGGGAAGAACATCCACGACGGCAAACCGCCCGATCTCATGAGCGTCGATCTCGAGCGGGGCGGTGTCGCCGGCCTTGAAGATGCGCACGGTTTCGTACCCCGTGGGGCTGGGGTCGGTGTATATCTCGAGCTGGCGATCGACCAGGTTCAGGATCCCGTAAACGGGGATGCCGGCGGCGGAGTAGATTTGGCCCAGCTTGCGATCGAGGGCGAGACTTGAATCGGCGACCTCGACCACCAAGGCCACATCAATCGGCTCGGGGTGGCGCGCGGCGTAATCGCGCCAGGTCCCACGCGCGAGAACCAGGTCGGGCTCGGGCATGCTCGACTGGCTGGGAATCCGCAGCGGCTGCTCGCCGCGCACGTGGAACCCCGAGGGTAAACGAGCCTCGATCGCCGCGCGAACCGCCTCGCAGGCGGCCGAGTGAGGAGGACGCTTGGTCATCTTGTTCACCAACAGGCCGGCGATCAGGTGAAATCGATCGCGTTTGCCAAACACCCCGGCCGCTATCAATTCCTCGTACTTTTCCAGCGGCATCCGGTAGAGCGGGCCCGGCAGTACGTCGAGGTCTTCCCGAAGCTGGGTTTCTGGGACGAGCGTGGTCGTGGACATGAAATCGACTCCCGCCGCCAAGGCGACACACGAGCCTCTCGAGCGCCAAGAGACATTGTAAACCGAGCCCCGGTCACTTGTCATCGACGAATGTCGACCTCGGGCTGTCGCGCGAGTCATTTCGGGGTAATTTCGTTGCGGACGAAGGTCGATCTCCTTAGTATAGGGTTGTTGAACATTCCGCCTGTTCCATCCGATAGGAAGAACCAGGTCAATCGCGGGACGCCGCGATTCGTGGGCAAGCGAGAACCTCCGCTGATGCGCATGCATGTGCGGTCTTGGTCGAAGCGTGTAGGCTGCGCCATCGCGGTCGTCGTGATGGTGTTTGCCGTTCGAGTGGGGCTCGCCGGGGAAGGCGCCCCCATCAAGCCCGACGCCCGCGAGGTTCGTTTTTTCGAACAGAGCATCCGGCCGCTGCTGGCTCAGAAATGCTATTCGTGCCATGGCCCGACCAAGCAAAAAGGGGGGCTTCGGCTCGACTCGCTCGAGGCGATCCTGAAAGGGGGCGAATCGGGGCCGGCGCTTGTGCCGGGCAAGCCCGACGAGAGTCTGCTGGTCGAGGCGGTCAATTACGCGGGGCCCGAGATGCCCCCGACGGGCAAGCTCACGGCCGACCGCATCGCCGAGCTCACCCGCTGGGTCTCGCATGGAGCGGCCTGGCCGCGCTCGGTCGGACACGCGACCCCGAGCGTGCTCACCGCGAAAACGAAGGCATCCCGCATCGAGCCGCCCCTGTGGTCGCTTCAGCCGCTGGGCCATCCCGAGCCCCCGATCCTTCCTCCGGCGTATGAGGCCGAGTGGTCCGACTGGGCGCGAACCCCCATCGACCGGTTCATCCTCAAGGGGCTGGCCGAGCATGGTCTCACGCCCGCGCCGGAGGCCGACAGGGCGACCTTGATCCGCCGAATGACCTTCGACCTGATCGGCCTGCCCCCCACGGTCGCCGAGATCGACGCCTTCCTCGCCGACCAGCGACCCGACGCCTACGAACGGCTGGTCGACCGCCTGCTCGCATCGCCCCGTCATGGAGAGCGCTGGGGACGGCACTGGCTCGACCTGGTGCGTTACGCCGAATCCGACGGCTTTCGCGAAGACGCCTATCGCCCCCAGGCCTGGCGCTATCGCGATTACGTGGTCCGGTCGTTCAATAGCGACAAACCTTACGACCGTTTCACGACCGAGCAGCTCGCCGGCGACGAGATCGATCCCGCCGATCCCGAGCTCCGGGTCGCGACCGGCTACTCGCGGCTCGGCCCCTATGAACACAATCAGCGCGACGCGCGTGGCCAGTGGGCCGACTTCTTGAACGACGTGACCGACGTGACCGGCGAGGTGTTCCTGGGTTTGTCGATGGGTTGCGCCCGCTGCCACGACCACAAGTTCGACCCGATCCTGCAACGGGATTACTACCGGCTCCAGGCGTTCTTCGCGCCGATCCAGCCCCGCGACGACCTGACCACGCTCAATGCCGGCCAGTGGCATGATTACAAGGTCAAGCGAAGGGCCTGGGAAGGCGCCGCGCGCGAGATCCTGGCCGAGATCGCCCGGCTCGAGCAGCCCTATCGCGACCGCGCCGCCGCGACCGCCCTCGCCAAATTCCCGCCCGACGTCCAGGCGATCCTGCGAACGCCCGAATCGGCCCGGTCGCCGCTCGAGCGCCAGATCGGGGCGCTCGCCTATCGCCAGATCACCGAAGAATATGGTCATATCCAGGGTGCTCTCAAACCGGCCGACAAGGCGCGGCGGCAGGCCCTTGAGGCGACGCTCGGGCGGCTTCAGGGCTTGAGGCCCGTCGAGCCCGAGCGGATTCTCGCGGTGGCCGACGTCGGGCCGACGGCGCCGCCGACCGTGCTTCCCGGAGCGCGCAAGCAAGAGTCCATCGATCCCGGCTATCTGACGATCCTGGACCCTGGCCCCGCGCGAATCGACGCGAGCGCGGTCCCGAAGGGGTCGACCGGCCGGCGGTTGGCGCTGGCGAGGTGGTTGTGCGAGCCCGAGAATCCCCTGTCCACCCGCGTGATCGTCAATCGAGTTTGGCAGTATCACCTGGGCCGGGGCCTGGTCGGGACCGCGAGTGATTTCGGCCGCCTGGGCGAGACGCCCAGTCATCCCGAGCTGCTCGATTGGCTGGCGCGGACGTTTCTCAAGGACGGCCGGCGGCTCAAGGCGCTGCACCGGCTGATCGTGACCTCGGCCGTCTATCGCCAAAGCTCGATCCGAGGCGAAAGCGAAACCGCGACCGCGCGCCGCGTCGACCCCGCCGACCGTTTGCTCTGGAAGCGCGAGGTCGAGCGGCTCGACGCCGAGGAAATCCGCGACGCCATGCTGTTCGCCAGCGGCGAGCTGAGCAATCGCCTGGGAGGCCCCAGCGCGCCCGCCCAGGATCCCCGGCGCTCGATTGATTCGCGGATCGTGCGTAATGCGCAAGACGCGATGCTCGAGGCTTTCGACGCGCCCAACGGCAACGTCGCGGCCCCGCGCCGCGACGCCACCACCACGCCCACCCAGGCCCTGCTCCTCATCAATGGCGCGTGGTCGCTCAAGCGCGCCCAAACCCTGGCCGACCGCGTCGAGCGCGCGACCGGCGACAGCCCCGACCGCGACCTGGTCGCGACCGCCTATCGTCTCGTCCTGGGCCGCGCGCCCGAGCCCGACGAGCGCCAGCGCGTCCACGACTTCCTGGCACGGCGGCGATCGCGAGTCGGGTCCACGAACCGCCAGGCTGATCATGAAGCGCTCATCGATTTCTGCCATGTGCTGCTCAACTCCAACGAATTTGTGTATGTCGATTGATCCACCCGGGCGAGAGCGCCTGGATCAAAGGACCGCGCAATGCCTGATCACGACCCGCAGTCTTGGGAAGCCCGCCCCGCGCATCGCACGGCCCCCATTTCGCGCAGAGACTGGCTGACGCAGGCGGGGGCGGGCTTTGGAGCGCTCGCGCTGGCCGATCTGCTGGCGCGCGACCAGGCGCGGGCGGGCGCGGTCACCCCCTCGAACTCCGCTCCCGCCTGGCGTCGGCCGGCGACGGCCCGTAGCGTGATCTTCCTGTTCATGGAAGGGGGCCCGAGCCATCTCGACACCTTCGACCCCAAGCCCGAGCTCCTGAGACGCGCGGGCCAGTCGCTGCCGCCCAGCGTCAAGCGCGTGATCACCCCCATGGGTGAATTTCACGCGCCCTTGTTGGCGTCGCGCAGGCGCTGGAAACAATCCGGCCAGAGCGGCATCTGGGTCTCGGACTGGCTGCCACATCTCGCCGGCCAGATCGACGACGTGGCGATGATCCAGTCGTGCTGGTCCAACGGGCTCAACCACGTCGGCGGCGTCTGCCAGATGAACACCGGCTCGACGCTCGCCGGCCGCCCCTCGCTGGGAAGCTGGGTCAATTACGGCCTGGGAACGGATAACGCCAACCTGCCGGGCTTTGTCGTCATGCTCGATACGCCCAAGGCGACAGTCGCCGGCGGCGCGAGGAACTGGGGCTCGGGCTTCATGCCGGCGGTCCACCAGGGAACGCGGCTCAGCGGCGGGGCCGAACCCATCGCCAATCTCCGGGCGCCCGCGGGCATCAGCCTCGAGCGCCAGCGGGCCAAGCTCGACCTCCTGGGCGACCTGAACCGCCGCCATCTCGAACCCCGATCCGACGAGAGCGAGCTCGACGCGCGGATCAAGAGTTACGAGCTCGCCTTCCGCATGCAGGCCGAGGCCCCCGAGGCCGTCGATCTCGCGTCCGAAACACCGGTCACACGGGCGCTCTATGGGCTCGACGACCCGGCGACCGAGAGCATCGGGCGGTTGTGCCTGTTGTCGCGCAGGCTGGTCGAGCGCGGGGTGCGATTCATCCAAATCTACTGCGGCGCGGGCAGCCGGTGGGACGCCCATACCGACATCGAAGGCAACCATTCCAAGACCTGCCGCGCCATGGACCAACCCGTCGCCGGGCTGCTGGCCGACCTCAAGGGCCGCGGGCTTCTGGACAGCACGCTGGTCGTCTGGGGCGGCGAATTCGGCCGCACACCCATGTCGGAAAAGGGCAACGGCCGCGACCACAACCCCTACGGATTCACCATGTGGATGGCCGGCGGCGGCGTGAAGCCCGGCATCGTCGTCGGCAAGACCGACGACTTCGGCCTCCACGCCATCGAGGACCGCCTCCACGTCCACGACATCCACGCCACGATCCTCCACCTGATGGGGGCCGACCACTCCAAGCTCATCTACCGCCATCAAGGCCGACCCGAACGCCCCACCGTCAACGAAGGCCAGGTCTTCCAGGGACTGCTCAAGGCCTGACGAAACCCCTCCCACCCATCCCCCTCCACGGGAATAATCCCGATTCTCGCGTTGACGCGGCGATTCTATTTCTATAGAAACCAACGACCAGGATCTGACGGATCGAGTCTTGAACGCGGAGGCGTACGAGCAATGGCGCGACGGCCGAGCAAGCAGCCGACCGACGGCGAGCTGGAGATTCTCAAGGTCTTGTGGGAACAAGGCGCCTCGGGTCTGGGAAGGATTCACGCGACCCTCCAAGAGCAGCGCCCGATCGCCGCGACCACCGTGGCGACCGTGCTCAAGATGATGCTCGACAAGGATCTGGTCGAGCGCGAGGACGGCCCCAAGGGCTACCTCTGGCGTGCTCGGTTGAGCCGAACGCAGGCGGTCTCGGGTTTGATCGGCAAGCTCGTCGATCATGTTTTCGACGGCTCCGCGCGGCGGCTCGTGGCCCATTTGATCGAGCAAGGCCAGCTCGACGCCCGCGAGCGCGACGAGCTCCGCGACCTGTTGGAGTCGAGCAAGAAACAAGCGGCCACCAAGCGGAAGAAAGGAAGCAACCGATGAACGCCCTTCCCGGATCGCACGACGCACTGTCGCTGGCCGTGGGCTGGACGATGCTTCATGTCTTGTGGGTCGGCGCGACGATCGGGGCGGCCGCCGCGATCGCGGGCCGGGCGACCCGCTCGGCCCGGCCCGAAATCCGCTACGTGATCGCGCTTGTCTTCCTGGCCGCCCTGGGCCTCGCGCCAATGGTGATCTTCGCATGGGCTTATGAGCCTCCCGTCGCGGTGAACACGGCGGTCGCCGTCGAGAACGTTCCGATCGAGACAACATCATTGGTGACACATGACAGTATAATGAAGACTGCAGATTCGCATGTTATGCTTGCACCCGAAGGGCGAAATCGCGTACCCGTCCAAAGTCGCCTCGAGCCCGTGGTGGCGTTCTTGCCCTGGGTCTGGCTGGCCGGCTCGTGCCTGACCCTGGTTTCGCTGGCCCTTGGCGTGATCGGCGTCGAGCGCCTGAGGCGCTCGAGCCGGCTGGTCGCGGGCGGCGAGATCGAAAGCCGGTGCCGCGCCTTGGCCGGCTCGCTCAGGATCGCGCGGCGGGTCTCGGTCGGCGTCTGCGACCGGCTCGCCGGGCCGATCCTGATCGGCCTCGTTCGCCCGCTGATCTTGCTCCCCTCGGCCGCGCTCACCGGCTGGACGCCCGCCGAGCTCGAGATGGTGCTGTTGCACGAGCTGGCCCACGTGAGGCGCTGGGATAATCTTGTGAACATCATCCAGCGCGTGATCGAGGCGCTGTTGTTTTTCCATCCGGCGGCGTGGCGGCTGTCGGCGTGGGTTCGGCTCGAGCGCGAGCTCGCCTGCGACCGTCTGGTCGTGGGGCGGCTGGGCGAGCCGTTCGCGTATGCGGAGATGTTGTTGCTCATGGCGACGTCGCGTCGGCCGGGCCCTGGGGTCGCGTCGGCCCTGGCGGACCGCCTGGCCGCGACGCGGATTCGCCGGCTTTTGAACCCAGGAGATCGTTCGATGAAATTGACCATGCCGGAAGGACTCGGCCTGGCGGGCGCGGTCGTCGTGGCGGCCCTCATGGCCGTCGGCCTGCGGGCTTCGGACCCCCCTGTAGATGGGAAAGATCGGGAGATCGGCCAGGCGCTCGCACAAGCGGCCGCCGATCTGGCCGCCCTGCCCCACGACCCCGCCGATCGGATGTCGAAGCCGATGGCGATGATCGATGTCGCCTCGGCCCAGCTCGCGGTGGGGGATCGAGCGGGGGCGCTGGGGACTCTCAAGAAGCTCGGTGAATCGGCTGCTCTCGCCGATGGCGACGCGGGCGTCGTCTTGCCGGGGACGGTGCTGATCCGCGTCGCCCAGAATCAGCGCAAGGCTGGCGACCACGCGGCCGCCCGCGCGACTCTGGATCGCGTGCAAAAACAAATCCGTTTCGTCACCGACAAGGCGATCGTGAGCGCAATGAACAACCTCCTCGAGCCTGACGGCGTGAAGGGCGTCCAACCTCCAGACCCCGAGGGCGGGGCCAGCTTGCGGGCGACCATGTTTCGCTGCGAGCTTCTGTTCTTGATCGCCGAGGAATGGCTCGCGCTCGGCGATCGGGCCCAGGCGATCGCGATCGCCCGGGACGCCCTGAAGATGGCCGACGCCAACCCGACGACGCGAAACGAGACAACCCCCAACCGTCTTAATCCGGGCGTGGTGACGGCCTCGATCAAGGCCGAGATGCGATCGTGGAAAGTGATGACGCGGGGCGCGGTCGGCGTGATCCAACACAAGGCCGGCAACCCCGAGTGGCGAGCGACCCTCACCGAAGCCCGGCGACTCGCCGCCACGCTGACCACCGTCGAGGAAAGGGCCGACGTCCTCCCCTACCTCGCGCGATTCCTGACCGAGACGGACGAGGTCGACCAGGCGATCGAGGTCATGACCACCCTCGATCGAGCGGCGCGTCCGCCCGCGTTCCGGATGATGATCGACGCGCTGGTTGACGACCACCCGACGGGCGCCTGGCTCGATCAGGCGTCCATCAAGATCACGATCGGCGCTGAGTCGTTCGCGCTCAAGAACCGAGACATGGCTCGCCGCGCCCTTCCCAAGATCGCCCAGGCGGTTCGCGCCGGCGTCGAGCCTCTTCACCAGGCTCGGCTGCTGTCGATGATCGCGCATCTGCAGGCCAAGGCCGACGATTTCGTCGCGGCTCGCGCGACTTGTCTGTCGATGCCATCGATCAAGCGGACCGATTATCCCGGCCCGGCCGATGGGTTCTACGACGCGGTCAAGCCCGTCACGTTGGGGTTGGTCGCCGAAACGAGGGCCAAGTCGGATCCCGGGGCGGCATCCCAGGCCGAGGCGAAGGCACTGCTGTCTCAGGCCGTCGCGCTTTCGCGCGCCGTGCCGACGCCCGAGCAAAAGGTCGTCGCCTTGATCGCGATTGCTCAAGCCGCTAGCGGCCTGGAACGGGGCCTGGCGAATTCGTTGATCGGCGAGGCGAGCACTGTCGCGCTTGGCCTCAAGGAGCCGGTTCGGTCGCGGGCTCTGACGATGCTGGTCGGGCTCCAGGCCGATGCGGGGGAGCTCGCCGTCGCGACCCTGACCGCCCAGGCCATTCGCGACTATCCGGGTCTTGAAAAACACCGGGCCCTCGCCCGGATCGCCGACGACTGGGCCAAGCGCGGCGACCATGCCGTCGCGATCGATCTTCGTCGCAAGGGGCTGGCTTTCCTCGAGAATGGGCCGCCCGCCGACGCCAAGGCCCAGATGGGCGCGGTGCGCCCGATGCGAGTGTTCTCCGCGCACTCGTATGTCGATTTCGAAATGGAGTTTGAACCGGCGATCAACGAAAATGCCCGCAAGACGGCCGCGGCCTTCGCTCGCGCCAAACTCGTCGATCAAGCGGACGGGATGCGAGTCGCTCAAGGACTGGCGGGCGGCATGCGCGACATCATCACGGCGAATCTGGTCGGCCAGATGGCGCGCGACGGCAAGCCGATCGAGGCCCTCAAGCTCGCGAAGTCGCTCGAGACGCCCGCCCAACGGCTCACGGCGATCGAGCTGGTCGCCATCGCCATCCGCGAGGGCCGATCGGCGAAGTGATCGATCGAACCGCGGCGGCCGCGAGACACGGGGGCTCGAGCGGGATATCATGAGGGGGCCGAGCGAACCGACTCGTCCCGAGGCACTCTCATGAATCTGACAGAATATGTGTTTCACCGAATTCGCGGGCTGGGGGTTGAGCATACGTTTGGCATCCCGGGCGACTTCGTCTTGCCGGTCTACGCCGTGCAAGAAGAAGTCGGGATGCCGACCGTCGTCTGCGCCCATGAGCCGGGCGTCGGCTTCGCGGCCGACGCCTACGCGCGGTTTCGCGGCCTGGGCGTCGCGCTGGTGACGTACGGGCCCGGGGCGCTCAATACCCTGAACCCCGTCGCCTGCGCCTATGCCGAGCAATCGCCGCTCCTGGTCGTGAGCGGCGGCCCCGAGGTCGCGCTCAGACGGCCGGATCTGCATTTGCATCATGTGGTCAAAACCTTCGAGAGCCAGTTGCGGATCTATCGCGAGGTCACGGTCGACGCGGCGATCCTCGACGATCCCGCCACGGCCCCGGCGACCATCGATCGGGTGCTCTCGAACGTGGTGCGGTCCAAGCGGCCCGGCTATCTCGAGATCCCCCGCGACCTGGTCCGGGCCCTTGTCGCCGACCCCGTGGGCCGGCTCTCGCTCGCCGCGGACGACCGCCATGTTTCGGCGGGCGCGCTCGAGGAAGCGACCAGCGAGATCGTCGCCATGATTGCCGCCGCGCGCCAACCCGTGCTGTACGTGGGGGTCGGCGTGCGCAGGCATGCTCTCACCGCGGCCATGATCGAGCTCGCCGAGCGACTCAGAATGCCGGTCGTGACCGACCTGCTGGGCAAGGCCGCGTTTCCCGAAAGCCACCCCCAGTTCGCGGGAATCTACATGGGAGCACTTGGCGATCCCAGGATTCGCGAAATGGTCGACGGTTCCGACTGCGTGGTGGGCGTCGGCGTCTTGCTCACCGACCTGGGAACCGGCTTCTGGACCCAGCGCATCGGGGCAAGCGCCCGCGTCATGATCGGCCACGATCGCGTGGAGGTGCGGCATCACGCCTACGAGGGGTTGCCTATGGCCGCCGTGGCAGGCGCGCTTCTGGCCAAGGCGTCTCCGAGCGAGCGGGCCGCGCCGCGGTTTGGCTTTGGCACGGCCGATTGGCCGGTCATGGGCGAACCCGCCCCCGAGCCCGCGACCGATGACTTTCCGGTCATCGTCGAGAGCCGTGCGCCCAGGAGACCACGGCCAGCCGTGGTGCGCACGGCCGACGTCATCGCGGCCCTGAACGGGCTCGATCAGTCGCGCTACAGCTTCGTGGCGGACGTCGGCGACAGTTGGTTCATCGGGCTCGAGATCCGGGCCGACGTGTTCCTGGCGGCAGGTTATTATTCGTCGATGGGTTTCGCGATGCCGGCGGCGCTCGGGGCGGGGATGGCAGCGCCCGAGCGGCGGCCGTTCGTCCTGGTCGGCGACGGGGCGTTTCAGATGACCGGGACCGAGCTCGCGACCATGGTCGATCAGGGCCTGCGACCGATCGTGCTGTTGCTCAACAACGGCGGCTACGGCATGCTCGAGGCCGTCGATCGCCCGCGGACTTATTTCGAGCGCAGGTCGTGGGATTATCTCGCGATGGCGCGGGCGCTCGGGGCCCAAGGCGAACGCGCGACCAGCGCGGGCGAACTCGCGCAGGCGCTCGGCCGCGCTCAAGAAGCGCGCTCCGCGTACGTGATCGAGGCCATGACGGCGCGCGACGATCTCTCTCCGGTGATGGCGCGGATACGTGCTCATATTCAATCTGCCTGGAGCGGTCCGGCGGCGTTGTGAAATGGGCTGCGATCAATTGACCCGAGGGTCTTCGGGCGGGTGTTTGATGGGCATGATCGAGAGCATCTGGCCGCGGCCGACCTCGATCATCGTTTCTTGCCAGAGCGTGATGGGTTCGCGGTCGCCGAAGACATGGTCGGGAGTCGCGGCCAAAGTGAGCCAGGAGCCGTCGGCGATCTCGCGCTCGAGCTGACCGGGCCCCCAGCCGGAATGCCCGATGTAGAACAGAACCCGCCCCTCGTTCGATCCCGCCAGCCGTTCCATATCGGCGATCTCGGTGGCGAGATAGACAAGGTCGGTCACGATCATGTTGGCCATCGGGCGTTGGTCGTGGAGCGCCAGCAGGCTGCCGCCGACGGGCCCTCCCTGCCGCGCGTTTTCGTCACGCTCGCAGGGAGCCTCGCTGACCTGTGACCAGACCTGGCGAATCGGCAGGCTCATCTCGCGGTTCAGGATGAGCCCGAGTGCTCCTTCCTCGCCATGTACGGCGATCAGCACGACCGAGCGTGCGAAATTGGGGTCGAGAAGACCCGCCGATGCGATCAGAAGCTGGCCTCGAAGCGAGTCCATGGTCGAGGATCCGCCGACGAGTCGTTGCGATCGTGGGACGCCGCCACGCACACTAGACCACGGCCGAGCGCACTTGTCGAGGCGCTGGCGGCGGGCGGCATTAGCCCACCCGCTTGAGGAACGAAACTCGCCCCGTGCTGACCCACTCGGCGACAAAGATGTTCCCATCCTTATCGAAGCAGGCGTCATGGGGATGAATGAATTTGCCGGCCGGCCAGCGGCTGGGGTCGCCGCGGACCTTGAAGCCGTCCAGGACTTCCTTGGTCCAGGCGGGGTCGTATCCCAGATGGACCAGGACGTCGTTGTTCTTGTCAAAGAGTGTCACGCGGGCGTGCAGGTCGGGGACCAGGAGGATGTCGCCGCGGATGTCGAAATGGGCCGGGAAGCTGACGTCCTTATCGATCGAGAGTGGCTTGCCCTCGAGCGTCAGGTATTGCAGCCGGGCGTTGGCCCGATCGGCGACGACCAGCTCGGTCTCGCGCCCGGGGCGGTTGTCGAGCCAGAGCCCGTGCGGGGTGCGGAACTTGCCGGGATCCGCGCCGGTGCCGCCGAACGTGCGGACCCACATCGCGTTTTTGTCGTACTGGTGGATGTAATTCGAGCCGTAGCCGTCGCCGACGTAGAAGCCGCCGTCGGGGGCGAAAGCGACGTTGGTCGGCGCGAACGGCGTGCCCGGCTTGTCATAGACGTGGGCCTCGCTGGGAGCTTCCTTGATCCAGACGACCTCGCCCTTGAGATCGGTCTTGACCACCAGGTTGACGGGCATCATGCACGAAAGGTAGAGATATTCTTGCCCGTCTTCCTCGCGGACGTCGATGCCGTGGCCGCCGCCGTGATAGGCTTTGCCGAACGAGCGGACGAACTTCCCGCTGGAGTCGTAGACGACGATGGTGTCTTGCGCCTCCGCGGGCGATCTGGGTTTCTGGCCCCCCGCGCGATGCTTGATGTAGATGAAGCCGTCCTTGTCGACGGCGACCCCGTGGGTCTCGAACCAGTGGACGCTCTCGGGCGGCTTGGCCCAGTCGTGGAAGCACTGGTACTGATATTCGCCCTTGCCGATGATCGGATTCCTCGAGCCCGCCTTGTCCTCGCCCCGGACGAAGGGCCCGGCGGCTACGGTCGCGGCGGCCGTCGCGCTTTTCAAGAAATCGCGTCTGTGCATCTGGTGGCCTCCCCTGGATGTCGCGGCCGGCGGGCTCGCCGGTCGTGGTCTACTTCTTCGAGGCGCCCTCGGGCTTCTTGGCAAAATCGCCGGCCGTCACGACCGAGAGCCGGCTGGGATCGATGTGCTTGCGGAGGGCGGCGTTGACCATCTCGGGCGTGAGCTCGCCGATCTTTTTCTCGAGCTCGGCTTGATAGGCCATCGTACGGCCCAAGAAGAGATTCGTGCCGGTGAGCACTGTCAGGAGCATGTCGTTCGTTCGCTGATTCTGTTGCTGGCTCAGGTAACCGGCCTTGGCCTTGGAGAGCTCGGACTCGGTCACGCCGTCCTTGAGCAGGCGCGCGAGCTCCTCGTCGACGCCGGTGGTCACCTTATCGACGTTCATGGGATTGTAGATGGCCAGAACCATCAGATTCGCATGGACGTCGAGAGGACTGGCCGCGAATATCGACATCGCGGTATACGAGAGCCCCCCCTTCTGCCGCAGCCGGTCGGCGATGCGCGACGAAAGCGCCCCGCCACCCAGAATGAAATTGCCCGCCACGAGGGCCGGGTAGTCGGGGTGGTCGTCCTTGAGCGGCATGCTCATGCCGGAGATGTAGACGGCGTTGGCCTTGTCGGGCGTCTCCAGGCGGTCGCGGCGGGCCTTGACCTGGGGCTGGAACGGGCTTTCGATCCGTGCATAGGGCTTCTTGGCCTTCCATCCCTCGAACATCCTGGCGAGGACGGGCGCGATCTCGGAGGGGTCGAAATCGCCGACGATCGCCAGCTCGCCTTGGTCGGCGCCGAGGTATTCGCCATAAAGTGTGCGAATCTGTTCGATTGTCGACTTCTTGGTTCTCTCGATCTGTTCGTCGATCGTGGGGACGTAGCGGACGTCGTGGCTCTGGTAGTCGGAAAGGATGCGCTGGCTGTG
This sequence comes from Planctomycetales bacterium, assembly GCA_027459775.1. Taxonomy (GTDB): domain Bacteria; phylum Planctomycetota; class Planctomycetia; order Isosphaerales; family Isosphaeraceae; genus JAKBAP01. The sequence continues at coordinate 3,601 of DAIDHE010000174.1, read as the reverse complement.
GTTGAGCGCCAGGCGCAGCGGGTCGGAGCGGCCTTGCTCGAGACCGGCGACTTCCTCGTTCTTGATGAGCTCGAGCTCGTTCGCGGGCAGGGTGGGCTCGCGAAGGATCTGGCGCAGGATGTCGAGCACGGCGGGCAGGTTGGCGCGCTTGGTCTGACCGGAGAACGAGAGGACGCCGATACCCGCCCCCATGCTCATGCCGCGCATCATGCGCCCGCCCGCCCCCGCGCCCAGACGACCAAAGTTCTTGTCGAGGGCGTCCTGGATTTGCTGGCGGGTCATGTTCTTGGTCCCGCGCATCATCAGATCGGGGAGCATCCCGGCGGCCTCGTTCAGGCCTCGGAGATTCTCGGCGTCGCCGTAGTGCAGGGACAGCCGAAACTGGACCGACTCGCCGCGGGTTTTCTTGGGCAGGTAAACGAGCTTCACGCCGGCGATCGCGGCGGGGTGCTGGAGCTTGGCTTCAATGGCCATGGGGGACGAATCGAAAGCCTCGCTCGCCGCGACCGTGGCCTCTCGTCCCTTGTAGTCCTTGACCAGGCTGGCGACGTCGGGGGCGGCCTGCACGGGGGTGCGCTCGGGCTTGGTCGTGGGGATGAAGTAGCCGACGGTGCGGTTGCTGGGCGTCAAATAAGCGCGGGCTGCTGCGTTGACCTGCGCCGTCGTGACCTTTTCGATCCGGTCTCGAAACAGGAAATAGAGCCGCCAATCGCCCTGGGCGGCCCACTCGCTGAGCTGAATCGCGATCCGGTTGGGATCGGAGGCCGCCAGCTCGCGCTCCTTGAGGTAACGCCTGCGGGCGCGTTCGACGTCTTCTTGCGAGACCCCCGAGGCCAGAACCTTGTCGATCGCCTCTTGCAGGGCGCGGCGGACGCGCTCGAGCTTGAGCGGATCCTTGCCGTCGACCTCGGCCGTGATCTCGAGCGTGGCCGGGTCGTGGCAGGCCTCGGCCCCGACTGAAATCGAGGTCGCCAGCTTGGTCTCGACGAGAGCCTTGTAGAGCGGACCCGACGGCTCCGCCCCCAGAACGTCGGCCAGGATCTCGACCGCAGGGTACTCTTCATGCGAGCCCGCCGGCACGTGAAAGAGCATGCCCACCAGGCCCACGTCGCCGACGCGCCTGAGGGTCACGGTTCGCTCGCCGTCCTGAGGCGGCTCTTCGGTATAGGTCTGGGGCAGCTTGCGGTCGGCCTTGGGAATGGCGCCGAAATACCGTGCGACCAACTCGAGCGCTTTCTTCTCGTCGAACTTGCCCGCGATCACCAGCATCGCATTGTCGGGCTGATAAAACTTCTTGTAGAAGGCGCGGAGATTGTCGACCGGTACTCGCTCGATGTCGCTTCGATTGCCGATCGTCGATTTGCCGTAGTTGTGCCATTCGAAGGCGACGGCGGTCATCCGCTGCGACAGCACGCGACCGGGGGAATTCTCGCCGTTCTCGAACTCGTTGCGGACGACCGAGAACTCGGTCGCCAGATCCTCGGGCTTGATCGGGCAATTCACCAGGCGGTCGGCCTCGAGCTTGATCGCGAATTCGAGGTTGTCGTCGGTGGCGGGGAGGGTCTCGTAATAATTGGTGCGGTCGAGCCATGTTGATCCGTTGAACTGTGCTCCACGTTCCTTCATCGCCCCCGGGATGTCGGGGTGGGTTGGGGTGGGCTTGAAGAGCATGTGCTCGAGCAGGTGCGCCATGCCGGTTTCGCCGTAGCCCTCGTGCCGCGAGCCGACGAAGACGGTCAGATTGACGGTCGCCTTGGCCCGCGTGGGATCGGGAAACAACAGCACGCGCAGGCCGTTTTCGAGCTTGTATTCGGTGATCCCCTCGACCGAGACGACCTTCTTGGGGGCGTCCGCCGCCCGCGCGACGAGCGCAAACCCGCCCAGGGCGATCAGGGTGAAAAGGGCCTGGTTGCCGCGTGATCCTCGACGCATGTCGTCTCCTTGGTCTGGTCGATCTCGGTAAGCTCGCGAGTCCTGGTTGATTCTACGGTGACGGGCGCTGGCAGTCTCGAGCGATCCCCGCCGGTCGCGCTGTCATGGCTTGGGCGCCGCGGCGGGGGGCTCGATCTTGATCTGCGCCGGAGCGCCATTTTTCGGGGCATCGTTCGCGGTTGCGGGAGTTTGTTTGGCACTCGCCGGCTCACCGGCTGGCGAGGCCTTTTTCGCGGCGGGCGCGTCGTTGGCCTTGGACGTGTCCTTGGCGGCGGGCGTCTCTTTCTTCTCGGCTTCGTTCTTGGGCGTCTTGGCCCGCGCCGTGACGATGATCTTGCCATCCTTGATCTGGATGCTGTCGAGCTTGCGGATCATCTCGGCGTTGTCCGCGTCCTTGGTGATGTCCTGGACGAGGTTTTGCCGGCGCAGTTCCTGAAGCATTTGCTCGGGGGGGCGCTTGCCGTTGACCTCGATCGAGTCGAGGGTGACGATCAGCACGCCGCTAATGAGCGACGCCTTGATGTCGGCCTCGCCGTTCAGGTATCGCCCCTTGAAGAGCGGCAGCCCAATTGACTCGAGCGGGATGCTGATCTGTCCCTTGACGATGTCGTCCTCGATCTTGACGAAGATCTTCCCCTTGAGGTCGGGGTCTTGCTCGATCAAGGCGTTGAGGTCGTCGCTCGAAAGCACGAGCGGCTCGGTGGGAGTGCCTGACCTCACGGCCGCGCGGAATTCGTCGAACCGGACCTTGACGGCCTTGCGGGCCTCGTCGGAGATCTCCACCTTGGGGAGCTCGCGGGGCTGGGTGGACGTGTAATCCTCGATCACCTGCCTCGCGAACCGATATCCGATGACCCCGACCACGCCCACGAACGCGACCATGAGCACCGCCAGGACGCTGGCGATGATGCAGCCGTAGAAGAAGCAGCCGCGCTGCTTGGGCGGCTGGAACGACTCCGGGGTGTATTTGGGCGCCTGAAAGAAATCGGGATCGTTGGTCGACATGGTGTTGCTCGATACGCCTGGGGATTGTCGCTCGGGTTCGCCTCATCGCCTCACGAGCCGGCCGAACCTCCGGCTCGTGATGGAATGTTCGCTTCCAGGCCAGGAATCTTGGTCGAGCCGCGGCGAAATGTCGAGGCTCGACCGCACGGATTTTGAGTTACGCGTCCGTCTTCAGGCGATCGAAGTCACGCCTGGAATGGGAATCGGAGCCGCCGGCAGCGGGCCGAAGGCGTATTCGCGGGGGCTCAGGTCTTCCTTCGATGTCAGGATCATCTCGGGCGTGACGACCTTGCCAGTGTAGGCGGCGGCCCGGCCCATGAGCGCCAGCAGCGTGCTGTTGGCCGCCTGTGCGCCGTTGTTCAGGGGCTTGCCCGCCCGGATCGCGGCGAACAGTTCGTCGTGCTCGGACTGATACATGTCGCGGGGGCGTTTCTCGCTCCGGAAGCGCCAGCGGTTCTTGCCGCTGATCGAATTGCCGAACACGTCGGCGACGCCGTCCGAGCCCAGGATGTAATCCTTGACCTGGCTCGCCGTATTGATCCAGTGCCGGCAGTGGTGATAGCCGCGGACGCCGTCGGGGTATTCATAGACGACGGAGAAGTGGTCGTAGATGTTGCCGTACTTGGCGTCGGTCCGCGATTGGCGGCCGCCCACGCCCCAGCAG
>DAIDHE010000421.1 GCA_027459775.1 Planctomycetales bacterium | reverse complement strand
TCTCGAGCCCCGACGACCAGGCCAAGCTCGAGCCCCTCGCCGCCGCCTGCCACGAGATCGTCATCCAGGCCGGCGGCTCGATTTCCAGCAGCCGCGCCCTGGGGCTGGTGCGGACGCCATTCTTGCGCGCTCAGTATGGCGAGCTGATACAAGTATTTCATGAAATCAAGCAGGCGTTTGATCCGGAGAACCTGCTCAATCCCGGCAAGGTCGTGGCGGACGATTCACGGCCGCTGACCCGCGACCTGAGGCGCAGGGTCGCCCCCGCGCGGCCGATCGATTCGAGCGGGGGCTCGAGCGTGTCGTCGAGCTCGTCATCGAGCGCCGAGATCAAAGCGCTCCCTGCCCAGACCGTCGAGGCCCTGTCGGCCTCCCTGGCGCCGGCCCTTGCGCCGGCGGTCGAAAACCTTCAGGCCTCACTGCGCTGGCCCGCGCGCTCGCTGGTCGAGACCGCCTCGGCCTGCAACGGTTGCGGCGCATGCCGCACTCTCGATCCCACCTGGCGCATGTGCCCTAGTTTCCGCGCGTCGCGCCGCGAGGAAGCATCGCCCCGCGGCCAGGCCAATCTCATCCGCCAGATCGCCGCCGGCCTCGTCGATCCCAGGCTCTGGGGCGCTGAGGAGCTCAAGACGCGGGCCGATCTCTGCATTCACTGCAAGCTCTGTGAATCCGAATGCCCCTCGGGCGTCGACGTCTCGTCGCTCATGCTCGAGGCCAAGGCGGCCTATGTCGAGAACCACGGCCTCGCGCCCAGCGACTGGATTTTTTCCAGGATCGAGTTCTGGGCGCGACTGGGCGCTCGAATGCCCGTGCTTACCAACTTGCTCCTGGGCGGGCGGGGCTCGCGATGGCTGCTCGAGCGGCTGATGGGGCTCTCCAGCCGCCGCATTCTGCCGCGCGTTTCGCGGACGTCGTTCGTCCACCGCGCGGCCCGGATGGGCCTCACGAAGCCCCGGCCCCAGATCCCGGGCCCCCGCGTCGTCTATTTCGTCGATGTCTACGCCAATTACTACGACCAGGAGCTCGCCGAGTCGGTCGTGTCGGTGCTTCAGCTCGCCGGGGTCAACGTCCACGTGCCGGAGAAGCAGCGGGCCTCGGGGATGTCGGCCCTGATCGTCGGCGACGTCGACCATGCCCGCGAGCAGGCCCTCGCCAATCTCAGGATCCTGGCCAACGCCGTCCGCGACGGCTACACGATCGTCTGCTCCGAGCCCACGGCCGCGCTCATGATCCGCCGCGAGTACACCCGGCTCACCGAGGATCTCGACGCCGCGTTGGTCGCCGCCAACACCATGGACGTGGGCCATTACCTGCTCGGGCTCGAGGAGCGTGGGCTCATGCCCCGGCCGACCGAGCCCCTCTCGGCCAGGGTGGGATATCACCAACCGTGCCATCTGCGGGCGCTCGACGTGGGCATGCCGGGCTATGAGCTTTTGCGCAAGCTACTCGGGCTGGACGTCGAATTCATCGATCGCGGCTGCTCGGGCATGGGGGCGACGTATGGACTGGCGCGCGACCGATTCTGGCCCTCGCGGCGCGCAGGCCGGGGCCTGCTCAGGCGGCTGCGCGAGAGCGACATCGAAATCGGCTCGACCGAATGTGGCGCATGCCGCATTCAAATGGAGCAGGGGATTCCCAAGCGCACGCTGCACCCGGTCAAGCTGCTCGCCATGGGCTACGGCCTGAATCCGGCCCTCCG
>DAIDHE010000168.1 GCA_027459775.1 Planctomycetales bacterium | reverse complement strand
CTGAAGGCGTCCACACTCACACCCACCCAGCATGTCGCACGACTACCAAGAGCGCCTGGATTATCTCTACGGCCGGCTGAACTACGAGCGCCTGGGCATGCCGGTGCTCGCGAGCGAGCTCAAGCTGGGCCGGATGCGGCGGCTGCTCAAGAAGCTGGGCGATCCCCAGGCGGGGGCGACCATCATTCACGTGGCCGGCACCAAGGGCAAGGGCTCGACGGCGGCGATGGCGGCGGCGTGCCTTACCGCGGCCGGCATCCGCACGGGGCTGTTCTCGTCGCCCCATCTGCACAGGCTCGAGGAGCGATTCGCCGTGGACGGCGCGGCGGCCGCGCCCGAGCGGATCGTCGAACTGGTCGACCAGGTGCGCGCGGCCGAGGGGCGGCTTGAGCAAGACGCCAGAGGCCGGACGGCGGAGGGCGCGACGTTTTTCGAGCTCACGACGGCGATGGGCCTGCTCCACTTCGCAAGCCTGGGTGCGCGCGTGATCGTGCTCGAGGTCGGCATGGGGGGTCGATTGGACTCGACCAACGTCGTCCGGCCCGCGCTCGAGGTGGTCACCAACATCTCGCTCGACCACACGCGGCAACTGGGCGACGACCTGGCGTCGATCGCGCGCGAGAGGGGGGGGATTCTCAAACGCGGGCGCCCGGCCGTGTTGGGTGCTCGAGCGCCCGAGGCGCGGCGGGTGCTACGGGCGATCGCGGCCGCGCGGGGCGCGGCCGCTCGTGAAATCGACGTCGACTTTCATGTTGAATCGATCCCGCCCGCTCCTCCCCTGCTCGGTCCGACCCGGGGCCGCGCGCGGAGCGAAACGTGGCGGCGCGACTGGGGCGAGCTCGAGCTGCCGCTTCTGGGTTCGCACCAGGCCGAGAACGCGGCGATCGCGCTGGCGGCGCTCGATCAGCTCGCGGAGCTCGAGCCCGATCTCGAGGTCGCGCGCGAGCACGTCGTCCGGGCCTTTTCACGACTGGAATGGCCCGCCCGGGTCGAGATCGCCGGCTCGCGCCCGACCCTGGTGATCGATGGCGCGCACAACGCCGCGTCGGCGGCCGCGCTCGCCGAGACCCTGTGCCTCTTTTTCCCTCCCTCGCGGCGGATCCTGGTCTTCGGGACCAGCCGCGAAAAGGACGTGGCGGGTCAGCTTCGGGCGTTGCTCCCGCTCTTCGACCGGGTGATCGCCACCCGATATCAGCACAATCCCAGGGCCGACGCCGCGGAGACGGTCGCCGAAATCGCCGCGCTCCTGGGTCGCCGGGCCGAGGTCATACCCGACCCGGCCGCGGCTCTCGAGCACGCGCGGGCAGCCGCCGGGCCGGGCGACCTGATCTGCGTCACCGGCTCGCTGTTTCTCGCCGCCGAGATCCGCGCGATGGTCGTACCCGGCGTCGCGCCGCCGCTCGGCGCCGCCCAGCTCAGCCTTTGAGCGACCCCCAGAGGGGAGTTTGCATTCGCCGGCCCCACTTTCGGACAATAGCGCCAACGATCATCCAGGGTCCGTGAAGGAGAATACACGATGAGCGCCTCGTTCTGGTTTCGGCTGGGAGCAATCTGGGGTTTTCTGGCGGTGGCGATGGGCGCGTTTGGCGCGCATGGCCTTCAAGAGCGGTTCCAGTCGGCCGGAAACCTTCCCGGCGGCCTTTCCGCGGCGCGGCTCGAGCATGATTATCAAGTGGCCGCGCAGTATCATATGTATTGCGCGCTCGCGCTTTTGGCCGTGGGCGCCGTGACGGCGCTGGGGCGGCCGGGGGGGGCCGCGGCGGTCGCGGGCTGGGCGCTCTTCGCGGGCTCGCTGGTCTTCTCGGGCACGCTCTACGTCCTGGCCGTCACCGGCGTCCGCTGGCTGGGCGCGATCACCCCCCTGGGCGGCCTGCTCATCATGATCGGCTTCCTGGCCCTGGCGGCCGCCGCCGGCTCGGTCGCGCTCCCACGCCCGGAGGCGAACCCGTGATCGGCCGGATCGAGGCTCTCAATTACCGTTCGCTCCGCCACGTCAACCAGGATCTGGGGCCGTTCAGCATCCTGGTCGGCGCCAACGCGAGTGGCAAATCGACGTTTCTCGACGTCGTCGCGTTTCTCGGTCACCTCGTCTCCGAGGGCCTGGAGGCCGCCGTCGACTCCCGAACGCGGAACTTCCACGACCTGGTCTGGGGCCGCACGGGCGACCATTTCGAGCTCGCCGTCGAAGCTCCCATACCGGCCGAGATCGCGGAAACGGGCAAAACACGATTTGGGGCGGTCCGTTACGAGGTCAAGATCGGCCTCAAGCCCGATCCCCACGAGCTGGCGATCCTCACCGAGAAGGCGCTCTTGCTCGCGCCCGAGGAAAAGCCTCGAACCGAAAAAACACAGGGTCTCTTCCCAGGCTACATCCGGCCGCCGACCACGATTCTCACGGGCAGAGCGCCCAGCAATGCTCGGGCGGTCATCATCAAGACCGAGGCAGGCATTGATCAATACGACGAGGAAAACCCAGCCCACGGGAGAAAGGGTTGGAAGACGCGCGTCAAATGGGGAGCGCGCAAGTCGGCTCTTGGCCATCTTCCCGCCGACGAGAGCAAGTTTCCCGTGGTCTCTTGGTTGCGCGGCCTGCTCACCGAGGGAGTGCGGTCGCTCGCGCTCGACAGCCGAGCGCTACGGCTCGCCAGCCCGCCCGGAAAAAGGCATGGATTCCAGGCCGACGGATCGTATCTCCCATGGGCGATCACCAACCTCAAACAGACCGCGCACGATCGCTATCGCGACTGGATCTCGCACCTGCGAACCGCGCTCGAGGATCTCGAGGACGTCGAGATCGTCGAACGCCAAGACGATAGACATGCTTATCTGATGCTGGTTTACAAGAGTGGGCTCAAGGTTCCATCGTGGACCACTTCGGATGGAACACTGAGGCTGCTGGCCCTCACGCTTCTGGCTTACAGTGGAGATTTTCGGGGTGCTTATCTGATCGAGAAGCCCGAGAACGGAGTTCATCCGTTGGCGGTCGACGCGATGTATCAGTCGCTCTCGACGGTGTACGACGCTCAGGTCTTGCTGGCGACCCATTCGCCGGTCATCCTGGGGCTGGCCGACCCTGACACGGTGCTCTGTTTCGCCAAGACCGATCAAGGAGAGACCGACATCGTACTGGGCAGTCGTCATCCCGCGCTCACCGATTGGCGAGGAGAGACGAACCTGGGCGTGCTCTTCGCCGCCGGGGTGCTGGGGGAGACGGGGGACCAGCGATGATCGACCTCGTCGTCTTGACCGCCGACCTGAGCATGAAGGCAGCCCTTCATGGAATCCTCAAGCGGCCGGAGTCGCTGGGGATCAGACCGATCCGTTGCGAGATTCTGCCGCATCCCCAGCACGATCCCGGGTGTCTGCGCGACGGCGCCGACTTCTTGAGAGCCTCTCATCGGCGGGCGAGCCATGCGCTCGTGGTGTTCGATCGCGATGGGTGCGGCCGGAACCATGAACCGCGTGAACGACTCGAGACCGAGGTCGAGGGTCGATTGGAGGCGTCGGGATGGGGTGATCAGGCGCGTTCGATCGTGATCGAGCCCGAGCTTGACGCCTGGATCTGGTCCCGGTCGCCTCATGTGTCGAGGGCGCTTGGCTGGGAAAGCGACATTGGCGCTCTCTGGGATTGGCTGGCGGCGCTTGGGCATCTTCAGCCGGGAGCGCTGAAGCCAGCGAGGCCCAAGGAGGCGAAGGAAGCCGCCCTTCGGGAAAAACGCAAACCCGCCTCGTCGGCCCTCTTCGCCGAGATCGCCGCCAGTCTCAGCCTCAAGCACTGCACCGATCCGGCGTTTCTCAAGCTGAAGGGCACCCTCGCCGCGTGGTTTCCCCGCGCCTGAAGAAGTGGGTGATGAAACATCGGAGTCGCGGGTGGAATCTCACGAAGCCCTGGCTACGCCGCCTGCACCTCCTGGAGCAGGCGGCGAGTGGCGTCGTGGGCCGGGGCTTCGAGGATTTGCGCGGGGGATCCCGACTCGACGATCCGGCCGCCACACAGAACATGGACCGTGTCGGCGACTTGCCGCGCAAACCCCATGGCGTGGCTGACGATGATCATCGTCAGACCGTCGGCCGCGAGGTCGGCCATGACGGCCAGAACCTCGGCCGTCGAGCGGGGGTCGAGGGCGCTGGTGGGCTCGTCAAACAGGATCGCCTGGGGCGCCATCGCGAGCGCCCGCGCGATCGCCACGCGCTGTTGCTGGCCCCCCGAAAGCGCGCGCGGCATGGCGTGCGCCCGGTCGCCCAGGCCGAAGCGCTCGAGCAAGCAGCGGGCGC
>DAIDHE010000386.1 GCA_027459775.1 Planctomycetales bacterium | reverse complement strand
CCGCCGGGGTCGGTGAGCGCGTCGTAGAGCCGGAGATCGTCGTCGAGGATTTCAGGCGGCCGGAAGGCGCGGCGGTCGAGGGCCTCAGCACCCAGGACGGACTTCACTCGGGCGGGGTCGAGCCAGCGCGCCAGGTCGATCTTGAGCTCGGTGCAGTTCTGGTATCGTTCCTCGGGCTTCTTGTTCATCAGCTTGCGGACGATCGTGGCAAAGGCGGCCGGCACTCCCTTGGCGATTTTCTCGATCCGATCCGGGTCTTCCATGCGCTGGCGGAAAATCTTGTTGATCATGTTGCCCCCTTCGAACGGAGGGCGGCCGGCGAGGGCGAAATAGAGGGTGCAGCCCACGCTGTAAAGATCGCTGCGGACGTCGGCCGAGGCGGCGTCGCGGAGCTGCTCGGGGCTGGCGTAGTCGAGCGTGCCCAGCACCACGCCAGCGCGGGTCAGGCCGGCGTCCTCGTCGACCGCGCGGGCCAACCCCATATCGAGCAGTTTCACGTCGCCGCCGGGGGTGATCATGATGTTCGAGGGCTTGATGTCGCGGTGCACCAGCCCGGCCAGGTGGGCTGACTCGAGCCCGTCGGCGAGCTGCAGAAACAGCCGGGCGGCGTCCGGTACGCGAAGAGGGCCGCGGCGAGGGTCGCGGACGATGTCATAGAGGCTCTTGCCGGCGATGTATTCCATCACCATGTAATGGATCTCGCCCTCGGCCCCGACCGCGATCGTGCGGGCCAGGTTCTGGTGCACGCAGCGCTTGGAGAGCTCCATCTCGCGATAAAACCGGGCGAGCGCGTTGGCTTCCTCGAGGATCTTCTTGGGAGGCAAGACCTTGATGGCGACGCGGTCGCGGCCCGGGCCCTCGGCGAGGAAGACCTTGCCCATGCCCCCTTCGCCCAGGGGACGAAGCAGACGGTATCCGCCCAGGAAAAAGCCGCGAGTGGCCCCATCCAGGAGCTTTCGCGCCTGATACGAGGTCAAGAGGCCGGCCTGGATCAGGCGCCTGGCGAGCTCCAGGGCGGGCTCAGGCTCCTTGCGTCCGTCCATCAAGGCGCGATGCCGGGCCAGGCTCTCGGGATCGACCAGTCCCGAGCTCGCGACGTTCGCGGTGAAGTCGTCCAGCGACGTCATTATGTTCTCGTGGTTAACGCGGCTTCAAGCGCCCCCCTCGGGGTCGATCGAGTCGGTGCTCGCGCCCGCGCCGTCGGTTGGCTCCTGCTGCGCGACCGCGTGCACGATCAGGCAGGTGATATTGTCCTTGGAGTCGTTGGCGAGGGCCAGATCCTTCAGGATGACGGCGGCTTGCTGGGGGTCGTCGACCGTCCCCAGCACGCGGGCGAGCTCGCGGTCGGAGACCCACCCCGTAAGCCCGTCGGAGGCCATGACCAGGCGGTCTCCGGGGCGGACGTCCAGGATGCGTATTTCCTCGGGACCATTGCGCGCGTCCTTGCAACCCAGGTACAAGTAAAGGACGTTCTTGAACTTATGATTGGGAACCTCTTCCGGAGTGATGGTGCCGGCGATCCGCAGGGCGTCGGCGAGCGAGTGGTCCTGGGTGAGCTGCTCCATGCGGCCGTCGCGCAGCCGATAAGCGCGGGAATCGCCGATCCCGGCCACGAAGAGCCGGTCCTTGCAGTACTGGGCCAGCACGACCGTGGTTCCCATATTGCTGAAGTGGCTGACCGCCCCGGAGCTGCCCAGAATCTCTTGATTGACCTCGGCGACCGCCTCGCGGATCGCCTCCTTGGTGCGGGCGGGGTCGCAGGGCTCGGGCATGAGCCGCTTGGCGATCGCGCGGGGGATGAGCTCGACGGCCATCAAGCTCGCCTGCTCGCCGGCCTGTTGGCCGCCCATCCCGTCGGCCACGATGAACAGGGTCGGCGGGTCGAGGGTGAGCGATGCCCCCTCGGCCTTGCTGTCGTGGCCGCCTTCCTGCCGCACCGAACGCCGGCCCGGTACGTAAAAGTTGTCTTCGTTGTGCTCGCGATAATTCCCGGTCACCGAGACCACGCCCACGCGGAGCTTGAGCTTGCCGGGGAGCAGGGTGAACGACGACAGCGTGGCGAACTCCTCGGTCTTGTCTTCCTCGGGCTGGGGTCTCGCGTTCCCGAGGCGCTTGAGCCAGGCCACGAATCGCGAGAATGGTTTCACGGAACGTTACCCTTCCAGGGGCCAGATCCAGAGCAAGCGGCGGTTCGAGAGCCCCGAGCAATGGGTTACGCCCGGGCGGGAGGGCTCGTGACCCGCCCCGGCGTTCGGCGATTCGCTACGTGCGGCCGTGGGCAGGGCTGGCCCACTTCATCACGTCGCCGACGCCGACCGATCGGTACGTCACGAACACCTCGCCCGCCTCAAAGCCCGCCGTCGCGCCTTGATAGCGATTCATCGCCTCGACCGTCCGAAAGATACCCGACTTGGCGGGGGGAAACTGGGTCTTGTAGGCGGCGATCGCCTCGAGCTTGCGCGCGAGCGTCGAACCAATATCGGCGACAATGTAACCGGAAGACTCGGGCAAGTCCAATCCATGGAGGCCGATCGGGAACCCGAGCTGATTCGAGACCGCGTGAGTCGGGAGGCCGTCGAAGTACTCGTCCCACTTGGAGAGCCTGCTGTAAAAGACCGCCGCGTCGGTGATAAGCATGGCCTGGAAGTGGTCGGGCGAGGCCAGGACCGTCTTGCCGGCGAAGCCCAGGACAACCTTGGGCCTCAGGCGGCGAAAGATCGTGGCGAGCGCAACCCGGGCCTCGAACGAGTCGAACAGCCGGCGATTGGGCAAGTTGAGGTTTTCGCGGACGGCGACGCCCAGGATTTCACCCGCGCGCCTGGCCTCCTCGAGCCGGACCTCGGGACCAGGCGAGCCCGGGGTCGGCTCGCCATCGGTGAGGTCGACCACCCCCACCCGGTAACCCAGCTCGGCGAGCCGGGCGAGCGTTCCCCCGCAGGCGATCTCGACGTCGTCGGGATGTGCGCCGACGGCGATCAGGTCGAGTTCTTCCTCGGGCGATTGGGCCATTGGCGCCGGGCTCCTCTGGAATCGTGTCCTGAAAAGACGTCGCGGCCGGGTGGGTCAGTCCGGGGCGGGACCGGGCTTGGTGACGGCCAGAAGGAAGCTGGGCGGGACCGCCTCGAATCGCAGGCGGTCCATCTGTTCGATGCCGCGCGCGATCGAGACGTTCCAGACGCGAACTTCGCCGCACAGACGCTTCAGCGTCTGGTGGGCGGCGGCGAGTCCCTCAATGGTCGCGATGTTGACGACCAGGCTGCCTCCCTGGCCAAGCCGCGCGAAAGCCGCCTGAAGGATCGTGTCGACCTGCCGGCCCGCCCCACCCACGAACACGGCGTCGGGGTCGGGGAGCGCGGCGAAGACCTCGGGCGCGCGGCCCAGCACCGTCCGCACGTTGGGAACCCCGTAAGCCTCGGCGTTGGCCTCGATCAGGCCGATGTCCGACGGCTCGGGCTCGATCGCGTAGACCACCCCCTGGCTGGCGAGCTGGGCGGCCTCGATCGCCACCGCCCCCGAACCCGCGCCCACGTCCCACACCACCGCCGTCGCC
>DAIDHE010000376.1 GCA_027459775.1 Planctomycetales bacterium | reverse complement strand
TGGCGGGACGTGGAGCCCCCGGGGGTCCACATCAAGAAAATCGGGTCTCGCCATGACAAGTGTAACCCCGCACGATGATCCAAGACCACCCCGATGACACAGATCCGTGAACCGCCCTCATGTAGACCGCCGAATCGATCCAGCGAGAATCAAAAAACAAAAATGTCATTGTCTGAGTTTCTTGAGAAACTCGCCGAACTGGGGCAGGGGCTCGAGCTTGGGCAGGGGGTTGGCGAGCGTTCCCTTGATGCGCGCGATCAGGAACGGAGTCGACGCCTCGCGGGCGAAATCCGAGAGTACTGGAACGTGGATGCGATCGCGGCCCCAGAGCACCGACAGCTTGAGGTCGAGCGCGCCGGTGGGCCCCATGGTCCCCTGTCCCTGAAGACTGATCGCGTTGCCCGTGAACTTGATCGGGTCGAAGGTCGTGGTTCCATTCTGGATGGTGAAGACGACGTCGGCCGAGTCAAACGCCGTCTTGCCCCGGTTTCGCGGGGTGTCGGCGGAGGGGGCGACGTCGAGAAAGCGGTTGACGATCCGCGCGAGCTTGAGGACCGGCGGCAGCTCGCCCAGCGTTCCCTCGGTGATGTGCGCCTCCCCCTCGCCCTGAAGGTTGCGGACGTCGTTCCCCAGCCCCGACACCGCGATCCGAGCACCCAGCGTGCCGCTGAACGACTGCCGTCCCGGCAGCGTCCGCGCGTATTCCTGGAGCTTGGCGCCGTCAAGCGCCAGCGTGGCGGCGTACCGCGGCGTCGTGTCCAGGCTGATCCGCCCCTCGCCCAGAAGCTGGCCCCCCAGGAAGATCCCCTTCAGATTCTCGAGCCGCGCCACCCCGTTCTTGACCGAAAACGGCGACTCGAGCTCCGTGAATTGCTGCCCCGCCACCACCACGCTGTCGAGCCGCAGCACCCCGCCGACCTCGAACACCGCCCCGTTCGACCACCCCTGGACACCCTGGATCTGGCCCTGAACGTGCTCGAGCGGGATCGCCGTCTTGACCGTGTTGTTCAGAAAGACGACCAGCGTCTTGTCCCACCGGCACCACGCCAGATCCCCCGGCCGGCCCGACCAGCCGATCTCGAGATCGCCGCGCGCCCGGAACGTCCGCCCGTCGTCCAGCCGAAGCGCTGGCTGGGCCATGAGCTGGGGCATCTTCTTGCGCAGACCTTCGTCGAACCTCAAGCCGTCGACCCACAGGTCGTTCACCGCCAGGTCGAACCGGCCGCTGTCCTCGACGGTGACCGCCCCCTTGGCGAACCGCGCCTGCGCGCCCCGGAATTCAAAGCCGACGTCGTGCATCCGGACGGCGCCGTCGTCAAAGACGAACCGGCCCCCGACCCTGTCCATCCGCAGCTCCACCACGCCCCCCTTTTCCTTCGAGAGCCCGGGCGAGCGCGGAACCTCGAGCCGAACGCTCGATTCGGGCCGCGGGATGATCACGATGTGCGTGCGGTCGGGCCGGCCGGGCGCGACGTGGACCTCCGCGGTCTCGATGTCGCAAGCGCCCGCGGGGTTGATGATGTCCCAGGTCTTGCGACCCCAGGCCTGGGGAAGCGCCCGCTTGAGCTCGTCCGACAAGGGCAGATTGGCCGCGCGCAAATAGACGTCGACCTTGAGCGGCTCCTCGCCTTTCTTGGTGCGCGCGATGGGAAGTTTTTCGACCCGTCCGCTGGCGGTGACGATCGCCTGGCCGTTCCGCCCGCGCATGTCCTTGAACGTCCAGGAATCGGGGTGGAGCTCGAGCCGCCCGGTCAGGTCGCGGATGGCGAACGGGAGTGGTTTCCAGGTCATTTCACAGCGCTCGGCGAGGTCGACGACGGCGTCGATCGTGATCAGCCCCTCGGGTTTGGGATCGGGGCCGGGCTCGGGCCTGCGGTTGACGACCGCGCGGGCCTTGACCACGCCCGAGGGATTGAAATCGGCCAGGATCTTGCGGACGTCCGGGGGAAGCGCCTTCTTGAACGTCTCGTCCACGGGGGCTCCGTCGGCCTCGATCACCAGCTTCACCACGGCGTCGTCGCCCGGCTCGTCGATCTCGCCCTTGAGCCGGATCGGCTTGCCCCCGACCAACGTCTCGAGATCGAGCATGACCCGGCCGCCGGCCATCTCGATCCGACCCGTCAGATGGTCGAGCGGATACGGGAAATGGCGGTAGACGCCGGCCACGTCGCGGCAGTCGACGGTGGCCGCGACCTCGACCGGGCCGGCCTCGACCACGCGCGAAACGCGGAGGTCGACGTTGACCCGTCCCCGCGGCGAGAAGACGTCCCAGAGCTCGTCAAATTCCGGCGGCGTGCGCGCCCGCAGCCGGCGATCGAGCTCGAGATCGTTGATTTCAAGATTGATGTCGAAACATGTACACGCGTTTGGAGGCAGGCCCAGCCGGCCGGCGGCGCGGACGGTCGTCTGGCCGTTGGCCCCCTCGAGATGCTTGAGCTCGAGCACGCCGTCGTCGAGCACCCCCTGGGCTGAGACTTCCGACAACGGGAACGGCAGCTTGGTGCACTCCCAGACCCCCTCGCGCAGGCGAACCTGGGCGTGATGACGCAGCCGGGCCGCGGGCGGGGCCTTGGGATCGTATTTCAGCCGCACCCCCTCGAGATCGACCAGGCCGCCGTTCAAGGCGAGCTGATCGACGGCCGGCCGGGCCTCGACCGGGATCCGCCGCCGGAGCGCTTCCGAGAGCGTCAGCCCCGACAGCGAGCCCCCCAGCTCGATGATTCCCGTCTCGATGTCGAGCGTCCCGTCGAGCGCCAGCCGGTCGAACATGTCCCCCCGCGCCGATCCTTCGAACTTGTAGAGCGAGCCGGCCACATTGTCGATCCGCAGCATGAGCTCGCGGAGCACCGCGGGGGCCAGGGCCGCGCGCGCGGGCCCGCCGGGCGGGGCAGGGGCGTGATCGAGGTCGTCGACCAGTTCGAGCGTCCCGTTGGTGATCACGATCGGGGGCGATTTGTCGAGCTCGGGCCCCGGCCAGGGGTCGGCCAAGAGGCCCTGGATATTCCAGCGCCCGTTTCGTCTGCGTTTGAGCCTGAGGACCGGGTGGGATGCGCGGATCTCGGCGACCTCGAGCCGCCCCTGCGAAAACAACCGCCGGGGGCTGAACTGGATTTGCAGCCACGGAATCCGTAGCGCCAGGAAAGCGACCCCGTCGATCGGCTGGCGAATCATCGCCTCGTGCAAGGCCAGCGAGCCGCCAAAGAGGCTCAGCCGCGCGCGGCCGGGCTCGAGCGTCGAGCCCGGCAAATAGCGCGAGGCGCTGTCCTTGATCATCCGCGCGACGGTCGTGCCGTCGGTCAGATAGACATAGACGAACCAGAGCCCGCCGGCCAGGATCGAGGCGATCAGCACGACGCCCCAGACCATGCCCTTCACGAGCCGTCGACCGATCCGCATCCGTGCGGTCCTCCCGGGACGATGTCACCTGAAGCGCCGAGCCCAGTGCCCCCACGCCAACCAAGCCGCCCCCAGCCCGCCGCCGCCAACACCAACGCGGCCGGCTCACCGGGCAGTCTGTACCGCATCGAGCTTGCGAACACCAGATGAACCACGCAGAAATACACGATCGGACCCGCCAGAAGCACCCAGGCTCTCGGCTCTCGCCGCCATCCCCAGAACCCCAGAACCATGAGCCCCAACAGCGGCAGCTCGACCACGGCCCCGACCGCCATCACCACGAGCCCCTTGACCCCCTCGACCCGCGGCCACGGCCGCCAGTACCGACCGAGCTTGTTCGCCGCCAGCTCGAGCGCCCGCCCCGGATGCTCACACGCGAACGCAACCGCCCGTCGCGTGAGCTCGCGGTCCTGATCCTCCTCATCGAGCGGCCAGACCAGGTCGTCTTCCATGAACCGCATGTCGCTCGAGCCGTCCGCGTGGGGATTGAGCCCGTCGTATAGGCTCGCACCCATCCAGAGCGCCGTCGGCACGAACCGCCCAAAAACCCGCTCGTTCCGCACCCACCACGGGGCCATCACCAGCACGATCCCCAGCACCACCAGCACGGCCGCCCCGATCGAGCGCCCGCGGAACCGGTTGGCGCACACCATCGCCGCGAGCACCAGCGGCGGAAACAGCCCCCACGACGGCCGGGTGAGCACCGCCGCCCCAGCCGCCGCCCCCGTCGCAATCGCAACCAACCACCCCCAGCCGCCCTGGGATCCTCGCCCCTCCCAGACCACCGCCAGACCCACCAGAGCCAGCAGCATGAGCGGAACGAAAAGCGCCTCCGAC
>DAIDHE010000372.1 GCA_027459775.1 Planctomycetales bacterium | reverse complement strand
AGGACGGATCGTCGCCCGCCGATCATACCCAACTTCCGCATTGTCGCCCTTCCTGGGCTGATCGCGTTCAAGGCCCGACCGAGGCCGAGCTGCGTCCCGCGGGCGCCGCGGCCGCGACGACCGTGCTTCCGGGTCCGACAGGGTACAGATTCAGCAGCGACCCAGTCAGCACGATCTGGCCGCGGGCGAGCGTGAGACCCGCTTCCGCCAGCTTGCGAGCGAGCCAGGACAGGGACTGGAACACCGTACTCGAGAGGTCGGCGCCCCCGGCCGCGCCCATCCGCCGGCCGTCGATCCAGAGGCTCAGACTCTCAATCTCGGCGAGAGGGGGCGCGGAGATCTCTGGGTCCGGGAGGACGAAGCCCGCGTGCATCCCGCCGCTGGC
The DNA here is from genome assembly GCA_027459775.1 of Planctomycetales bacterium. Taxonomy (GTDB): domain Bacteria; phylum Planctomycetota; class Planctomycetia; order Isosphaerales; family Isosphaeraceae; genus JAKBAP01. The sequence continues at coordinate 6,275 of DAIDHE010000372.1, read as the reverse complement.
GACCAGCTCCGCCAGCGAAGGTCGAGCGCCTGACAAGACGTAATGATGCAGCTCGATAACCGGAAACACCGACTCGACCGCGTCCGCCAATTCGTGTACTCCCGTGCGCGGGTCGGGCAGATCGCGGGCCAATCGCACGGCGAGCTCCGCCTCGACCGCGAGATTGGCGAAGCAGCGATGGGAGAGCACCGCGCCGGCGGGGAAACTTCCCGTGTCAAAGACGCGGGCGAAGATCGGCTCGCCGACGCCCAACTGCCGCTGCATGGCCGCGCTCGTGCAGCCGACCTTGTAGCCGATCACCGGTTCCCCGCGCTGCTCGCGCAGACCGGCGATCTCGCCCTGAAGCGCATAGGCGTCGATCGCCGTCAATTCGAGTGGTTCGGCGAACATCCTGCCCGGCGTTCGGGCGTCGAAATCGGCCAGCATTCGTCGAGCTAAGCCATTGGGATCAACGATCATCGTTCCACCTTCCGCCTCTCAGGCCCACCCATCGGATCGGTCGCCCGGATCCAGTGGTTTGCCAACCAGTTCCCGTCACTAATGCTTCTGAGCGCCCATGAGCGGAGTCTTCGGCCGGCCCCTGTGGTCCACGTGGGCCTTCAGGACTGTCGAACACGGCTTGAAGGTCCGAAAGTTGAGTCCGGGGCACTCGCGCCACGGTTCCCCCCGAGGATCGTCGCCGCCGGCATGCGAGGTCTGGAGCGAGAATCGCCGGGTGCAGGGAACGGATGGCACGAATGGCAGTCGGCTTGAGCCATGTCCTCCCGGGCCAGGTCCTTCCGAGTGGCACTGTGTGGCATTCGTGACCGTTTTTTACCGCGTTTTTGGACCGTCGGAACCGCTTTTGCGGCAGCGGATCGACCTTTTTGCGGGTCGATGGCAGACCTTGTGCCATCGAGCAATTGTCGAGATTGTCGTGAGCGGCTGTCGTCATGAGGTGGAAGCTTTCAACACGGGGAGTGTGATGGGCGTCGTCTCAAGGTCGAGCGTCTGGTTGCCCGGCGCGAATTAACCGCGGATCGGGCGTGGGATGACCGGGCGGTCTCGCCGGTCCCCGAAGGTGTGACATGAGCCGGCGTTCGGGGCGATTTCGAGGAGCGGCTCCGCGTGCCGTGTGGCCCCCAGGTCATGCCGTGATTGGGCCTGGTGTAGCCTCTCGCGCATGACTGGCGCGCACTCTCGAGCCTGATTCGTCTTTCCTATTCAGAGTAACGCGGGTTTGGCTTCGCTTGACTGAGACCGCGCTGGTTTTAACGGATCACTCGGCGTAAGTAACATCCACCAAGGGAGTTAGAATTTCGAAAAAAAGTTTCGAGCCTTCCATTGTCGCGCCCCGGACCAAATCAAAGGGGTCAGGACTCATTGATTCCGGGCAAATCGACCTGCCTTGATTCTTGACACTGCCCGGAATCAATGAGTCCTGACCCCTTTGATTTGGTGCATCGGCTGGTGGCTTGCGTCTGCTCATGAACGAACTCGCGGGCCCTGGCGAGAGTCCAATGGTCTTCGGTGCTCTCAAGAACCCTCGCGGCTTGCCGTCCCAGGTCGAGAGCCGTCTCGTGCTCGCCGCGGGCGGCGTGGAGCTTGGCCAGGTTCAGGAGGCTTCCCCCTTCCTTGCGACGATCGCCGAACTTCTGGAACACGATCGCGCTTTGCTTGAGCATCGCCTCGGCCTCGTCCCAGCGTTCCTGGTCGCGCAAGAGGGCGCCCAGATTGTCGAGGATCACCGCCTCGTTATGGCGATCGTCAAAGGCTCGCCAGATCGTGAGCGCGCGTGCGAAGGCCTCCTTGGCTTCGTCGCCGCGGCCCTGTCTATGGAATACCTGTCCGAGACGGCGCAGAATGGCTCCCTCATCGTAACGATCGCCGATGCGTTCGCTGAGGGCGAGCGCATGCTCATAGACCGCGACGGCCGCTTCGTCGCGACCGCTCAGACGGTGGACGTTTCCGAGGTAGATGAGCGTTTTGGCTTCGCCGACCAGGTCGCCGGTCTCGCGAAGCATCTCGAGCGCCTGCTGACAGAGACTGGCCGAGTCGTCGTAGGATTGGCGAAGCTGAAGCATCCCCGCGAGGTGCTTGAGCGTATTACCCTCGCCGCGGCGGTCGCCGAGCTCGCGCCAGATCACGAGGCTGTCTCGATGGGCGGCTTCGGCCAGGGACCATCGTCCAAGTTGGCGATGGATGAGTCCCAGGCGGTTGAGGTCGTGGGCCTCGGCCGATCGCGGACCCGCCCGCCGGGCCGCGGAGAGCGATTGCGTGTAGAGATGCTCGGCGTCGGTCCAGTGTCCGCGGATCTGGAAGAAGCCGAAGAGCGCCGACGCAAAGCGGATGACGGAATCCCACTCCTCGGCCGCGACCGCGAAATCGGCCGCCGCGAGCAAGTTCCGTAGTTCCGCCTCGCACCAATCGATCGCGGCCTTGACGGCGGCGGGCTGATCCTGGCGGACCGGGGCCTGTTCGGCACGGCTCACGACGAACCGCATCAGACCTTGCGCGGCCTGTCGCTCGAGATCGGAGCGGTTTTCCGCCAGCTCTTCGATCGCGAATTGTCGCACGAGCGGGTGCATCGCGTATCGATCGGCCGCCAGTCGCCAGACCGAGGCGGCCACCAGTTCTTCGGCGCCCGTGTCCCAATCTTGGCCGCCCACGACCGCGGAGATGACGGTCGGACCCACAGCCGCGGGAAACACGCAGATTCGCCGCAGGAGGTCGCGGGCGGCGGAGCTCAATTCCTTGACGGAGAGCTCGATGCATCGCTGTGCGCTTTGATGGCGGTCGGGCCGGGTTGGGTCCGAGGCGGCGGCGATGACGTCCAGGCTCTTCCGCGCCCGCTGGATCAGCCGGGGCAAGGGCACCATGGCCGCGCGGGCCGCCAGCAGCTCGATCGCGAGCGGCTGGCCGCCGACCGCGCTGCAAAGCTCCTCGATCGCGACTACCTCCACCGTCATGGTCGCCCCCGCGCGCGTCGCTCGCTCGGTAAAGAGCCGCTGGGCCTCGTCGGGGCAAAGCTCCTGCACGGCGATCACGCGGCCGCTCAGGCCCGGCGCCAGCTCGCGCGTCGTGATCAGGATCGGCGTGGGCGGTCGCACGCGGGCGAGCCAGCAAACCAACTGGGAATCGTGCGCGACGGTCTCGAAGTTATCGAAGACGACAAGCGCGTCGCCATGGGACAGATGCTCGATGACGCGGCGGCCGCACTCGTCGGCCGTCTGTTGTTCCATGCGGTCGCCGAAGAAGACGCCGGCCGCCTGGCGGAGGGACTCGTCGAGCGAGAGCACGAGCTCGCTATTGATCCAGGCGACGCCGCCCGAAAGCTCGCCCGCGGCGCGCGCGTTGTGAGCGACCTGGAGGGCTGTCGCGGTCTTGCCCATGCCGCCCTCGCCCTTAAGGATCGTGACGCCGCCCCCGCGGAGACAGCCGCGAATCTCATCGAGCAGATCCGCCCGACCGATGAAGTCGATGGGCGGCGGCGGCAGGTTGCTCGGCGAGAACGCCGCGGGCGCTGGCGGACGGGGTCGCTGGTTGGCCCCGAGCAGCTCGAAGATCGGCGTCCGACCGATTCCTCTGAGCTCGCGAAGGCCGTGCGGGTGCGCGCTCAGATCGGCGGCGCAGGCCGATCGGATCAAGGCCGCGATCGGCTCGGAAATCAAGACCTGCCCGCGCGAGGCCGCGTCGCAGAGCCGCGCCGCGAAGTCGACCTCCTGGCCAACGTAGTCGGTGGCATCGTGGGGGTTGGGCGGCGGCGCCCCGATGTGCATGCCGATCTTGACGTCGAGCGGTCCGAGCGGAGTGGCGATCGGGTCGGACTGGTGGCTCTGCTGCACGCCGACGGCCCAGCGCGCGGCCTTGATGGGATCGGCGAAGATGAGGAAGAACCCATCCCCCGTGCTTTTCACCACCCGACCGTCCGCGGCCTCGAGTCCCGCCATGATCCGTAGCCTGTGCGGCTCTTCGATCGTTGCCAGATAGGCCTGATTGCGCGCGGCCAGGTCGTCGCCGGGCAGCAACGACTTGAGCGCCGTCGACTTGACCAGATCGGTGAAGACGATCGTCTGAAGAGGATTGGTCATGGAGAAAAAAGCCAGCCGGCCCGATTCGACCACACATGTTTGATAACGATACGATACGCGGGCGTTTTTTTGTATCCCACTCGATGGAATCGAGGAGTCGAGGAGTCGAGGCCCAGGGGTGCGATCGATCCCTTGTGGAGGGCCGCGGACGCGCCGCGTCCGGGTCCGGGCTTGGCAAGCGGGCCGGCCGGCCGTGTCATGACGTCGTGCGGGATGGGCGGCCCTAATCGGACGAGAGCGTGACGCCGGCGTTCAAGAGTTGACGCTCGATCACCCAGGTGCTGGCGTTGAACTCATGGGCGAGCGCTTCGATCGCCTCTGGGTCCGCGACCGAGGTCGGTGCCAGGTCGAGGAGCGCCTGCCGCGGGGCGAGGAGCTCGGCCGCGAACGCTCGAGACGCTTTCTGCTCCCATGAGAACGCATCGGTGACGAGGCGCGGGCCTTCCTGGGTTGTGACCAGGGCGTGATAGAGGCTTCGCGCGCTCAGAAACCGTCGGCTGTCCTCGCGACTAGGCCACCGGCCGGCGGCCACGACGTCGCCGTCTTCCTGGGATCGACCGATCACCGCGCGAACACCATGACCGGGGATGTGATTCCGATCCTCGCTCCGAAACCGGACGCCGAGGACGCCCTGGGCGATCGATTCCACGGATTCGAGTGGGAGCCGCGGTTGGACGCCGGCCGCGGCCCGAGCCTCCGACGCGAGTTGATATCCGTACCGAGCAGGCGAAAATGTTCGCGAAGGCGCTTCGAAGGGAAGAGCGAGCCGGCTGGCGCCCAGTCGCAGTTCCGAGCCCACCCGCGCCAGCCACGACCATTGCTCCGCGACCCAATCGGGCCGCGCCACCTCGGTCAAATCGCGGACCAGGGGATTGTCGGGATCGGTCATCGTCTCTTCAAGAAACCGAGACAGTTCGTCGTTCATCTCGCCGGGATCGTAAGGATCGATTCCCATTCGTCCCGCGAGCGTGCAAAAGGCTCGTTCCTCGGCGTCCGCGGCCTGGATGGCTTTCCAGTGCGCCTTGAGGTCGCGGACGCGAGCGTCGTCGACCTGGACGACCCGGTCCAGCACCGTGTTCACGAACTCGGCGAGCGAATCCTGGGTCGCGGTCGCGTCGAGCTCCGCCATGCCTCGTTCGAGAAACTCGCCGGGCATGTTCGGCATCGAGTCTTGTTCGTCAGCCTGCCATTCAGCGCGGAGGCTCTGGCCGTCGTGGTGGATGTAAAGGGCCGGCAGCAAGAGCGACGAGTCGGCCGAGCGCAGACAATGCCGCTGGATCCATTTCCGCTGCCGCGGGTCGATCGCCCGTTGGGGTAACGTTTCCGACAACGAGAGCTCGTTCAGCAGCGGCCACCAATTCTGAACGATCCATTCCGCGACTGGAAAGACAGGCGCATAAAGAGTCGTCCGCTCGTCCTTGAGGGCCTTGTCCCAGAGTCGTGATGCGAATCGCCGCCCGATCCGAATGCGCAACGCGGACCAGGTCGAGCGCTCGACCGGATCGGCGGCCGCCGGCTGATCGACGGGGTCGTGCTCAAGAAGCAGAGATTCGGACACGTGGCGCCCTCTCGACTCGATCGACCGGTTCGGGGTAGTGCCGCGGATCGTTCAAGGGAAAACCGTGGTCGTCGCCCGCGCCTCGATTGGTCCATGAATCGGTCTTCGCGGCATCGCTCTATTGTAGCAGCGGGCCGATCCACCGTCCGCGCCTGATCGCCGCACATGAGGAGGGCCGTGGTCCATCCCGGCTTGCCAACCGCTCTTCGCGAAGCTTCAGGGCCCCGGCGTGCCGACCCAGGTCGCAGGATCTGGTGGCGAGCCGGTTCATGCGCGCGAGCGTGTCGGGATGGGGCTGAGGAACCGCTTTCGCCGGACTGCATCATGAAGCGGCCGCACTCGCTCTCCACCGCGTCGTCAAGGTCCGCAAGTCCAGTCAGAGGATGCCGATCGCTTCGCTCTCGTCTGGCATCGTGGCTCACTACGAGCGCCGATGTCCATGGAAGCCGAGCCGCGGAGGTTGTATTCTATCCGAACCGCCAACCGAGACATCGGGTAAGATTCTTGAGCCATGCCGCGGCCGTCCCCTCGAGCACCAGCTCCGCCTCCCGGTCCAACCCGATGCCGACGACCTGGAGCCCGTCCGCCCCGCGCTTGGCCTGGAGCTCCTCGAGCAGAGGGATCTCTCCGAGGCAGGGAAAGCACCA
>DAIDHE010000366.1 GCA_027459775.1 Planctomycetales bacterium | reverse complement strand
ATGGCGCGACGAACATCGGGGGCTGTGGTTCACCACCGCCAAGCTCTCGGGGTTTTGCTTGCTCATGAAACGCGTTGTTTACGAGAGGATCGGAGGGCTCGACGAACGCTTTGGGCTGGGGCTTTTCGACGACGACGACCTGGCCGTCCGCGCCCGCCAGGCGGGCTTTGAGCTCGCCGTCGCCCGCGATCTGTTCGTGCACCATTTCGGCAGCCGCACGTTCGCGGAAAATGGGGTCGATGCCGAGGCGCTGCTCGAGGAAAACGCGCGGCGATTCACGGACAAATGGGGGGACGATGCGCCCTCCGGGCGGCGGGTTGCGATTTCGCCGTTTGGCGTCCCGGGCGCGCTCGGTGAGCCACACGATGGCCGGGGATTTCAGGATGGCCAGGGGTCGATTGGTGGGCCTCAGGACGGCCGGGGATTTCAGGATGGCCGGGGGTCGATTGGTGGGCCTCAGGACGGCCGGGGATTTCAGGATGGCCAGGGGTCGATTGGTGGGCCTCGCTTCGCTCGACCCACCCTACCGGCGGACGGTTCCGCGGGTGAGCCAGGCGATGGCCGGGGGTCGATTGGTGGGCCTGAGGACGGCCGGGGATTTCAGGTTCGATGAGCGTACGGCGGTTCTGGTTCTTTCTGTTCAGCGTGGGTCTTTGACCCCCCCCCGCGCGAAACGCCCCGCTCGATCCCGCCGCACTTGCGGAGCGTACTCGACGGGGTCGCCGAGCCAGGGTGAATCGGCAGCGTCGGCGCTGGCGCCGCCACCTGGTTTCCGAGCACGCGACACCCATCCGCTGGCATGTGGCAATCCCGAGAGACCAATCCTCGCCTTCGCGCCCGGACAACCCCTTTCGTCGCCGGGAAGTTTACTTGGGAGCGGCCGCGGGGGTAAACTGCCCATTCACGGCCATCGAAAACAACCCGCCAGAGAGGAACACGCCATGACGATCCCCGCCTCGCAAACCTGCCTCGCCCTTTTCACCCTGGGGGCACTTTCCCTCGCCCCGCTGTCGACCGCCGACGAGCCGAATGACGCCACACTCGGGGCCAAACCACCCGAAGGCGCCGTGGTTCTGTTCGGCGGCAAGGATGTGGCGGGCTGGGTGAAGAAGGACGGCAAGGGGCCCGCCGAGTGGCCGGTCAAGGACGGGGTCATGACCGTCGGCCATGGCGATATCAAGACGACCGAGCAGTTTGGCGATTTCAAGCTCCATCTCGAGTTCAATATCCCCTATATGCCCAAGGCCCACGGGCAGGGGCGGGGCAACAGCGGCGTTTATCTGGCCGGCGCCTACGAGCTTCAGGTGCTCGATTCGTATGGACTCAAGATTCAAAACAACGACTGCGGCGCGATCTACCTGCAGATCGTCCCCAGCGTGAACGCCTGCAAGCCGCCGCTCCGTTGGCAGACCTACGACGTTCTCTTCCACAAGGCCAAGCTCGAGGGGGGCAAGGTCGTGAAGAAGGCGAGGGTGACCGTCGTGCAGAACGGGATCGAGATCATCAAGGACCGCGAGATCTCACCGACGCCGGGCGGAGCGGGCGTCAAGGAAGGCGAGGACGGGCCGCTGCTGTTGCAGGATCACGGTAACGCGGTCGAATATCGCAATATCTGGATCAAGCGGCTCGACTCTTGAAGGAACGCGCGGGGGCGGCGGCACGATTGGCCGTCGCCCCCGTTCGCGAATTGGGCCGGATCAGAGCCCCGCGGCGGCCTTGAGGGCGGCCAGGGCTGGGGCGTAGTCGGGCTCCTGGGCGATTTCGGGCACGATTTCGATGTAGGTGATCTTATCGGAAGGATCGAGCACCAGAACCGCCCGGGCGAGGAGCGGGATTGGCAGGCCCTCGATCAAGACGCCGTAATTCTTGCCGAAGCTCTGGTTGTGCACGTCGGAGACGTTTTTCAGATTGTCGATGGCCGAGGCGGTGCAGAACCTTGCCATCGCGAACGGCAGGTCGAGGCTGAACGTGTAAGCCATGGCCTTGTCGCCGATCGCCTTCATCTCCTCGGCGAAGCGTTTGGTCTGGATACTGCAAACCGGCGTGTCGAGCGAGGGGACGACGTTGAAGAGCCGGGCCTTGCCGGCGGTGTCGGCGAGCGTGATCACCGCGAGCCCCGCCCCCACGCACTTGAAATCGGGGGCCTTCTGGCCGGCCTTGAGCTTGGGCCCCACCAGGGTCACTGGATCGCCCTTGAATGTCACTTCGCCCGTGCGTGTCTCTGCCATGTTGGTCGCGCCTTTCGAGTGGAAAAAATCGCCGGGATCGCCCGATCCCCGCTCGTAACTTAGCCGCCCCCCGCGATCCAAGGCAAGGCGCACGTGGCGTGGTGGACGAGCAGGGATGCGCGGGGCTCGGATCACCTCGGGCGATCAAAACAAAACGTCGCGTGTCGCGCGGCGTCATGAAGTGGTTCTTTTTTTCCAAGATTGGGCTTTACAGCGCGGCGCTCGAGAGATACGATGCGGCCAGATGTAGGTTTCTCTTGATAGGGTAACCTGACCGACGGCTATGGCGGCCCCAGCGTGCGGTTTCGCATGCATGGGGTTTTTTCACGCGCCGATCCGTCTGATGTGTGGACGCCCGGAACCACCCGACCGCGGGTGATCCCGGCCCCGCGGTAGCGACTGCCGCTCGAACGAGCCAAACGAGGCTTTTCTTCCTCGTGGGGTTCGAGGAGTGAGCGGCATGTTTTCGGCGAACGGCGGCTTGAAGCGCGGGACAGTTCGTCTTGCATGGAGCCGCCGTCACTGCTCGACAACGACCCCCGTTCGGCCCGCGCCCTCGCTGGGCGACGGTCTGAGTCTCGCACCGATCGGGACGATATCAAGATTCCGTGGACGCCATGGTCGCGCCGGTCGGTTGGCGCGCGGGGTCGAGGAACGGGGGTGTGGAGTTCAGGTTCCCAGGATCCATTCATGATGCTCAGTGGGAAGGAGAAAGCCATGACAGATCTCAAAGAAGCGCCCAAGACCAAGGTTGGAAACGGCGCGGCTCAGACCAAGGAAATCGCGCCCCGTGCGTCGACCGCCCCGGGCGCGACCCAGGGGAGCCCGCTCATGCAACTGCGCAGGTTCGCCCGGGAGATGGACCGTCTGTTTGAGGATTTCGGGGTCGAACACGGGCTGCACCTGCCGCGGTTCCTCAGCCGCGGCCACGAGTTGTTCCGCCGCGAGGCTGGTTTCATTCCGGCCGAGTGGTCGCCTCGGATCGACGTCGTGGAACGGGAGGGTCAGTACCTGGTTCGGGCCGACCTGCCAGGGATGAGCAAGGACGACGTCAAGGTTGAGATCAGCGACGAGGTGCTCACGATTCAGGGTGAGCGGAAGTACGAGAAGAAGGGTGATCGCGAGGGCTACCGGTACAGCGAGTGCGCGTATGGATCGTTCTACCGCGCCATCCCGCTGCCCGAAGGGGCCGAGGTCGCGAAGGCGACGGCGGACTTCCACAACGGGATTCTCGAGGTGACGGTGCCCGCGCATGCCTCTCCGACCGCGAAGGCCCGGCGGCTCGAGGTTCGTGAAGGCAAGTAGTCCGCGACGCGGCGGCGCCGGACGCAAAGCCCGGCGCCGCCCCGCGTTCTTATGCGAAAGACTTTCGGAACAGGGGAATGGTCCCTGACCCTACGTGCCCAATTCGCCTTTTTTCCCAGGGGTCCGACCCTGTAGCCGGGTCAAGCTGGAGGGCATCATGAAAAACGACTTGGAACTGCGCCGCGACATCCTTGATGAGCTCGAATGGGAGCCGAGCGTGGACGCGGCCGAGATTGGCGTCACCACCCACCAGGGCATTGTGACGCTCACCGGGACGGTGAAGAGTTTCAGCGAGAAACTGACCGCCGCGCGGGCTGTCGAGCGGGTCCAGGGTGTCAAGGCGATCGCAAACGACATTGAGGTCCGGTTGGCGGGCTCGTCCGCACGGACCGACGCCGACATTGCGCGAGCGGCCTTCGACGCCCTCAAATGGGAGACCTTGGTACCCGACCATGGGATCAAGATGACGGTGAGCAAGGGCTGGATCACGCTCGAGGGCGAGGTCGACTGGCAGTACCAGAAAGACGCCGCTTTCCTGGCGATGCATCGCCTTGTCGGAGTGACGGGGGTGACCAACCTGATCACCTTGCGGACGCGCGTCTCGGCGACCGAGGTGAAGTCCCGCATCGAAGCATCGTTCCGCAGGAGCGCCGAGGTCGACGCGCACAAGATCCGGGTGGAGACTCACGACGGCAAGGTGATCTTGCGCGGCGATCTCCGTTCCTGGGCCGAGCGTCAAGAGGCCGAACGGACGGCCTGGTCCGCGCCGGGGGTGACTCAGGTCGAGAACCTCATCGCAATCAGTTCGTGAGGGGACCGAGTTCACTGAGACCGCCCCGTCACCCGAGGGCTCAAGGCCGCGGGTGGCGGGGCCGCTTTGCGTGAAAGACAGAAGAGCCGAGCCCGCGGCTCGATCAAGAGAGCGAGGTCGCTTTGATGAGACCGTTTCAGGATCGTACGGAAGCCGGCCGAGTCCTGGCCGACAAGCTGGTTTCTTACGCCGGCCGTTCCGACGTGCTGGTTCTGGGCCTGCCTCGAGGTGGCGTGCCGGTTGCCTTTGAAGTCGCCCGCGCGCTGGATGCGCCTCTCGACGTCTGCGTGGTTCGCAAGCTGGGCGCGCCTGGCCATGAAGAGCTCGCGATGGGTGCGATCGCATCTGGAGGCGCCTGGGTTCTCGACAGGGAGACGACCAGCGCACTCAAGATCTCAGGACGCGTGCTCAAGGAGGTCGCCGAGCGCGAGATCCAGGAGCTCAGGCGGCGCGAGCGGGCGTATCGAGGCGATCGGCCGCGTGTGGACGTCCGGGGTTTGACCGTGATCCTGGTCGACGACGGGATCGCGACGGGTTCGACGATGCGGGCCGCGATCCGGGCTCTGCGCAGGCGCGAGCCCGCCCGGATCATCGCGGCGGCGCCGACGGCGTCGCCCCAGGCCGTCGAGGAGCTCGAGCGCGAGGCCGACGAGGTTGTGTGTTGCATCACGCCCGACCCGTTCCTGGCCGTCGGCTTTTGGTATCGGGACTTTGAGCAGACGTCCGACCAGGAGGTCCGCGCGCTTCTCGATGGGGCGTCGACACGAGAGCGGATGGCGACGGGGTGACTCGAGCGTCCGCCGCGGGTCGGCGCTCTGCGCGTGGCGGCCTATCCGTTTCGGGCCGGGGCGATTTATGATGGGGCGATCGCCGTGGCCCGGGAACTTTCCCGGGTGGATCGTGCGAGTGCATGCTCGGAGCCTGGAGTTTGGCGTCCGCCCCATATGACTATGACGTGATCGTGATCGGCGCGGGCCACGCGGGAATCGAGGCGGCCCTGGCGGCTGCGCGGATGGGGGTTCGGACCGCGCTTCTGACGACCAATTGCGACACGATTGGCCAGATGAGTTGCAATCCCGCGATCGGCGGGGTCGCCAAGGGCCAGATTGTCCGCGAGATCGACGCCCTCGGGGGCGCGATGGGCGTCTTCACCGACCAGACGGCGATCCAGTTTCGCCTGCTCAATCGGGGCAAGGGGCCGGCCATGCATAGCCCCCGCGCCCAGTGCGACAAGAAGGCCTATCAGCTTCTGGCCAAGGAGACCGTCGAGCGCCAGCCGAATCTCACCATTCGCCAGGAGATGGTGGAGTCGCTCGAGGTCGCGGGCGGCCAGGCGGCCGGGGTCGTCGCGCGCGGGGGCGGTCGGTATTCGGCCCGCGCGGTCGTGCTCACGACGGGGACGTTCCTGCAGGCGATCATGCATACGGGTCTGAGCCAGACCAGGGGAGGGCGGGGCGGCGACGTCGCGGCCGAGGGGCTGTCGCACAGTCTGGCCGAGCTGGGATTCGAGCTCAACCGCTTCAAGACCGGCACGCCGCCGCGATTGAACGGCCGCACCATCGATTTCGACCGTCTGGAACCGCAGCCGGGCGACGCCCAGCCCGTGCCGTTTTCGTTCCTGACCGACTCGATCGATCGGCCGCAACTCGATTGCCATATCACCTCTACCAATCCCGCGATCCACGACCTGATCCGGGCGAACCTGGATCGCGCGCCCATGTATTCGGGGCAGATCACGAGCACGGGCCCGCGTTACTGCCCGTCGATCGAGGACAAGGTGGTGCGGTTCGCCGATCGCGAGAGCCACCAGATTTTCCTCGAGCCCGAGGGGCGACAGACGCTCGAGTACTATTGCAACGGCGTGTCGACGTCGCTGCCCCGCGACGTCCAGGAGGCGATGATCGCGCTGGTGCCTGGGCTCGAACACGCCGAGATCATGCGGTTTGGCTATGCCGTCGAATACGACTACGCCCCGCCCCATCAGCTTCATCCCTCGCTGGAAACCAAGGGGGTTCCGGGCCTGTTCCTGGCGGGGCAGATCAACGGGACGACCGGCTACGAAGAGGCCGCCGCCCAGGGCCTGGTCGCGGGAATGAATGCGGCCCGGCGCGTTCAGGGCGAGCCCGCCGTGGTGATCGGCCGATCCGAGGCCTATATCGGCGTCCTGATCGACGACCTGGTCACCCGCGGGGTCGACGAGCCGTATCGCATGTTCACGAGCCGGGCTGAGTATCGACTGCTCCTGCGGCACGATAACGCCGATCTTCGGCTGACCGAGCTGGGGCGCTTGGTGGGGCTGGTCGACGACCACCGCTGGGGGCGTTTCCAGAGCCGGCGCGACGGAATCACAGGGCTTCGCGACCGCCTGGAACGCACCCGATCGGGCTCGGACTCGCTGTTCCAGATTCTCAGGCGGCCCGAGACGAGCTGGGAGGATCTGGTTGGCCTCGACCCCAGCCTGGCCGAGGCACACCTGGCCGCGGACGGGGTCGAGCAGGTGCGGATCCTGGCCAAGTACGACGGCTACATCGCGCGCCAGCTCGAGCAGGTCGAGCGATTTCGCCGGCTCGAGCACAAGGTGCTGCCGGCGGACCTTGACTATCGTGCGATTCCGCAGCTCAGGGCCGAGGCGCGCGAAAAGCTGAGCCGGGTGCGTCCCGCGTCGCTGGGCCAGGCGGGGCGGATCAGCGGGATCAGCCCGAGCGATCTGGCGACCCTGCTCATTCACTGCAAACAACCGCGGTTCCAGGGCTGACCTGGCCAACGAGCGCCGATGAATCGGCCCGGCGCGTACGCCTAAGCCCCGAGCGAGCCCAGCCTACTCAGAGCGCGAGGCCCTCCTCTTTGTTCCATGCTGTCTTCGACGCCCAGCGTCGTACCCGGCCGAGACTTGCCAAGTTCTCGATTCTTCCTCGTCAATTCTTCGTTTTTTCGCCTATCTTTCCACAAAACCGGAATAGGAGCCGCGTTCTCGGCCGGGCGCCGTCGATTCTCGAAAAGCCAGGTTGAATGGAGAATATCCGCATTCCTGGGCGGATCGGAATTGACAGGATCGTTGCGAGTTCTACAATTGGGTATATCGGTAAGGCTGGTAAAATCTGTAGGTTTCGCGGACTTTACCAGTTTTGAGTTGGTGAGTTTCTCGTTCGGCGCGCGGGATGGGCGGGTTGGTGTTCGCGAACGGGTGTGAGGTGTGTGGATCCGCACGGAGGCCGATCAGGGGCAGTCTTGCCGCTCGGATCGAGTCTCAGGGCGTAGGGTCGGGGGAGTAGGATGTCCTTGATCTCGCAAAATGGGACCAGCAGACGATGAAGACGGTTTTTACCACGGGCGAGGCGGCCAAGATTTGCAAGGTCAGCCAACAGACCATCATTCGCTGCTTTGATTCAGGGCAGCTCAAGGGTTTTCGGGTGCCTGGGTCGCGTTTTCGGCGGATTCCGCGGGAAGCGCTCCACCGTTTCATGAAAGAGAACGGGATCCCGACCGATGCGCTCGAGAGCGGGCGGCGGCGGGTGCTCATCGTCGACGATGATCAGGCGGTTGTGGATTTGATCGCCGAGGTTCTGGCCGCCGACGCGCGGTTCGAGACCAAGATCGTGAATAATGGCTTTGGCGCGGGCATGCTCGCCAAGGAATACCACCCCGATCTGATCGTGCTGGATGTCATGTTGCCGGACATCAACGGTCAGGCGGTTTGCGAGCTGATTCGCCGCGATCCGACGATGTCGGACATCAAGATCATCGCCATCTCGGGGATGATCGAGGAAGACAAGATCGAGGAACTGAGGAAGTCGGGCGCCGACGACTTTCTGCACAAGCCGCTCGACATTGATGAACTGATGGCGCGGATCTGCCGATTGTTGGATATGGAGACGAACGTCCCGTAACATGATGGCGGGCGGGCGGTTGAGTGTCTTGCACGCGGGAAGGAGTCCTTGCGTGTCGCGAGCGGTCTCGGTTCTGGGATCCATGGATACGGATCTCGGGCGTAGGATGCTGGGGCTTGCGTTGCTGCCGCTGCGCCCCGCCACCGCGCGGGCCGTTCTGGATCGCGCGAGCGATGCGGCCGAGGACGACGCCGGATTGACGGCGCCTGTCAGTCATCGATCTCTTGATCGACTTTTCGAAGTCGACCCTGGCTGGGCCATTGCGCGTCACGCGACCAGCCACGCGCCGGCCGCGCTTGAGATCGTGGCCGAGACATCGTGGTGGTCGGCTGCGCCGGCGAAGCCGGGTGCGCTCCTGGAACGGCTCTGGCGGAATTCCGTGGCGACCGCGCTCGCCGCGCGGGGCCTGGCGCGCGAGGCGGGGGACCGCGATCCCGACGAAATCGCCCGTGCGGGACTGCTCGCGCGGCTTGGCTGGTGGGCCGCGGCCGTCGTCGATCCAGCCTGGCTCGAGAACTGGTCGCGGGTTTCGTCGGCCGAGGCGCGGCGAAAGCTTGAAATTGCCGACCTTGGCCTCGAGCTCTGCGAGCTCGGCCGGCGGCTGGCGGTGTGCTGGGGTTGCTCGAGGCTTGTGGTCGACGCCGCCTGGCTTCACGCCGATACGCGCCCGGAATTCCTGGCCGCGGCCGCCGAGCCAGACCGGCTCTTGCTGGTTCAGCGCGGCGTGCGGATCGCCGAGGAAACCCCATGGGGGCTCGAGGATGCCTCGCGCGAGGGCATGCCCAGCGATCCTCGCGGCCGCATCTTGGTCGCCGAGGTCCAGGCGCGTTGCACGGGCTCGTTCATCGCTGGCGACGCTTCGAGCTTCGAGGAACGAACGACCCGGCGGTGCGCCCGACTCAGACTCGAGCTGGCCGTGGAACGCCCGGCCCGCGGACGCGCGATGTGCCTCTTGAACGCCATGGCGCAAGCGCCCGCCGACGTCGTCCCCGACGAATGGGCGCCATGGGCCGCGCTGGCGCTCTGTGAGCAGGAAGGCGTCCACGCCGCCCAGGTCGACTGGCTGGCCGAATTGCACGATCACGACGAGTCTCCAAAGGCGGCTGAGCGCAACCATTCGCTGGGGGTCGTCCCGGCCCCTCCCGCGGTGAAGGACGAGCGCCCGCCGTCGTTTGAGACGATGCTCTTCGTTCATGGCCGGCCGCGCGCTGTCGTGAAGCTCTGGTGTGATCCGCGCTCGGCGGTGTTGGGCGAATGGACGGTCGGCCCGACGCGGTCGGCCTGGGAGCATTGGGCGACTCTCGTGCACGACAAGTCGGCCGTTGAGAGGCGGCTCCAGACGGTCGCCTCGGGTTTTCGGTCAGCGAATGAATCGGAGCAAACGCGGTTGGCGCGGCTGAAATACGAGGCGCTTGCCGAATTCGCGGCCGGGGCCGGTCATGAGCTCAACAATCCCCTGGCGGTGATCATGGGTCGGGCGCAGATCCTGTTGTCGAGCGGGCCAGCGCCCGATGCTGCGCGATCGTTGCGACTGATCGTCGAGCAGGCCGCGCGGGCGCATCGGATGCTCCGCGACCTGATGTTCATCGCTCGGCCGCCCGCGCCGAGGCTCCGGGAGTGCCGCGCCGCCGAGTCGCTGCGGAACGCGGCGCGCGACCTGGCCGGCGAGATCAAGGCCAAGGATCTCAGACTCGTCGCGGAATATGACGAGTCCGAGCCGGTCGTGTCCTCGGATCCCGACGCGCTCGATCATCTGGCCGTCTCGTTGCTGCGCAACGCCATTGAGGCGACGCCGCCGGGAGGCGTGATCGAGGTCCGTTCGAGCACGGGCGCCGAAGAGATCGTCTGGCATTTCGCCGACTCCGGGCGGGGGTTCACGACGGCCGAGGCGGCCCGCTTGCTCGACCCTTTCTATTGCGGCCGCCAGGCCGGCCGCGGCCTGGGCCTGGGCCTTCCCCGCGCGGCCCGCATCACCGAAAGCCTGGGCGCGCGCCTGCGCTGGTCGTCCAACCCCGGCTCGGGAGCGCTCTTTCAGGTTTATTTACCCATCGAAAACGGTGCCAGGACCGCGTGAATGTCGGGGCCTGGCGAGCGGGTGACGATTCGCCCCGCGCCCGACGCCAGCGGCTCACGTCGAGGTTGAGTGGATTTCGTAGCGGGCCTCGCTGGGCCGGAATCGTTCGCGGGCGAGCAGGGCCGCG
>DAIDHE010000360.1 GCA_027459775.1 Planctomycetales bacterium | reverse complement strand
CGTCTCGTTGCTGCGCAATGCCATCGAGGCGACGCCGCCGGGGGGCGTGATCGAGGTCCGTTCGAGCGCGGGCGCCGACGAGATCGTCTGGCATTTCGCCGACTCCGGGCGGGGATTCACGACCGCCGAGGCGGCCCGGTTGCTCGACCCTTTCTATTGCGGCCGCCAGGCCGGCCGCGGCCTGGGCCTGGGTTTGCCCCGCGCGGCTCGCATCACCGAGAGCCTGGGCGCGCGCCTGCGCTGGTCGTCCAACCCCGGCTCGGGCGCGCTGTTTCAGGTTTATCTACCCATCGAAAACGTCGCCAGGACCGCGTGAAAGTCGGGGCCTGGCGAGCGGGTGACGATTCGCCCCGCGCTCGACGCTGGCTCGTCAGGTCGAGGTTGAGTGGATTTCGTAGCGGGCCTCGCTGGGCCGGAATCGTTCGCGGGCGAGCAGGGCCGCGCCCAGGAATCCGGCGTCGTCGCCCAGGGAAGCGCGGCGGACGACGATGGTTTCGCCGGGGTCGGCGATGGCGATGGTCCGGGCCGAGGTCCGCACCATGTCGACATAGTGATCGCCCAGGGCCTGGGCGATCCCGCCGCCGATGACGACGGCCTCCGGGCCGAGGACGTTGATCAGATTGCCGATCCCGACTCCCAGATAGTGGGCGGACCGCTGGACTTCATTGAGCGCGACCAGATCCTTGGCCATGACGGCCTCGGCCAGGTCGCGGCTCTTGAGCCGGCCTTTGCGCGCGATTCGCTCGGCGAGCATGGTGGGCAGGCCCTTGCGGGCGGCCTTTTCGATCCGCCGGCAGATGGCCGTCTTCGCGGCCATCGCTTCCACGCACCCCCGTGAGCCGCAGCCGCAGCGCGGGCCGCCGGCCTTGATCACCATGTGGCCGAGCTCGCCCGCGTTGCGGGTCGCGCCGGCGACCATCACGCCGTCGACGACCACGCAGCCGCCGATGCCCGTGCCCACGAAGGCGAAGACGACGTTTTTGTATTCCCGCCCAGCGCCCAGGCGATATTCCGCGTAGCCGCCGACGCGGACGTCGTTGTCGACGACGACCGGGCAGCCCAGGACCTGGCTGAGCTCGGGCCCGATGGGGAAATCGCGGACGTTGAGATTGGCGCTCCAGAGGATGACGCCGGCGTCGGCGTCGAGGGGCCCTGGCGAGCCGAGGCCGGCGGCAGCGATCTGGTCCAGCGAGGCGCCCGCGGTCTGGACCGATTCCCGGACGCATTCCATGATCGCCGTGACGATCGCCGGCCCCCCCTGGGCGGCCGGGGTCGAGCGCTTGGCCCTGCTCAGGATCCGGCCTTCGCGGTCCACGACCCCGGCCAGAATCTTGGTCCCCCCGAGGTCGATGCCGAGGATCAATGCGGGGTCCCAGCGAAAGTTCATGGCCCTAGGCTCTCCTGACGGCGTCCCGACTCGGTCGGGACTGAGGGATCACGGTCGCCATTCTAACCTGATCCGGGGGGGGTTCGACCATCCCCGAGGTTCGGGCTCTTGGATTGGGCGGCCGATTCCTTGGCCAAGCGATCGAGCAGCTCGACGGCGTGATCCACGATCAGCTCGCCGGTTCCCCGCTCGACAAAGCTGTGCAAGCCGGTCCAGACCTGGTAGCCGCCCCGGTCGAAGCCGTCCTTATCGGGGATGTAGCCGATATAGTCACCCGCGAGCTCGAAGACCGCGGTGTCGCGGAACGGCGAGCGCCGTTTGATCTCCTCGCCGAGGACCGTGAAAAACTCGCCCGGCACCCCGACGATCGCGAAATCGCCGATCGTGATCGCCTGGACCCAGGTCTTGCGCTCGGTTCCCTGCTTGGGGGCGAGGATCTTGCGCATGTCGCGGAAGACGCCGGCGACCTTGTTGGCGGCCGCGGGCTCCTTGATCCGCGCCTTGCAATACGCGGTCACGGCGGCATCTTCCTTGGCCTCGTCGAAGCGGCGGACGCGGACGGCGATCTCTTCGCGGGCCGCGTTGAGGGTCGTGGAGCGGCGCGGCGAGAGCCCGGCGAGTGCCCGCTCGACCGCGTGCTCGATGCGATACTGGGCCTCGGCCGCCGTGAGGTCCAGGGTGTGGGTCGAGCCCGACGCGCCCTCGAAAAAGAGGAATACGCCGCCGTGTTTGCGCTCGAGGCTCTGCGCGGCCAGCCCGTAAAACGAAGGGGAACGGACGCCGGGCCTGGTGGTCCCGATGGTGTGGGTCGAGTGATTGAAGAAGACGGCCTCGAGCCCGCCGCCCAGCCGCTTGAACGCGGCGACGGGCAGCTCGGGGTCGAAGGGGCCGGTCGGTCGGACCGCGTCGTCGTGGGGGCCGGTCCAGTAAATCGTGCCGTCGGCGAGCAACAGCCGGCTGTTCCGCCCGACCGACGACTCCTCGCCGAGCCGGTACAGGAACATCGCCGGCTTGAGCGCGTGGGCCGCCGCCTGGGCGGCCTCGACGATCTTGTCCTCGACCTGACGTGTGAACGCCTCTTCGCGCTTGTATCCGTGGATGGTCACGGTGGTGGGGGCGTGGTGGGTGTGTGTGGCATTGATGAGAATATGATCAAATGGGATGGCGGCGGCCTGTTCGACGCGGCGGGCGACGCGGTCGAGGACGTCGCGCTCGAGCATGAGCACGTCACAGGCGACGAGCGCGACCCGCGCCCCGCGTTCGTCCTCGAGCACGAGCGCCGAGCAGCGGAGCTGGCCCTCCTGACCGGCCGCCTTGCCGGGCCCGATGCCGCCGCCGATGACCATGGAATCGTCGGCGACGAGCGCGACCGCGGCCGCGCCGGCCTTGAACTCGCCGGCCCGGCTGGACCCATGCGGGTTGAGCGTCGAGAGGGATGCCAGGAGCATGATCATGAGGATGCGAAACACGGTATTGCCTCGAAAAAAGGGCTGGCGGGCTCGTGGCGGCGGCGCTGGCGGCCAGGGGCTCAGGGGGTGGTCTGGGGGTTCTTCCGGCGGGATCGTGCGTCGATGGCTGGGGCTTCGAGCGGCGGTGTTGGCTGGGCGCGGCCCAGCGCGATGTGCGGGGGCGGCGAGTGCGGATCGATCCGCCGCGCTTTCGAGAGGTCGATCCGTTCGTCGGCCAGGGCGACCTCGAACTTGCGGTTGCCGGGCAACAGTAGGGGCAGCCGGATGGTGAACGTGCTCCCCACGCCGGGCTGGCTGTCGAGCTTGACGTCGCCGCCCAGCAGCCGCGTCAGCTCGCGCACGATCGACAGCCCGAGCCCGGTGCCGGGATGTTCGCGAGTGAGCACGGTTTCGCCCAGCCCTGGGGCCTTGGCCTGGCGGAACTTCTCGAAGATCGTCTCGCGGTCTTCCTCGGCGATGCCGATGCCGGTGTCCTCGACCTCGACGACCAGATTCCGCCCCTCGGCCCGGGCCCGGATCGTGACCCGGCCCCCCTCGGGCGTGAACTTGATCGCGTTCGTGAGCAAATTATAGATGATCTGCTTGAGCTTGCCCGAGTCCTGCCGCAAGAGGGGAATCGCATCGTCGAGCCGGCATTCGAGGGTGATGTTCTTGCGCTCGGCGACGGGCCGGGTGAGATTCGTGAGCGCCTCGCAGACGTCGCGGATCGAGAAGTCCTCGCCGCGCACTTCCATCTTGCCGCTCTCGATCTTGGCCAGGTCGAGGATGTCGTTGATCATCGACAAGAGCATGCGCCCCGACGTCTGGATGTTGCCGGCGTAGCGGCGGTGCCGTTCGCTGAGCTGTTCGGTGGCGGCGAGAACCTCGGAAAAGCCGATGATCGAGTTGAGCGGGGTGCGGAGCTCGTGGCTCATGGTGGCCAGGAAGTCGCTCTTGAGCCGGTTCATCTCGAACAGCGCCAGGTTGGCCTGGGCGAGCTCGTCGACCTTCTTGTCAAGGTCGCCGTTGACGTCGCGGAGCTCTTGCTGCATTGCGACCAGGTTGTGCAACATTCGATTGAAGGCGTGCGAGAGCTCCTCGAACTCGTCGCCGGTCTGGATCTGGCTGCGGATGGTGAGCCGGCCGGCGGCGATGGCGTCGGAGACGTCGCGGAGGTGCTTGACCGGTTTCACGATCACGTAGCGGACGATCATGTACGACGAGAACATGGCCAGGATCGCGGTCACCAGGGCGGCGGCGATCAGGATGGCGCGGTTGCTGTTGATGGCCTTGTTGGTCTGCTCCATGGGGAGGTTGATCACGACCAGCCCGGCCAGGTCGCCGGGTTTGGTCTCGACCCAGTGCTCGCCGTCGGGGGCGGGTTTTTGCACGTGGTTGTCGATGTGGCTGTTGTCGTCGACGCCGTGGCAATCCATGAGGCAGCTTGGTTGAAACAAGACGGCCTGGATGTACTGGAACTCCACCTTCTTGGTGGCCTTGTTGATGGTGACGCGCTGGACGGCCTTGGGCGAGCCGTCGGCGAAGAGCCCCGGTCGGTCGCGGGCGGCTTCCGCGTTTCTGGCCGGGTCGACGGCGGTCGCCGAACGCATGAATCGAGCCAGGGTCGCCCGTTCAAACTCGTCCTCGGGGCGTTTGGCCCGATCGTTGGAATGATAGGGGTCGAGCACCCGCGCGGTGTGATACTCCAGATCGTCGAGCGGCTTCAGATCGCGGGCGAGCTCGTTGATGATCGATTCGTAATCGGAGTTCCCGAGCGCCTTGTAGTGGATGTTCATGAGGCTCAGGTTCACGAGCATCCGGGCGGTCTGGGTGGTCTGCTTCTTGACCAGGCTCTCGGTCTTTTGCCCGTAGAGCAAGAACGAGAGCGTGACCATGACGGCGATCCCGAGCCCGAAGATGAAGCGGCATTTCCGCTCGAGGCTGGTTTCGCCCAGAAGGTGTTTGAAGCTGCGGTACGACACGCGTCTCGTTCCCTGGCCCGAGTGCGGTGGAGAAACGCCGCGCGAGCCGAAAGGCCGCGCGGGGGACCGCTAGGATCGCCGCGCCGCGAGCCCGCGTCCTCAAACCTAGCCGAAACCGCCCGCGCTCGCTAGAGCGACTCGGCCATGGCGAGCGCGTGGCGCCCGGTTCCGGCCTGTTCGCGGCGTCTGGATCACCCGACCGCCCTGGTTGACGGGAGTCGCCGTCACACTTTTCGGGGGAAGTCGGAACGAATTCGTCTCACAACGACCGCGGCCGGCCGCCCGCGGGGTCGGGGCGCCCCTGCAAAAGCATCAGTGGCATCGGGGGGCTCTTGCGGGAGATGAATCGTTGTCATATCGTAACATGCGGTTTAGAAGCTTTCCGCTCTCTCCGGGATGAGGTCTCCGATGAACGAGCCTGACGAGGAAATCAGGGCCGGGACGCGGCGTGGTTTTTTGCATGGCGCCGGCGTGGCCGCGGGCGCGGCGGCACTTTTGGGGGCGGAACCTTCCGCGCGCGCTCAGGCGGCCAAGGGTCAGCCAGCCGCGCCTGAGCGCAAGAACCGCCGAGATCGAGCGTCCGCCCCCGCCGATCGGGCTCTCACCCAGCTCGGCCCGCTCAGGGATCTTGGAGGCGTGTGGGTCGGCACGGGATTCAACCTGATCTCGCTTCCCGATTTCGACAATCCAGAGGGTCCGCAACCGTTTCGGGTGAAACTCAATTCGACGCACGAGACCCTCGAGTTCCAGCCGATCGGCGGCAACGTGCCCAACCGCGGCTCGACGGGGCAGAAAGACATCAATATTTTCGGGTTCACTTATCTACAAAGGATCAGCGACAGATTATCCAACGGGGCGCTCCACGTCGAGCCTGGGCTCTGGCTCCACGTCCCGGCCACCAGCGTGCCCGCGCAGCCCGAGACCGTGGTTCGACAGGGTTCCATTCCGCATGGAACCTCGGTTCTGGCCCAGGGGGCGGTCGTCAAGCCTCTCAAGACACCGCCTCATTTTCATGCGGTCGACTCCACACCCTTTAACGCGAAGGGTCCGATCACCGGCCCGGCCTATCTGGCCCCCTTCGACCAGGCGACGCTGCCCCCAGGTTTTGGGCCGCCGTTCCTCAAGAACCCGAATCTGGCCCTCGAAGCCGCCATCGTGGGGCAGAACATCGTCAGTACCGAGGTCCTCAGCGTCTCGACAAAGGGCGGCGGCGGGCTGGTGAACATCCCGTTTCTGGTCGCGAATGCCAATGCGATGCAGCTCGATGCGATCTTCTGGATCGAGACGGTGGAGCAGCCCGATGGGACTCAGTTCATGCAGCTCCAGTACACCCAGACGGTCATTCTGAGCTTCCTCAATATCAGTTGGCCGCACATCTCGGTGGCCACGCTCGTCAAGCAGTAGCGGGTCGGGTCAAGGGTTCCGCTGCATCAAGCGGTCGAGGAGCGTCTTTCGGGCCGGTCTGGGGGACGTTTCGTCCGGGGCTTTCCTGGAAGGCGGGATCGAGCCCGGAACGCGCGTCGCCTTTGACGGCGAGGCGAGCGCCGAGCCTGGCGGCCGTGAGCGATCCGGCCGTGGATACTCGGCGCGATTCACGCTGGGGTCGACCGTCGCGGCGGCGAGACCACGACTCGACGCCGGTGATGCTTCGGAGGCCGCGGCTCGAAACGCCACGGGATCCATGAGGCGCACACGCGCCGTGGCTCCCCGCGAAGGTGGGTTGGCCTCGGGAGGTGGAGTCTCCTTTTGCTTTTGAGCCGGCTGCTTGGGCGCTGTCCTGGGATCAGCCTGCTTGGGAGCGCCCTGGGAGATGGTCGCCGGTGGTGGGGGATTCAACGTAGGCGTGGGCTCTTCTTTTTCCGTCTTGCTCGGAACCAGCCCCGGCACGATTTGTCCGGGCGCGGCCCCGGTGACCGCGCCGGGCGAGAACGAGCCGTTCGAGGGCCAGGGAGTGCCCAGCGGCAAGATCGTGAGCGGGGGCAAAGCGATCCCGGGGGGCGTGACCTCGAGCTTGGTCGTGGTCGAGGTCTGATTGCCGGCGACGGTCGTGGTCGTGGTCGCGGTCGTCGAGACCGATTCGTGCGAGTCCCGTCTCGGCTTGAGCGTGACATTCACGAACAAGTGGTTCGAGGCGCCGTTGGGCGTGGCGATATGAACATCCAGGATCCCGCGGGCGCATCGAGATTCATTCGAATGGGATTTCTCGTCTGACTTGGGCTCGTGGTCCTCTTTCTCGGTCGTGCAACAAACCGAAAAGGCGCGGGCCGATCGTGGGACGACGATCTGCATGACGTTGCGGCTGATCAGCCGTTTTTGAGTCTCGGGGATGTTCACGCCGCCGGCCACGACCTGGGTGTCGAAAACGCTGAACCCGCGGCCCTGGAGAAAGATCGACGAATCTTCCCCCTCGGTCACCGGCTCGCCGTACCAGGCGATCAGCATGGGAGCGAGGGTCGCGGCGTTGGAGCTGAAGATCTCGGAACCGAGCAGATCACCCTCGTCGGGGAGGTCGACCCGGTAATCCTGGGTCGGCAACTGGTTTTCCAACTGGCGGATGCGCTGGGTGATGTGGACGAGATCCTGGGGGCGGTAGAGCTTTGGGTCGCAGACTCCGGCCAGGGCGTTCTTGGCGATCTGCAGCTTGTGGCTGAGCTCGAGCATGCGCTGGTTTTCGACTCGCTGGCGGGCGGAGTGTCCGGTCAAGTCGAACCAGTTGGCGACGGTCGCGAGCCGGAGGGCGGGGATGAAGTTGGGCACGACCAGAAGCGCGATGCACTCGTGCGGCCCGGACTCGATCTGGCGGTTCTTCACATCCCAGTTGGGCCCGGGTCCGCCCCAGTACAGAAGGTCGGCGATCCTGCGGGGGTTGCTCTGGGTGGGGGGCGTCTGGACCCGCGGATAGAACCGCCAGCCAAACGTCGTCTCGCCCGCGCCGAAGCCCACGGCGGTCCGATTCAGGCCCACGGTCTCCTGGTCGAATTCCAGCTTCCGCGCGAACTTCGTGGCGTTGTTGGCGCTCATGTTGCCCGAGGCGACGGCCACGGCCAGGGCGAGCTGCAGCTCGCTGCGGCGGCTGAAGGCGTCGAGTACGTTTTGTTGCTCGATCGCGGGATCGACCGAATAAACGCGCACCGGCCATTTACACTCAACGTAGGCGGTGAAAGCCCGGATCGCGTCATCGGTCGGCTCGAAATCGTAGAACCGCAATTGCCGCGGGTCGCCCAGCGGGCAGCCCCTGCGCTTGGCCATGATCATGATGTCTTGCTTGAGCTGGCGGTCGACCATGGCGAACTGGAGCGTGAGCACAAACGCCAGCACGTCGGTCGGCGTGACCTGGCTCTCCCAGGTGCTGTCGACCACGCCTCGGCGTGATGTGACCAGATTCTTGAGGAATGCTTCCCGTTCGGCGATCAATCCCTTCAAATCCCTGCGAAACGCGAGTTTGGCGATCTTCTCGACTTCGTCCGGCTGGAACATCGCATTCGTCGACGAATTCTCACGCATGTACCGGTAGGTCTCGAGCAGGCTGCCCCGGATCACGGCGAGGGTCGTCGGATCGTGATGGTAAGGGTCCGCCTGCGCCTGCTCGATCGAGGCGATCAAGAGCTGGAGCCGATCCTTGTAGTAAAACAGGGCTTGCTCGAGCCGGCCTTTGATGTCGATGTTCCTCTGATTGGGCGGCATGGATGTCGAATAGGGGGGCTTGATCTCCTTGCCACAGAGATTGGGTGACGCAATGGCCCCCGGCCAGTTGATTGGTCCCAGGATGATGCGTAGATCCTCGGACATGATGGGGTTCGGGCCGGAGCCCGACTTGGCGGCCTGGGGCATTGCGACCATGTCATTCATCCCCGCCACCCAGTTCTCGGGATCGCGTTTCGTCTGGGACCGAGGCATGATCAGTCGCCAGAGGCTGTCGAATTCGCAGCCGCCATGTTTGGGATCGCCTTTTGAATTGGCCAGATGGATCTCGCACAGGGTCGCGTGCAGGTTGTCGTTGATCATTCGCGAGAGTGCGTAGGTCGAGTCGATGACGACGACGTCGCGGAAGGTGTTCTCGAGGAGGTCTTCGGTCAGGTCGTGGCGCGCTTCCATGGTGACGACGGCCCCTTTGCCCTTGCGGGAATCGGGGCCAGGCAAGAGCGAGACTGGCAGGCGGAGGAGATAAAGGCCGTAGCCGGCCATATCGGTCAGGTCGTCGCCGGCGTTGACCCTGCGCAGTTCATGAAGATGGTTCAGATACCGGGCCTCCTCGTCGAGGCGGATGGTGGGCTCGAGGCCGACGCCCGGCTTGCCCTCCTTGGTGGCGAGCTGATTGATGTCGGCGGGCATGCTCAGCGTGCCTTTCTCGAGGGCATCGAGCCGCTTGCTGATGCTGTCGAGCAGGCTGCTCGGGTCCGATCCGGCCGTGGACCCCGCCGGCGCGGTCGAAGGGGCGGGGGCGGGGGCCGCGGGTGTCGCCGCCGTCGAGCTGGGCGCGAGATTGGCCAGGTCGGACGCAATCGTTGCGGGCAGGCCGCCCATGTTGTTGACGATCGTGGGGGGGATGACCACCGGATTCGACGACGCCCGGGCGCGGGACAACATCGAGGAGACGCCCTTGAGCGGATTGGAACTCCCCGAGGCGGTCGCGGGCGCCGCGGCCCCGGTCGGAGAAAACGAGAGCGACGTCGCACTCGTCATCACCGCCAGATCGGCGGTGCGCTGGGCCGCCTGAAGGATCTCCTGAAACTTGCCGCGCTCCTGCGCCATCTGCTGTTCAAACTCGGCGCGGTACCGCGTCATCCGGTTCTGACCCCAGACGTCGGGGGCCTTGATGTCGATCATCCCCGCGGCGAAAAGCTCGCGATCGATCTCGTCGACGAGAGCCGCCACCTGGCCAAGCGTCAAGGCCGGCGCGGTGCCCTCCGCATCCACTTTCGCGCGGTGGAAAAGCTGGGCCTGGCACGTCCGGGGACCGCACGAGAGCGCCAGGAAGGCGACCGCGAAGAGGATTCTCTTGTCTCCGTGCATCAACGCGCCCTCCCTGGTTGCTCGGCCGTCGTCCGCGCGCTCGCGACGACTTTCCGCATCATAACGATCGTCCCGAACAGGTCGGTTCTGCTGCTAAACTACGGAATCTTGAAATCGATGTTCAAAACTGGCTTGGCGGCAGGGAACTCTTTACAGGCAGAAGAGCATGCAAGCCGTCAAGGTTTGCGCATTCTAGCCATATTCAACGATTGTTCCGGCCCTTGAGGGAGGCCAGGCGGAGGGCGGCCGAAATCTCGGGCGAGGGATGCCTGGGGTAGCCGGTATCGGTCGCCAACCGCTGGATTGGCTCGGGAAGGTCGGTCTTGGCGATCGCGACGCGGATGACTGACAGCTCTCTCGTTCGCGTCTTCGCGGTCTGGAGCGCGATTCTGAGGCCGCGGACGGACGTGGCCTCAAGGCCCAGCCCACCCATCGCCTGGGCGAGTTTGGCGTAATCCCAATGGGGCAAGATGTTGTAGGGCTTGAATGGGATGGATGCGTCGTCGAAAGGCCTCAAGTCCACGAGCGCCTGCTCGATGCCGTACAACCCGTTGTCGATGATGAGGACGATCGCGCCGAGCTGCTCGCGCTCGAGGGTTGAAAGCGCCTGGCAGGTCATCTGAAACCCACCATCGCCGATCACCACGACGGGTCGTCGCCCGGTCGCGAACCCGACGCCGATCGCCCCGGCCTGGGCATACCCGATCGAGCCCCACGCCGCCTGCGAGGCGTAGCCGCCTCGGGTTCTGATCCGCGTTGAGGCCGAGACGTACATCGAGTCGCTCTCGTCGACGATGAGTACCATGCCTGGGTCGAGGAACTGCTCGAGCACTGCGAAGAGGCTCTGGAATGTGAGTGAGTTCCTGGGCCTGATCTTTGCCGCGAGCGTCGGCGCGGGGGGCCTGGGCGGCCGCGCGTCCAGGAATCGCCGGAGCACGCCGAACGCGAAGTCCTCGAGCGCGACGTCCGGAAAGAGGCGCGATCCGACCCGAACCTGACCGTCGAATGCGACGATCATTTGTTCATAGGCGAGAGCGACAAGATCGAGGTAATCGTCGGTCACGAGGGTGCCCAGGGCGAGGATCGCGTCGGCGCCTTCCATGGCCTCGCGGGTTGGCGCGAGCGAGGCGGGGCCCGCGTAGACGCCGGCGAAGAGGCCGTGGTCTTCCGCCAGCAAGCTCTTGGCCAGGAGCGTCGTCATGAAGGGCCATCCGCTGGCCGAGAGGAGCTCGAGCAACAGTCCTTCGAGCCGCTGGCGACGGAGCTCGATTCCAGCCCAGACGACCCCGCGCCTGGCCTGAGCAAGCAGCGCCCAGGCGGTGTCGACTGCGTCGGCGAGCGAGCTCGGGTCGCTCGCTGGGGGCTCGGCCTCGACCCTGCCGGCCGGCGGACGACAGGGAGCGTTCCAGACGTCCTTCAGGCATTCGATGTAGACGGGGCGGTGGTGGGTGATCGCCGTGCGAAGCGCGCGGTCGATTTGCTCGGGCGCCTCGACGCCCGAGGCCAGCACCTCGGCCGCGACCGTCACCGGGCGATAGATCGCGAGATTGGCCTCGACGTCGCCGGTCGAGTGATGGAACAGGACGCCCCGCTCGCGCCCGATGCGACGGTTGGCGTGGCTGGGGCTGCCGTTGATCACCACGACCGGCAGCCGCTCGACATAGCTACCGGCCACCGCGTTCAAGGCGCTCATGGCCCCCACCCCGTAAGTGACGGCCAGAGCCGCGATCGGGCGATATCGGGCGTAGCCGTCGGCCGCGTAGCCGGCCTCCTGCTCGTTCGCGGCCGCGACCAGGCGCAGGCGGCTCGAGGCGTCAACCGCGTCGAGAAACGCCGCGACATAGTCGCCAGGCACCGCGAAGACGTGCTCCGCCCCCAGGCTGGCAAGCCGATCCACCAGGTAGGCGGCCACCGTCGAGGCTCGAGACGTATGGTCCATGGTGCGCCCTCTCAATCACCAGCTCAGGTCGTAATCGGGCGGCAGCCAGCTCGGTCGCCGTAGCTGGAAGTGGTCCTCGAGCAGCTTCTCGGCGGTCTGAAGCGCCCCCTCGACCCAGCCCTGATTGTTCGAATAGGCCTCGCCGCAGATGTAGACCTCGTCATCAGGGACGGGCTTGCGGATCTCGGGCATCACCTGGTCATACCGGACGCCGGCCTTCCACTCATGCCAACCACCCCCATAGGGATCGTCGGTCCAGTCGTGATAAAGAGCGGTATAGGGCGCGGGCAGGGTGGCCTGCCCGTGAAGCTCACGGAGCTGATTCTGAGCCAGCTCCACCATCCCCGTGGTCGCTGGCTGTCGGCCAAGATAGACCGGCGGCGCCCAGCCAGGCACGAACGGCGTGCGATAGCCCTCGAAGGCGTCGTCGTTTTCGGTCGCCTTCCAGAATGGGACGGTGCCGATGTCGTTGTACGACGCCATCAAGAGCGAGCTGTGATTCGCCGGATCGGCCCCGTCGTACTCGCCCTCCGTGCCGAAATAATAGACCTGGCGAATCGGCAAGTCCGTGATGGACCGGCCGGCATGCAGGCCAAGCGCCCGCCACCAGGGATACTCGTATCCCAGGAACAGCTTGAAGGCCGCCTGATTGAGCACGCTCTCGCGCAGATCGCGGACTCGAGGCTCGCGCCAGCCGTCCCACTCGACCAATTCGAGCGAACGGCGCGGCATCGCGAGGATGATCTGTTTCGCGTTGAAATCGACCGGCTCCTCGTCGGCTCGATCATGGACCTGACGCGCGGAGGCGGCCGACCAGTTGTTCACGGTGACTTCGTGCGTCAACCGGAACCTGAGCCTGTAGAATCCGTGTCGCTTTTCGATCGACGCGAGTCGGTGGTTCCTGTGAATGGAAGCCCGCGCGGCCGTTTCGAAACGCTCGGCGATCGTCTCGGGGAGCTTCTGAAATCCGTCCTTGAGCGTCAAGAAGGGGACTTCCGGGCCATATTCGCCGACCGGGAGCTGGGATACGGCGTTGGCGTTGGCCACGTTGGCGTCGTACCCGCCAGCGTCTTTCATGAAGTCGTACGCCTCGTTGCTGAGCACGCGCGAGAGCAAATCCCAAAACCCATGCTTGTAGAGCTCGCGACCGAAGACTTTCACACGGAACCACTCGTCGGGGGTAAGCTTCGCGTGACCAGGCACGAGATACTTGACCACGTGTTCCTGAAGCTGATCGGGGTCGAGCCCGCGTTCGATCCAGCTCACGGCGTAGGGGATCTCGCCGGGTCGGTTGAGGTCGCGAAGGCGGATGTGTTTCCGGCGGAGATAGTAAAGGTTGTTGGCCGCCCCCACGGGTTTCCCACTGGGGTCGCCCGGCGCGGGGTTGGGGTTGCCCATCAAGAAAACACGGCTCGTCAGGTCGAGAAACTCGACGAGATTGGCCACCAAGCGATGGTCGACAGGGTTATAGCGCATCCCGCCGAGCTCGGCGTGGACGTGCGGCATCCCGGGCAGGGTGCGCGTGTAGAGCCGCCCGCCGATGCGATCGCTGTATTCAAAGAGGGCGACGTTCCAGTCTGGTCGCTCCTCGTTCAACCGCCAGGCGGTGTAGACCCCCGAAATCCCAGCGCCGACCACGGCGACGTCGAGAACCCTGGGCGGCATGACGCCAAACTCCCGAATGTCAAGGCGCGCGAACCCCATCAGTCCGCCGGAACACGGCGGAAGAAGCGTCGCTCGACCTGCCCGCCCATCAAGGCGCGCCCGGGCGCCGGGGCGACATCCATGGCATTATATCACGCAGGCGCGATCCATCCGGGGCGGCGTGGTGGAATCTGGGGATCATCCCTGGACGGGCGCGGACGAACCGCCCATCGAGACGTCGGGCAAACCCGCGCGGATCTTCTCCCACACCTCCAGACGATGCACGGGGACGGCGGGATCGGCCTCGAACCCCAGCCGCACCCGCCCCTCCTTGATCTCGAGCACCGTCACCTTGAGCAGCTTCTCAAAGCCCCGAGAGCCGCCGACCACCACCGATTCCAGACTCTTTCTCGACAAGACCAACATCGTTGCGCCTCCTTGATCATGATCCATCCAAACGACCACTTCCCGTCCAGGATTCCGTTGGCAGGTCTTGCGCGAGCAAGAATACCTGGACCAACGTTCCACTCGTCAAGACGTGCACGACCGTGCCAGTCGTCGTCTCGATTTCGGCCCTTGCCTCGCGCACTTCCACGCCGGTGATCTGGCGGATCTCCCGACGCAGCGAGTCAGAGGTTGATAGAAAGAGTTGGCGATGAAACTCCTGGAGCTGGGCGGCCCCCTCGGGAGTCTTGGCCAGGGCCCGCTCGGCCGGCGAAAGCGATCCGTGGAGGGTGACGACCAGCGTGTCGCCGGAGAGCACGACGGTGGCCGAGTCGGGGTGGTGGCCGGTTCGTCTGAGCTCAAAGGCGAGGGCCGCCCGAGCGATCTTTTCCGCCATGGTCGTATCGGTGGTGAGCATTGTGATCGTTCCTCTCGCGGACGGCGGTTCCGGACGTCCGCGACAAAAAAAAGCCGACGTGGTCGGTCGCCCTCGGGCGATCGACCACGTCGGCTTACTTGGCAACGGACCTCCCGGCAAGGCCGGGTTGCCCTTCATCCAGTCGTCCGACGACCTGCACTCGATGTATCAGAAGACTGATTATCCCCGGAAGGAATAATAATAACAAGTGAATTATGGTCTGTCATTCTGTAAATTGGTCCTGGGCGAGTAAGAAAAGCCGCGCCGGGAGCGTGGCTGCCCGGCGGCCGTAGGATCCCAGGCGAGGCGACGCATGAGAACGCAAGGCGAGATCGAAGCAAGCGTCTGCGAGGGGATCACCCGGTTCGAGCAGGAATACATGGGCCGGGGGCCCAAGGACATCCGGGCCCACCTGATCGGCGATCTACTGGTGGTTCGCCTGCAAGGGGTGCTGACGGCCGCCGAGCAGCATCTGGTTAAGTCGCTGCCAGCCGAAAAGGGGCGGGATCTGCTCAAGCAAGTGCGAACGCACTTGCTCGAGACCGCCCGGCCGCTCCTGGAGGCGATGATCCAGGAAATCACCGGGCAAAAGACCGTGAGCCTGCATCACGACATCAGCACCGCGACGGGTGAGGAGATCATGATCTTCACGCTCCGTGAGGCGCCGCTGGTGCGCGAAACCAAGAAAAAATAGCGCCGTTCCCGTGATCTCTCGTCAGGAGCCCGGGTGAAACGGCGCGACGACCTTGAGAATGAACTGATAATGGGCCGCGCTTCCGGCGAGCACGAAGAGGTGGAAGAGCTCGTGCGAGCCGAAAACTCCTGGGTAAAGGACGGGCCAGTGCAACAGGTTAAGCACCGCCCCCACGCTATACGATAGGCCCCCCAGGACGATGGGCAGGAGGGCGCGGTGGGAGACGACCTTGGCGATTTCGGAGTAGCAGGCGACCACGCCCCATCCCATTCCCAGATAAAGAGACGTCGAGAGCACGGGAGGGAAACGGCAACCGCTGGCGATCAGGATCGTGGCCGTGGCCGCGACGCCCCAGACCAGAGCCAGGGTCCATCGCCTGAGGCGGCCCTGGAGCAGGCACCAGGCCAGCGGCGTGTAACTGCCGGCGATCAGGGCGAAGATCCCGACGCCGTCCAGGCGGGCGTAGGCGGCGATCCGGCTGGCCGGCAGCCGGACGGAGTGAAAAAGCGTGCTGGCCGAATAGCAAAAGATGAGTGTCAGGCCGTAGACGAGCAGACTCGCCTGCTTGGCGTGGTTGCCGGCGCCACGGCGCCGGAGCAAGAGCAGGCCGGGAAGCGCCAGCAAGCAGCCCGCACAGTGGCTCCAGGTGCTCAGCGGCTCGCGGGGATTGATGAGGTCCATGGGACGTCCTTCTCTGTTGGAATACCCTGCTCGGCCCGGGCGCTCTCGAGAACGGCCGCGCCCCGAGCGCCCAGTGCGCCGAGAAGCTCAAGCGCGGCCTCGCGGACACGCCGCGTCGTGTCTCCGAGCGCATCGACCATGACCGCGCCCGCGTCCGCGTCGTCGGACTCCGCGGCGAGCAGTGAGCCGGCGGCGACCAATCGCACCCGCGAGTTGGGGTCGGCGAGCAGCCGCCGCATCACCTCGGCGACCTGGGCGGCGGGTGCGTTCTTGAGGGCCGTCGCCGCGTTCACTCGCAGGCCATCGTTGGCGTCGGCCGTGCATTCGATGAGGAAGGGGATCGCCGCGTGGGGCATGACCTCGAGCCGCGCCAGCGCGTGGGCGCAATTGGCGCGGACCGAGACCTGGGGGTCGCGGAGGGCCTCGATCAGGGCGGGGATCGCCTGATCGGGGATGGCTTTCGCGTTCATCCATCCCGCCGAGGCCACGGTCCGCACATCGCCGCTCGAATCCTTGAGCCCGGCGACAAACGCCTGGGCCGTCTCGGGGGGTTGGATCTTGGCGATCGCGCGCATGGCCTGTTCACGCACGCCGACCTCGCCGGTCTGGGCCGCGCGCAAGAGCGGTCCACCCGCGGCGGCGGCCGCGGGCCCGAGCTTGCCCAGGGCCAGGGCGGCGTGGACCTGGACCCAGTCGCTGTCGTCCTCGAGTAATTGGCGGCAGAGGCCGTCGATCACCGCCGGGGTGGGGCCGGCGAGGTTGGGCAGCACCTTGGTCGTCTCGACCTTGACCAGGTCGCTCGCATCGTCGAGCAAGCGCATCAAGGCGGCGAGCATCGCCGCGCTCGGCTCGCTCGATCGGCCCAGGGCCTCGACGGCGGCGGCGCGCACGGTGGGATCGCGGTCCTCGAGCCATGCGATCACCACCGCCGCGGGGGTTGGCGTCGAGCCGCCGATCGCGCCCAGGGCGCGGATCGCCTCGGCGCGGACCGCGCCGTCGTCGTCGTTGGTCGCCTTTTCGAGGGCCGGCCGCGCCGCCGCCGCGCCGCCGCCCAGCTTGCCGAGCGCCTGGGCCGCGCCGCGCCGAACCTCGGGGCTCCCATGCCGGAGCGATCGAATCAGCGCTGGGATCGCGGGGTCGGCCGATTCACCCATCTGGCCCAGGGCTTCCGCGGCCAGGGCGATGACCTCATTATCTTCATCCTTGAGGGCTCGCATGAGGCAAGGGACGGCGACCGTCGCGGCGGAATCGCCGATCTTGCCCAGCGCCTCCACGGCCTTGGACCGCACCCAATCGTTGGGGTCGGTCGCGGCCTCGACCAGGGCCCCGGCGGCATCGTCGGCCGCCGCGCCGATGGTCCCCAGGGCCTCGGCCGTGTGGGCGCGTACGACGTTGTCGGGGCTCGAGAGCCCTTCCACCAGAACGCCCGTCGTGGACCCGGAGAGCGGCCCCAGCTCGGCGATGGCGAGGGCCGCGGCCCCGCGCACCGCTTCCTCGCGATCCCGCAGCAGCGCGACCAGCGCCGGCGCTGCCGCGGCCGCCGTCGTTTTCATCGCACCCAGAGCCCGAGCCGCCGCCGCCTTGACCGGCGCGCTCGAGTCGTTCAAGAGCTCGATCAGCGCCTCCACGGTCGACTTGGCCTGGCCTTCGACCTGGCCCAGCGCCGTGGCGGCCTCGCAGCGGACCGTCTCATCGGGTTCCCTGAGCAAGGCGATCAACCTGGGCGCGACGTCCGCCGCGGGCGATCCGATGCGGCCGAGCGCCCGCGCGGCCTGGGTTCGCACGGCTGGGGAAAGGTCGGCAAGAGCCGTTTCGAGGGTCGCCACGGCCAGCTTGACGGGGTCGCGGGGAGGGTCGGGCGGGCGCTGCTTCCTCCAGCCGAAAGAGCGCACGAGTCGGCGCCTTACGGCGTCCCGCGCCGGGTCGCGATCGGTACCCAACGGAGTCCGCGAGCCACCGCCGATCCACCCCAGCGCCTCGACCGCGCTGGCTCGAACAATCTCGCTCGGGTCGCGCGCGAGCGCGGCGACCAGAGCCGCGGTCTCGAGCGCGTGAAGCCGGCCGAGCGCGGCCGCGACGATGGACCGCACGTGCTCGTGCGAGTCGTGCCCATAACGGACCAGGCCGGGGATGATCGAGGGGCCGATCGTCTCCAGAATCATGGGCAGCCGCTCGCGTTGTTCCTTGGTCAAGAGCGGGACCAATCGCAGCGAACCCAGCAAGGGCCCGATCGCCACCGCCCCATAGATTGGAAGCGCGTTTCGCGCCCGCTCGTGGATCGGCTCATGCGGGCTCCAGAAATCGGTGATCGTCTCCGTGAGCAGCGTCCCTTGCCGCAAGAGCGCCATGATCTGATGCAAGAGCACCACCGTGAAGAAGAGCTGAAACGCCGCCAAGAGCGCCGACGCCGGCCACGCGGCGTGGCGGATGGCCGGGGCGCCCAGCAGGTGGTACGACTTGAACAGGTCGAGCACGTCGACGATGCCCAGAACCTTGGTGAGCGAGTAAGCCAAGAAATCCGCGTAGTTCGGCCCCCTTGGCCGGTTGGCCGCCTGATACCAGCCGCGGCCCACGGTCTCGTGGAGCCCCTGATTGAACAAGGCGAACCCGCCGATCACCGCCACCGTCGCCGCGACGAGCAAGGGGATGCGAACCTGCTTGCCATAACGCTCGAGATTCACCGCCAGCACTTGCCCCTTCATCGGGTTGTGCACGGCCTTGTGACCCCGTTCCACCTCGTCTCGCTCAAGATCAATAAACATATACGCGCAAAAAGCGACGACGCCCATCGCCAGGGCCGCGAGACCGCAAATCACCCGCGACGGGGGCCATGGACCTCCCGCCAGAGCTCCCGTGACCAGCAACCCCAGCACGATCGCCAGGAACTCGGGGTACGAGGCCCGGGCGAACAGCCGTTTCCAGAGCAGGAATCCTTGCTTGACCGAGCCCGTCGCCAGTTCGCCCACGACGCGCATGATCCAGCCGATCAGCCCGATCTGGTACAGGACGCCAGCCAACAATCCGATCAGGGCCAGGGTCGCGAGCAAGAGATACGACGAATTGGCGTGTTCGAGCCTGGTGAACCAGAATGAACGATCCATGAGAGCGGCCTCGGTCGGCGCCACCGGATCGCCCCGAAGGGGAGCGCGGGGGGCGGGCTCAAGAACGTGGGCGTTCGATGACTCGGCGGACCGATCGCGACACGAAGGCCGTCACCGTCCAACCGCTCAGCATCCCCAGAAAGTAGACGGCGACGATCAAGATCGCGACCGGCGCGGAGAGCGTCCAGCTCGCGAACGAGAGATTGACGACGCCCCGGTTCTGAACGGCGAAGACGCCGATCGTCGTGAAAAAACCGAGCAGGATGACGGCCTGGATGATCCGCATGGGTTCGCGCCCATAGATAAAAGGATGCGTACACGATCCTATGATTTCGGCGCGCTCGAGAAATCGTCGATTTCCTGGTCCGCCTGCTCTCGCGAGTAGCCGTATTTTTTCTGGAGAAGGCCCGAGAGTTGAGCGCCGCTGCCGCCGAAGGTGGTCAGATCGGCGTCGTTCAGCTTGCTCCACTTCTCCTTCACCATGGTCGTGAATTTTTCCCAGTCGTTTGCCATCTCATACCAGGTCACCACGAGACTCCCATGGCGAAAGAGCGTTCCGGCTGAGTCGATCCAGGCCGCTTCAGAACCCGCGAGGGATGACCTCGACGATGACGAGGATCAGGACGATCACCACCAGGAGCCCCATGCCGCCGCTGGGTCCGTAGCCCCAGTTCCGACTGTAGCGCCAGGTCGGCAAGCCGCCCATCAAGAGAAAAACGAGAATGATCAGCAACAACAGACCCATCGACGACTCCTTGGCTTTCGCGATCGACATTCTATCACGCCCCGGCCATGAACGTCACGGCCGGCGGCTGGGGCCCCGCGCCCCACGACGTCTTGAAGCTGAGTCAAATCGGAGTAGGCGGGGTTACTCTTCTGGGCCGCCGGATGGGCCAAGGTCTTCTCGGATCATGATCGGGCGCGCCGCGCCAGACCTCGCGGGTCTGGTCGTCGAGAGTCACCAATTGCAGTCGGGGCTCGCAACCCGGCCGGCTCCGTAGCAGGCCGCTGATCGCGGGGGTCGTGTGGCGAATCATGTTCAAGTCAAGTCCCTCCCTTGGATTCGTCGCGGCGGCCGCCCGAGGGCCGCGGGTGGAATTGGCCCGGGCCCTCGTTGGGACCGCCTCACTTGTTCGAATGCCCGTGCGCGTCGGTCGTCTGCTTGTGTGCCTGTTCGCTGTGCCGATTCGCGGCCTCGGAGTGTTGCTTGGCCAATGGGTGCTCGTTCATCTCATGGTGATGGGCCGCCTCGAGATGGTGATGAGCGGCGGCCGTGTGGTGGGCGGCGGCCCGGTGGTGATAGTCGGCCGGGGTGCGTTTCTTGGCCGGCGCGGCCCCGGTGTTCTTACTGTTTGACGCCATGGTTCTCTCTCCCTCGAAGAATCTTGTGTGAAGGTATGCCCAAGCAACCAAATATCGTATCGAACCTCACGTTCGCAGCGCGGTCTGGCGGCCGCTGATCAGCCGCATCAGCATGATCAGGACGCAGGCGCCGATGAAGGCGACGACGATGCTGCCCCAGAACTGGATCGTGCCGGTGATGAAAAAGCCCGCGACCACCCCGCCCAGGAACGAGCCGATCAGTCCCACGATAAGATCGCCCAGGATTCCAAACCCGCCCCCCTTCATGACCACGCCCGCCAGCCAGCCCGCGATCAGGCCCATGGCCAGCCAGGCAATCACTCCGCCCGGTTCCAATACAATCGCCGCGAAAGGGAGACTCATCACGATCCTCTTTCCTGAATGCGCGGCGCCCAAGACGGCCCCGGTCGCCCGGGCGCTCGCCGACGGTCAGGCCGCCGCAAGAAAAAAAAACCGACGTGAAGGAAGGCCCCAAGGCATCCCCCCACGTCGGCTTACTCACCAACGGGCACCCCGGCATGGCCGGGTCGCCCCTTGTCTAGTCGTCCGACGACGCTCGTCTGAAACGTCGCATCGGCCGCGACCGCTTCGTTCGATCGCCGCTCATTGAGAATCATTATCCCGCGCGACGCGCAAATAGCAAGAGAATTCTTTTGTCACGACATGCGGGAACATGGATTCGACAAGAATGACGGCCCAAGCGATGAGCGGCCCGACGGTCCACCGGCGATCGAGGGCTACTTGCTCTTGGTCAGCGCCCGGCCGTAGCGATCGAGGTCGCCATAGCGGTTCTGCCAGGTCGTGTACATGAACCCGACCACGCCCCGAACGCCTTTCGTGGCCTCTTCCCAGGTCTTGAGATTGTCGTCGTCGTCGTAATAGCCGGCGATCACCTGGCGGTGGCCGCGGCGGGCGAAGAAATCGAGACTCGCCCGAGCCTTGCCGCCGTTCCAGTTGGCGATCACGACCTTCTGGTCCAGCCCCTTCCACGAACCCTCGAGCGTGCCCCTTACCAGATAGTAATCCTTGACCGCGTTGTGATTGGGGTCGAACATGTCGGACCAGACGACCACCTGGGCGGCGGGACTGACCTGTTTGAGAATATCGACGCACTTTCGCGCGTTGTCGGCCAGGAGAGCGCCGGCCGTCAGCTTGCGCGACTGGCAGGCCTGGCACCAGTTGGCGACCCGCAGCTCGTCGTGTTGCATGAAGAACCATCGGGGGTGATAAAGCGCGTTCACGCGCTCGGCCTGGTCCTTGAGGAGCTCGTAGACCTTGGGCTCGCTCAGGCAGCAAGCCGCGTACGAGCCCAGCACCAGCACGGGGTGATGCCAGCTCACGCTCAGGCGGTCGCCGTCCTTGATGCGTGAGCTTCGGGTGAGCACGAGCCGGGGCCCCGCGTGATTGAACTCGTATTCGCCCACATAGGGGACCATGCCCAGCTTGGAGTCGCGGATGGGCTCGAAGTCCTGGCCCTCGACGTATTTCGTCTTGCCGTCGCGCGACGTGACGGCGAGCGGGCAGCCGTCGCGTCTGAGGATGTTCACAAGCGACATCTCTTCAAGAGCCAGCTCGTCGATCCAGAGCGTTCCCGCCTTGGCGCCCCAAACGCCGGCGTAGAGGTTGACCTCGGACTGGTCCTGGCTGTTGAAGACGACCTCGATCCGCGTCCAGTCGCGGGTTGGCTCGAGTCCTCCCTCGTGGAAACTGAGCGGCTGGCCCCCCTCCTTGCCGAGGGCCAGGAGCCGGAACGCGCCCGTCGGCGCGAGGTTCTTGGTCTTGGCCCAGCATGAGAGCCGGTAGCAGGCGTGAGGCCGGACCTTGACCGACTGAATCAAGCGGCAGGCAGGCGTGGCGGCGAAGTCTTGCATGCGGCACGAGGTCTTGCCGTGGTGGGCGTCCGCGTGATCGATGACCGTGTTCTTGCCGGGTGCGTCCTGGAACCCGAAGCCGGCGAAGGAGTCGCGCTTGGTTTCTTCAAGATCGCCGTTCTTGAGCCTGGCCGCGGGGTCGGGAACGAGGAACGCCTCATGCCCGCGCACGACGAAGGGCGCTGATTCGACGGGCATTCCCTCGGCGAGATTGACGTCGTTCGAGAGTAATCCGTTGGAATAGCCGATGGGAAAAACGGCCGGAATGATCTCGACCCCCGCGCGCTTCGCGGCGGCCCGCACACGGGCGACGCGGCCGAAATACTCCTTGGGCATCCGGCCCAGGAAATTGAGCTTGTAGTCGCTCAGGACCAGGCCGTTATAGCCGGCCTTGCCCGCGCGCTCGACCAGGGCGACGACGCGATCGGCCTCCTTGTCGACGAGCAGGTTCGCCATCACCCAAACCCAGCGCTGCTCGTATCCCGGCTCGGCCCCGCGAACGTGAGCAGGACAGAGAAAGAAAGATACGACGAGCAATGCGGCCAGGCGTTTCACGGAAGATCCCCCGAGATCGAAGAGGTCAGTTCTTTCGGATGACCTCCACGAGTCTATAGACGCCGGTCGTGGGATTACAGTCGGGCTTGCCCAAATCCCCTGCCTGCTTATCAAGCCGCTTGGCTCTCCGCAATGCATCCTCGAGGCCGGGCTTGAGCATTCCGAAATCCACCTTCTTGTCGTAGCCCTCGATGTAGCCCTTCAGTCTTCTCTTGATCATCTTGCGGTCGTGGCACCCCGGAGGTTCGGTGAAATGGAGGAGTAACCAAAGCTCGAAGCACGGATTGGAGATCGCGAGCTTGATGCCGTTGTCTCTTGCCATCTGTCTGGCGTCAGGGATGTTCGGGTGCTCGTCCACGTCGAACACGCACCAGACGGAATCATAATCAAATTGATGCTTGTGCGTTTTTGCGATCTCCACGATCGTCCTTGGTACTCCGTGCTCGTTGGCGATCTTGATCGTCACCCGTGGGTTCTTGCAATCAACCCTCAAACCATTGAAGTATTGGGGCTCGGTCTCTTTTCCTTCGCAGACAATAAGGACGATCTTTCGCTGCGTGAGAGACGTCGCTCTCCGGGCGGTCTTTCGATTCCGATCGCGGCGAAGATTCGACATGTTGGCTTACCCTTTGATCGCAGCCAGTCCGCCCAGGAAAGGAATGGCTCCGTAACGGCCGAGAAGATACCCGCGCTCGAGGCTTTCGGCCTTTCTTGGCTTGTAATCGGTCATCGGATAAAGCACGGTCGCACCCTCCTGGTCCTTTTCCGTCAACCAGATCTGGTCGCGTCTCAGAGCCGGCTCGCCGAGGGTCGAGCTCAAGAGGTTGGTGTCGTGGGTGGTGAAGATGAGCTGGGCGTTCTTGGGGTTGGTCTTGGGGTCGTTGAATAATTGCACGAGTCGCTGGGCGAGCAGGGGATGGAGGCTGGCCTCGAGCTCGTCGACGAGCAAGAGGCCCCCTTCCTGAACTGCCACCAGGATCGGGCGTGCGATCTCGAACACGCGGCGCGTCCCACGCGATTCTTCCTTAAGGGGCAGCCATGCATCGTCGATCTGAGCTTGATGCCGCAGGCGAATGTTCCGATCGATTGGCCCGAACCGATCATCTTCTGATACGTTGCCGACGAACTTGAGCCCCGTGATGCCCGAATCAGCGCCCTTGAGCAGCTTGATGTACGCCTCCAGAATCGGATTCGCGGCGGGCGTCGACTGACCCAAAGCCGCCGCGCGGAGTGTGCCCGCGTGACGCGTCATGGATCGCGACGGCGTTGAGTAGTAGGGTGGGATCCGCCCTGGTATTCGGAGGGCAAAATCCAAATTGACGAAATCCAGATCATTAAACCACGAGTGTACGCCAGCGAGTTGAGAATGCCCGTGCTGCGCCGCCGTCGAGAGAAAGAGCGCGTTGTTTCGCGTGACCGACTTGATGGTCTGATTCTCGCCCTTCAGGTTTTCGCTGAACTTGTAGTCATCGCCGTCGCGCTCGAACCATGTCTGCTTCTTCCCTTTCGGCCAGGCATTAAGCCATTCCTCGGCGACGATCTCGTCCGTAAGGGCAAAGCCATACTGATACCGCGTCTTGCCGATCAGGATTGCGACTTCGAACATCGATGCTTCAGTAGACTTCGGCCCCCACGCGAACGGCTGTCGCGGAATCGCCTGGTCGGGACTCCAGAGCCAGTGCGATGTGAGAACCGCCTCGCGCATGAACGCGAGCGCCGACAGCACGTTGCTCTTGCCGCTCGCATTGGCTCCATAAAGAGCCGCGACCGTCAGGAGCTTCTTGGCGTGGCCCGGAACCTTGCGTGGTCGGGGATCGTCCTCGTCGCCGACCCGGCCCGCCTCCATCGTGAGCACCTGCTCGTCGCGCAACGAGCGGTGATTCTCAACCCGAAACTCGATCAACATGACTCGGCCCTCCATCCAGAACCATACCATTTAATCGCCGATATCCGCAAGAATCTTGCGGATATCGGTCGTATTCTGGGTTTATGGGGGTCTGAGAACGGGATCCAAAAGGGAATCGAAACGAGTCATAGGCTCTCCCAACGCGACTTGCTTCCAACCGGAGCCGGACTGCGTTCCGTGGTTCCACCCGCCGACTCGGTCGCCTCCAGAACGGAATGAGTCGGAGCATCGACCTCATGAACCATGGGTCCAACAGCCGATACAATCCCTACGATCCCTCCCGGCCCATCGGATCGAGACCCGAGGACGGGGACATGCGATTGAGGATTGCCGCGATCGGGCTCGCCCTGGCACTGGCCGGCTCGACCGGCTGCACGAGCGTTCGGCTCGGGCAGCGGACGATGCATCAGGCGGGCACGCTCCCCGACTTGCAGTATCAGCAGGTGCTCGACAACCTGGCGCTGTTCGCCACCAATCCGTCGGCGCTGCCGTGGCATGTGAATCTGCGTGAGGGCACGACTCAGATCACGGACTCGGCCAGCGCGGGCGCGGCGGTGGATCTAGGGCCGCCCTCGAACACGCTGCCGCAACTCTTCGGGTCGCGGACCGTCGTGGTCCAGTGGGGCATGGCCCCGGTGATCAACGCGACCGAGCTCCGCCTGATTCGCCTCGCCTACCGCCGCGCCATCGGCCTGGCCGAAATGCCCGACCCCGAGTTCCTCAGCGAGCTGGCCCATGAGCTGAAGAACCAGTTCCTCCCCAACGCCGATCAGCGGGACGAGTCAGAGCTGTTCTACGAATACTCGTCGCAGGGGATCCGAAGCTACGCCGAGTTCGACTCCCGGACCACGACGACGAACGACGACAAGGTCTGTACCGATTCAAGAGCGCCCGGCGGGCGGTCGCCCCTGGCGCGGGACGTCTGCCGCCAGATCGAGGTGATCCAGCGCGCGCTGGCCCGGATCGAACCCGGCTGGTTCCACGTCGGCCGGAAGTGGGACGTTCCCAGGGACGCCTGCTACGTCGGCCGGCACGGCGGCGCCTATGTCTGGGTCGGCCCTGAAGGGCGCGAAGCCCTGACCGAATTCACCCTCACCGTGATGAAGCTCTCCTCGCTGCTCAGGGAGACCCAGCCTCTCTTCAGCCCCGGCCAGGTGAAGTTCTCGCCGGGTGATCGAGCAGGGTAGCTCATCGGACGGGTCGCAACCCGCCGAATCGAAGTCTCATGAGTTTGCAATCGAAAAAGACGCCCGCGTGATCCGCAGGATATCCGCCTAGCGCGGTCGCGTTCTGGGTTTTGGAGGGTCTGATGCGGGCGGACGAGTGCCGGCCGGACGCGGTTATCGGCGTCGGTGGTGGGCCGTCTCGATGGACCAGACCAGGGTGCTCGGGCCATGCGGATGCAGCGCCCTGGCGTGCCAGGGCGACTGGGATCCTTTCCGGCTGAGCGCGACCGATCGGAACGAGCCCGGCGACCGTTCCGCTGGAACGCCCGGCGAGAAAGGCGAGCTGTCGCTGGCCGCGCTTGTGGCCGTGGCGGTGAAGACCGTGAACCGGGGCTGGGGCGGCGGCAGGAAGCGGAATCGGGCCAGCCCGCGCCCGTTCGTCGTCACGGTGATCGAGCCCAGGTCAATCTGGCCCTGGGCGGGATTCGAGCGGGCCGCGGGGCTGGTCGCGAAGACCTCGACCTGGTAGGTCGAGCTGGGAGCGCCCTGGAGGCGGCCGAAGATCACGGCCGATCGCCGTTGCTTGACCAGGCTCAGCCGGGGCGCGGGTTGGTTGTTGTTCGCGCCGGCCCCGAGCACGATCCCCGAGCCCAGATTCTGGAAGATCGAGTTGCCCAGGATGGCGTCGCCAGTTCCTGACGCAATGAACACGCCCGCGCCATCGTTGAACGCGATCGTGTTGCCAGAGCTCGCCGCCGAACCGCCGACCACGTTTTGCGAGCCGTCCTGGATGTAGATTCCGTTGCCGCCGTTGGGCATGGCGACGGTTCCCGTATCGTCGGTTCCGATCAGGTCTCCGGTGATGACGTTGCCGGTGGTCCCGCCCGCGAGTTCGACGCCGTTGCCCAGATTGCCGCTGATCACATCGCGATATCCGGCCGCCGAGCCGCCGATCGTGTTCGCGTAGGCGCCTCCGCCGATATCAACGCCCGCGCCGCCGTTGGGGGCGGTGGTCCTGGCCAACACACTGACGCCGATGAAGCTGTTGAACACCACGTTGTCATACGCTGATCCCGTGATGGCGATCCCGTTGCCCACGTTTCCCGAGATGACGTTCTGGGGGATGATCGACTGCTGAAACCCGCCGATCGAGTTGCCGTGGGCGGTTCCGTCGATGGCGATTCCATTGCCGCCGTTGGGCATCGGGGTCATTCCCGAAGTGTTCATGCCGATGATGTCTTCGGTGACCTGCACACCGGTCGCATTGCCCGCGAGCTCGAGGCCGTTCGCGCGGTTGTTCGAGAGCACGTTGGTCCGGATGATGTTGCCGCCGCCGGTCGAGGTCACGAGCACCCCGTCGCCGCCGTTGCCCAGGTTCGTATAGGGCTCGAAGGCGGCCTCGCCGCCGAAGGTGTTGAAGACGACCGTGCCGCTGGCCGAGTCGCTGATCTCGACGCCGTTTCGGCCGTTGGCCGCGGCGACGTTGCCCAGGGGGATCACGCCGCCAAACTGGGTGTTCGCAGACGTTCCCTCGATCAGAATCCCGTCGAGCGCATTACCGATCGGGGTCATGTTGTTGATCCCGATGCCGAGGATGTTGGCCTGGACCGTATCGTTGTTCGAGTCGTTGATGCGGATCCCGTTGCCGCCGTTGCCGCTGATCACGTTGGCGAATACGAAGGGAGGTAGATTGATATCAGTGCCGATGAGTCGATCGCCGGCCGCGCCGTCGGTCATGGCCACGCCGTCCAGGGTATTGCCCAGGGGTGCGTTGCCGGTGACGTTCACGCCGATGTAGTTCGAGCCCGCGAAATTGTTGCTCGCCCCACTGGTGAAGAGGACGCCGTCGCCGCGGTTGCCCGAGATCACGTTCGTGTCCGGAACCAGGCTCGACGTGTTGTTGAACGTGATCGTGCCGCCGATCGTATTGCCGCTGGCGCCCGATTCGACCTCGATCCCGTTCCCGGTGTTGCCCAGGGCGATCGTGCCGCTCACGTCGGTCCCGATGTAGTTCGCGACGACGACGTCGCCGGTCGAGCCGTCGATCGTGATTCCGTTGCCGCCGTTGCTCGAGATCACGTTCGAAGCCTGCGAGATCGCGTCGGAAGCGACGCCGGAAACGAACGTCGTGGTCTGGCCGATGACGTCGTTGTTCGAGGTCGCGGCGATCGTCAGTCCGTCGCCGGTGTTTCCCATCGGCGTTGTTCCGTCGAGTGCGACGCCGATGTCATTGCCGGCCACCGTGATGTTGGAATCGTCCAG
The DNA here is from genome assembly GCA_027459775.1 of Planctomycetales bacterium. Taxonomy (GTDB): domain Bacteria; phylum Planctomycetota; class Planctomycetia; order Isosphaerales; family Isosphaeraceae; genus JAKBAP01. The sequence continues at coordinate 14,948 of DAIDHE010000360.1, read as the reverse complement.
GGTCACGCCCGAGCCCGCCGCCCCCCCGATCCCGATCGACTCGAGCGCCGAGCCCGCCGAGCCCGCGCCGAAGACCAGGCCCCCAAAACCGCCTGCGCTCACCTCGACCACCGGCCGCCCGGCGAAACCGGGAGCACTCGTGCCGTCGATGGCCACGTTCTGGGTGATCGTGGGCAGAGCGCCGCTCGTGAGCGCGATCGTCCCCGCCACGGAAAAATCGATGGTTTCCGCGCCCGAGCCCGCGTTGGCGCCCAGGATCGCCTGCCGCAGCGAGCCCGCCCCCGAATCGCCGAGATTCGACACCGTGAACGTCGACAGCAGAACCCGGCTCTCGATCGACTCCACGAGCGGTCGGAATCGGCCCGCACTCCGCCGACGAATCGAACGGACGCTCTTGAGCGAAAGCATATGTTTGCTCAAACGGGGGTCGTGCATCGCGAGTCTCCGGTTCGGTTGAGGGCGCGGCGTCGCGCGGGTCGCCATGACCGAACTGTAGAACAGGAAATCGCGGATCGCCCCCGTTTGCGCGATTGGGACGCGCCTGGATCAAGGGGAGGGCGAATCACCGCTCGTGGGCGGTCGGTCGAGCGGGCGGCCGTGACGCGCCGGGATGAACAGGGCGGCCGCGGCCGCGACCGACGCGCAGGCGCTCAAATACCACGCCGGCGCCAGGTTGTCGCCGGTGAGCTCGATCAAGGTCGTGGCGATCAGGGCCGCGGTGCCGCCCAGAACGGCCTGGCCGAGGTTGTACCCGATCGCGATACCCGTGTAGCGGGTGCGGGTGGGGAAGAGCTCGACCATCGTGGCGGCCATGCAGCCCGAGTAGATCCCGTTGATCCCCGCGAACGCCAGGCTTCCAAGCGCCGCGGCCTGGAGCGTGCCCGTGCTCAGGTGGCGCATGATCGGGTACGACAAGATGGCATAACCAATCGCCGATGCGAGAAACATCGGCCGGCGTCCGACCTTGTCCGAGACCAGGCCCGAAAGCGGCGTGAGCACCAGAAGCGCGAACAGGGCGATGGTGTTGGCGGTCAAAACCTGGCTCTCGGGCAAGGTGGGATGGTTGATCCGCGAGAGCCAGGTGGCGAGCCAGACGAAGGGGATGTAAAACCCGACCGAGCTCAGCCCGGTGAGCCCGAGGGTCACGAAGAGCGCCCGGCGGTCGTGACGAAACGCGTCGGCGATGGGATTCTGGGCCAGCCCGCCGTTTTTTTGGATCTCGAGAAAGACGGGGCTTTCGGCGACGCCCATGCGCAGCCACAGTCCCACCGCGCCGAAGATCGCCCCGGCCAGGAAGGGGATTCGCCAGCCCCAGGATGCGAGCTGCGATTCGGAGAGGAGGCCCGTGGCGAGGGCGGCCGCTCCCGAGCCGAGCAGCGAGCCGAGCACCACGGTGAACGAGCTCCAGCTCCCCACGAACGCGCGCCGATTCGCCGGCGCATGCTCCACCAGGAACGACATCGAGCCGACATATTCGCCGCCGACGCTGAGGCCTTGCAGCAGGCGGACGATCGTGAGCAAAACGGCCGCGAACGGGCCGATGACGGCGTGGGTCGGCAGCAGCCCCAGCAGCGTGGTCGACGCGGCCATCAAGAGGACCGAAAGCTCGAGCGCGCGTTTGCGGCCGACGCGGTCGCCCAGGCGGCCGAACAAGAGCCCCCCCAGCGGGCGCATGAGGAACCCGGTCGCGAACACGCCGAACGTCCCCGCGAGCGCGGCCAGCGCGTCTTCCTTGGGGAAAAACAGCCGCGCCAGGGTCGGGGCGAAAAACCCAAAGAGCCCAAAATCATACCACTCCATCACGTTGCCCACCGCCCCCGCGACCACGGTGCGAAGGAGCGGGCTGGTTGGGACATCACGCTTGTTCATAAGCGATCGACATTGCCTTGGCGGGAGGTTATCAACGTGGGCCGCCAGCCGTCACCCCGAAAGACGACTACTTCCACAAGAAATGCCCGACGGTGAGCCCGGCGACGAAAGAGACCAGGATTCCGATCAGGCCAAAGAACGACCAGGCCAGGACGACCGAGGCCGGGAGAACGACCTCGCGGATGGTCTTGGGGGTCTGGTTCTTGGGGAGAATCGACGGCGGCTCGATCGCGATGGGCGGCGCGACGATCTGGGTGAGCGCGACAGGCGGGGGAGGGGCCGGTGTTTGGTACGTTTCGACCGCCGCGGGCGAATCGCTCTCGACGGCCGGCGGGGTACGGTCCTCACCGAGCGCGCTCAGGTCGAGCTCGGTCTCGAGCGACGCCGGCTCGGGCGCGCGGGGGCGGGTCAACTGCTCGAAGACCTCGGCCTCGACCCGGACGTCCTCGGGCCTGAGATTCGCCAGCTCGGCGGGCAAGATCGAGGCGATCTCCGTGAAATCGCCCAGGATCGGCCCCTCGCGAGCGGGCGCGAGGTTCGGTTGCGCGGTCCCCAAGGGGTCGTCGCCGTGCGCTGACGCCTCGCCGGGAATCAACAGGTCGGCCCGGCATTTGGGACACGCGATCACCGAGCCCGCCTTGGTTTGCGGGACCGACATGAGCTGATTACATTTGTAACAGCGGAACTTGAGTCGCTCGATCGCCATCGCCATGCGCCTTCCCGCCCACGGTTTCCTTGGGGCCCCTCGCCCAAGGAACCCGACTGCCACCTAGAGCGTAAGCCCTGCGCGCGATCGACGCCACCAGCCTCTGGATCACACCAGGCGCTTGACCACCAGCCGCACCGTGTCACAATGATTGAAACGGATTGAGGACCGACTGGACGCCGGGAAAGCCCAGAGGCTAAAAACATGGAAGACTCGAGCGCCCCCGGCCTCCCTCAGGCGATCGCCACGGAGAGCCCCATGCCAGTGAAATTCGCCGCCGTCTGGACCACGAGGGCGCTTGTCGCGGTTGGGGCGCTTGTCGCGATTGGATGGACCCTCGGGCTCGCGCTTCCGACCCCGGACGCTCGGGCCGATACGATTCTCATGAAGAGCGGCCTCGTTTATCGCTCGCTCGGGCCGCCCGACCGCGATAACACGCTGGTCTTTATCAACGACGCCATCAAGCGAGTCGTGGTCCGAGATTCGAAGATCGAGAAGATCGAGCCCGACAATTCGTTTCGGACAGGCGAGAAGTTTCAGCTCGTGCAGCCCCTGTCGAAACATGGCGGCGTGATGCCCAAGGACGTGCTCTCGGTCGCGGTCGGGCCGTGGGACGAGCGCGGGCGGAGGACGTTTCGCTATCTGGGCGCGCACTCCAAGAAACCGGTGAGCATGGAGCAGGCGATCATCAACATCGGCCCCCATGTGACCTATATCCGCGGCGTCGATGGGTTCTGGGTCGGGGTGGTCGACACCGAGTCGATCCCCCGCCCGGTGATCGTGGGGTTGCTCGAACGGGTCGAACGCAAGAACGCGACCGAGCGCGAGCGCGCCGTGCGGTTCCTCATGGACATGGGCTGGCACGCCGAGGCGAAAAAGGCCCTCGACGAGCTCGTCCATGATTTTCCCCAGGCCGATCTCAAGGAGCGGGCGGCTGGGGCTCGCGCGTTCCTCAATCAAGCCGAAGGGGCGGACCGACTCGTCGAGGTTGACGCCCGGCGCGAAGCAAAACAGCCCCGGAAGGCGCTGGCGCTCCTGAAGTCGATCGATGAAAAGGCCGTGGGCACGGCGATGGCGCTCGACGTCCGCGAGCGGCTGCGGCGAATCGAGCAGGAAGCCGCCGGCGATCGGGCGCTTGCCGCCGATCTCGAGAAGCTGGGCCGGGGTCTTTCAAACCCGGAGAGGGCGTTCTGGAAGGGGCCGTTGATCGAGGTTCTGAAAGCGCTCGAGCTGGCGCCCGAGGCCGTCCGCGACCGCATGGCCGCCTGGCAAAAGGCCAGGCTCGATCCCAAGACCAGCGCCGAGGCGCAATTCGCCCTGGCGATGTCGGGGTATGTGGTCGGATATGACAAGGCCGTCGCGGAGCTCAAGCCCGCCCGTGTGCTCTGGGAGGCGCGCGACCTGGTGCTCGCGGATCTCGCGGGGGGTGATGCTGGAGGGCCCGGCGGCCGTGTCGACCAACTCCAGAACCTCGAATGGCCCGTCGCCGCCGGCGAGGCGGAGACGCAGGGCAAGCTGGAACTACTCACCCGGATCGTCGAGCTCATGCCGCCGCCGCGGCACGACGACGCCGTGGTCCCCGAAAAGACGATCCTGCACCGGGCGCCCGAACAGGACGCCGGCGAGCCGACCGAGTACGCGCTGCGACTGCCCCCGGAATATCACCCGCTGCGGAGCTATCCCGCCGTGGTTCTGCTCCACTCGGGGCGCGGGCCCGAATCGGTCGTCGAACAATGGGCCAAGGAAGCCGACAAGCGCGGATTCATCCTGATCGCTCCCCGATTCGAGGAGCCGGGCCGTCCGTTCGAATACCGCTACACCTCGGGTGAGCACGCCGCCGTCGTGCTCGCGCTGCGCGACGCCCTTAAACGCTACGCCGTCGATAGCAACCGCGTCTATCTCGCGGGCATGCTCGAGGGGGGCAACATGGCCTGGGACTGCGGGCTCGCCCACCCCGACCTCTTCGCCGGAGTCGTCGTGATCTCGGGCTTTCCCGCCAAGTACGTCCCGCGCTACCTGTCTCATCACGAGCGGCTGCCGCTCGCCGTCACGCTCGGCGAGCTCGCCCCCGCCGCCGACTCCTTCATCTTCAGCACCTACGTGAAGCCCCTCATCGTCAAGGCCTGGGACGTCACCTACACGGAATACAATCGCCGCGGGCTCGAGGAGATCCCCGAGGAAATCCCCAGGGCGCTCGATTGGATGAAACGGCGGCGCCGCGATCCCTACCCCAGGTCGTTCGACGTGGTCTCGGGCCGAACCGGCGACGACCGCTTTTACGGCCTCGTGGTCAAGGAATTCGACCCCGGCCGAACCACCGCGCCCGAGGCCGTCGAGGTGCTGGGCCAGAATCTCAAACCGGCCACGATCAAGATGAAATCGAGCGCCCAGAGCAACCTCGTCAACCTCCAGACCAGCGGCGTCAAGCGGCTCGACGTCTGGCTGAGCCCCAAGCTCTTCGACTTCAAGCGCAGGCTCGAGGTGCGAATCAACGGCAAGCCCTATTTCCGCCAGTCCCGGATCAAGCTCGAGCTCGAGCCGATGCTCGACGACCTGCGGATTCGCGGCGACCGGGGGCAGATCTACTGGTACAAGGTCGCCGTGGGTTAGGGCGCCGACGCCGACGAAAGCCCGGGTTTTGATGTGCGTTCCGGATCAACCTGTCCCGGATCAACCACAGAGACACAGAGAAGAGGGGGAAAGAGAGAAGATGAAGAGGGAAGATAAGATGATCGGAAAAAACGGCGGGCGACGCCTCCACGACAAAGTCGCGAGGTCGAGGTCTCTTCGCGCTCGAGAATCGCCCCAGACATCCGCCTGAGCGACCCTCAATTCAGGGTGTGCGGCGGCGCTTGGCCGTGGTTTCCCGATGACTCTTTCTTATTCTTTCTCTTTCTTATTCTTATTCTTTCTTTCTTGCTTTCTCTTTTCTCTTATCTCCTTCTCTTGGTCCGCTCTCTCCTGGCTTTTTTTCTCTGTGTCACTGTGTCTCTGTGGTTCAATCCTCCGATACATGTGCTCGTCACGATGGAGCCGTGAGTGACTGATCCTCTGACCCCGGACTGGGTGCGCGACGCGGTCTTTTACCAGATCTTTCCCGATCGATTCGCGCGGAGCGATCAGGTTGCGAAGCCGGGCCCGCTCGAGCCCTGGGGTTCGCCGCCGACCCCCCACGGCTACCAAGGTGGCGACCTGATCGGGATCGTCGAGCGGCTCGACTATCTGGTCGAGCTGGGGGTGACGGCCCTGTACATGACGCCGATCTTTCAGTCGGCCTCGAACCACCGCTACCACACCCACGACTACGAGCGCGTCGATCCCATGCTCGGCGGCGACGCCGCCCTCAAGCGCCTGCTCGACGCCTGCCGCGCCCGCGGCCTGCGCGTGGTGCTCGACGGCGTGTTCAACCACGCCAGCCGCGGCTTCTTTCCCTTTCACGACATCCTCGAAAACGGCCGCGAATCCCCTTATCGCGATTGGTTCCTGGTGAAGAGCTTTCCCCTCAACGCCTACAACCCAGCCCAGCCTCCGAATTACGCGGCGTGGTGGGGCCTGCCCGCACTCCCGAAATTCAACATCGCCTGCCCTGCCGCCCGCGAGTATCTGCTCAAGATCGCCGAGAAATGGGTCGAATTCGGCATCGACGGCTGGCGGCTCGACGTCGCGAACGAAATCGACGACGACGAATTCTGGCGCGAATTCCGTCGCCGCGTCCGGGCCAAGAATCCCGAAGCCTACATCGTCGGCGAGGTCTGGTCCGACGCCGTGCGCTGGCTCAAGGGCGACATGTGGGACGCCGTCATGAACTATCAGTTCACCCGCGCCTGCATTGCCTTTTACATCGGCCAAGAAGCGGCCGCCGCCGACCTCAAGAAGACCAGCCTTCACCCCGCCGGACCCGCCGGCGCGGAGCACTTTCGCCGGAGCATCGAACGGCTCCAGCAGCTCTACCACCCCCACGTGGGCGCGGTCATGCTCAACCTGATCGGCAGCCACGACATGGCACGGTTCCTGACGTTGGCTGGCGGTGATCGGTCCGCGCTCTTGTTGGCGACATTATTCCAGGCGACCTACATCGGCGCTCCGTCGATTTATTACGGCGACGAGATCGGCATGACGGGCGGTCACGACCCGGCCAACCGCGGCGCGTTCCCCTGGACCACGCCGGCGACGTGGGATCACGAGATCCTCGCCGCGTTTCGCCGTTATTTCGCCCTCAGACGCGATCGGCCCGCGCTGCGACGCGGCTCGTTTCAATTCCTCGCGGCCAAGGGAGACCTGATCGCCTACATGCGTAAACTGGACGCCGACGTGGTTGTCGTGGTGCAGAACTCCGGCCGCGGACCAGGACGGCTCGAGCTCGAGCCGACCGAACGCATCAAAGACGGAACCGTCCTCGAGGAATGCTGGGGCCAGGGCTCGATCCACTACCACAAGGGAATCAAACAGGAAGTGCTGATCGGCCCGCGCTCGAGCCGCGTGTTCGCGACGTCCCGTCCCACCGGATAGGGCGAGTCGTCGAAAGGATGGGAAAAGCGTGACCGTCGGCGCGAGGGCATCCCTCGCGCCAACGGCTTCCGCGTCTACCGGCGACTGATCCGAACCTCGCCGCCCCCGTGGGCGCGATCGTCCACAATCGTGGGCGAAATCGAGCGCGGCTCGACAGGTTCACGCGGCTCGGGCTTCTCCTGGTCGCGCGCACGCAGGCGGGCAGCCAAAAAATCCGCGAGCCGTTGCCTTGAGATATCCTTGGCCTCGTTCATGGGGTGAACCTCTTCCTGATCGAACCCCTGGGAGACCAGACGGCAAGACCCAGGCCCAACGTCACTCGAAAGCGGGCGGACAAGATAAAATAAGACCGCAGGCGCTCCAGGAACCCGACGTGGAACCAAGTCCGAGACGACTGACTCTCCAGGTGATGCTTAAGAAAACGTAAGACGGACCAAACAAGACATGCGAGAGCAAGGCTCCATGAGCTTACTCCATGGACGATCCCTTCGTCCAACAAGAAACGTCGAGATTCTTCGAGCGTGACTTACGCGGGCGCATCAGGCAGGGACTGGGCTGGCGTTGCCGGCCGGCAAGAGCGAGGATTGGCCGTCTGATGGGCTGGCGGCTGGAGAATTCGAGGGCGCATGATGAACTGGGCTCGCACGCCGCCCACGTGGCGACTGCCAGAGGGTGTGGACGGGGCGCTCTGGCAATATGCCCACACGCCGCGGCTGGCGGCCGAGGAAGACGCCTACTTCGCGGGCCATCCCTTATTCGCCGCCGACGCGGAAACGATCCATGCATGGTTTCGCGAGCCCGGGAATCTGGTGGATCTGGGCTGTGGAACCGGCCGCCATGCGGTCGCGTTCGCCCGCCGCGGGTTCGCGGTGACCGCCGTCGACCTGTCGCACGACATGCTCCAGGCAACCGGTTCCAAGGCCTACGAATGGGGTTGTCGGGTGGACCTGGTGCGCGCCAACCTGTGCCGGCTCGACTGCTTCCCCGACCAGCGGTTCGATTATGCCATCTCGATGTTCAGCACGCTGGGCATGATTCGCGGCGCGGGCGCTCGCGAGCGAGCCCTCCGCGAGGCCGCGCGGATCTTGCGCCCCGGGGGCAGGATCGCCTTACACGCCCACAACATCTGGCTCAATCTTGGCGACCCGCAAGGCAGGCGTTGGCTCGCCGGACATCTTGCCCGCGCCTTCACTCTGCGAGGGGAGCTCGGCGATCGCGCGATGACCTACCGCGGCATCCCCGGGATGAGCGTCCACTTGTTTCGTTGGGGCGAGCTCAGGCGGCTGTTCCGTCGGGCGGGCCTGCGCATCGACCAAGTCTTGCCGATCGACCGAACAACCGCCCAACCGATCCCACGCCCCTGGCTCTGGCCCGCGGTCCGGGCCGGCGGTTGGCTTGTTTTGGCCACCCGCGTCTGAACCGCGGAAGACGCCCGGGCCCACCGTGAAGATCGCCTGAAACGGCGGGGTCGGACCGGGCTCGTGCTCGGCGAGCCGGGCAAGGATCGCGTGATAGAGGTCGATCGGGGACCGCCCGGGCTCCAGGTCGTCCGGCATGAGCCAGTTCAGCTGCTGAAGATGGTCGATGGGCCATGCGCCAAGAGGCGTCCCAAAAGCGAGCGCGGACTCGACCGAGACCAACCCGTCGTTGGAACCCTCGAGCTCGAGCAGGGCGGCGTGGGGCCTGCGCATGGGCCATGACAGCGATTCGGAATCGGGATCGCCGGCCACGCTGTAACACGGGATGTCGGCGGGCGTCGGATTGCGCCGATGGTACCGGCGGGCGGCCCGCCGCGTCACGTCAAGGCAGCCCTGGGGATCGATGCCGATCGCATCCAGGAGCCGATAGATCCGCCCGACCCGCAATTTGGCAAAGTCGGCGAGGGACGTTCCCAGGTGGGGCGAGCCGACCGTCGTCAGGCTCAGGATCCGCCGTCGCCAGCCCGGTCGGCCCAGCAGCCGCCGCGCATCAAGCCCACCCATGCTGTGGCCGATCAGGTGCACCGGCTGATCGGGGAAAACGCGGTCGATCTGCTCGCCCAGGATGTGCGACCGCGCCTCGACACCGGCGATCGAGGGAACCCGCGTGACCAGCACCCGATTGCCGGCGGCCTCGAGCGCCTCGGGGATGCCTCGGAAATACGCCGTCAGGGTCAGTCGGCCCAGGCCGACCCGGCTGAACCCGAACAACCCATGAGCCAGCACGATCGGCGCGGCCAGCCGGGGAAGCGCGGGCGGGTGAAGTTGCAATCGCGACACGGTGCTCGTCTCTACGACTCGTACGCCCTCTGACTCCAAGAGCGACCGACGCTCTCGGGGTTTCGCGGATCCTCCCCGACACGGCGGGCGACCGAGCCACTCTCTATTGTGCAAGATGGATCGAGATTCACGAACTGCACTGGTGATTTCCCAGACGGACGATGGAACCGGTCGCGACGATCAATCGGGTGGTCCCCGCGAGTGGTCACGGCCAGGTTCCGGCGATCATGTGGCGATAGAGGGCGACATACCGGTCGACCACCACGTCGAGTGCGAACTCGCTCTCGACGCGCGCCCGCGCCGCCCGGCCCTCGTTTCGCGCTTCGCCGGGGTTGTTCAGCAGGTCGAGGAGCGCCCTCGACCATTCGTCGGCCGTCGCCGTCATGACCAGCCGGCCGTGAATCTGGTCGGTGACGAGGTCGGTATTGCCCCCGATGCCCGACACCACCGCCGGCAGCCCCGACGCCATCGCCTCCAGCAGCGAGTTGCTCATCCCCTCCGCGACGCTGGGCAACACAAACACATCGGCCGCCCGCAGATAGTCGTCCGGGTTCTCGACCGACCCCACGAATTGAACCCGGTGCGCCAGCCCGAGATCCTGCGCCAGGGCCTCGAGCGCCTGCCGGTCGTGGCCAGGTCCGACCAGGATCAGATTGGCCGTCGACCGAGCCGCCACTGACTTCCAGGCTTCGAGGAGCAGCGGAATCCCTTTCTGCGGGTGCAATCGCCCCGTGAACATCACCCGCGGCCGCGGCAAGAGCAGATGCTCGACCGAGCTCGGCCCAGGCTGAAAGCGTTCGGCCTCAACGCCGCTCGCCATCCGAATGATCCTCGCTTGGGGTACACCCAGCGCGACCCACTGGCGCTCGATCTCGGCCGAGATCGCGGCGAAGCCGGTATTGGCGAGGATCGCCCGTTTGAGGATCGCCTGGCCCTTGGTGCGCGAAAGCTCGTCGGCTTCGCCATAATAGCCCGCACTCGCGGGCTGGACCAGGGTCGGGGCGGGCAAGCCAAGCCGCCGGCCGACACCGGTCGCGACCGCTTCCCAGAGCGCCTGGTGGGTGTGGACGACGTCGTACTGGCCGCGCAGCCGGGCGAGCGCCCGGACCACCCCGGCCACGAAACTCAGCGCGAACAGCGGCCCACGCTCGGCCGTCTTGACCCATCGATGGATGAAGACGCCGCGATGCTCTTCATCGTCGACCGGATAACCCGGCACCGATCGCGTGACGACGTGGACCTGGTGCCCGCGCGCGGCCAGCCGCGCCCCCTGGGCGAGCGCCTGCCGCTCGGCCCCGCTGGCGAACGGGTGAAACAAACTGACCACATAGACGACGCGAATCGGCGCCTGATCGCGCAAGTCCATGCGACGGCCCCGGCGAGAGAGGCGGAGGGGCCGGTCAAAGAGCCCGCTTGACGCCCTTGAAATGAGGGTGTTCGCTCAGGATCTTCCAGGCCCGCTCGGCCATCGAGTGCGGAACGAAAATCGAGTGCCCGGGCTCGAACGGCAGCCCGCCGAAAACGCTCGGCCCCGGGCTGGCGTCGCTCCGAGCGGGGATCTCGTCTTCCTGCAAAAGGTTGACGATCATCGCCGCCTCGAATTCGTTCAGCACATCGCACAGCTTGACTTCCGGCGCCTCGTCCATCGTCGTCTCTCTTCGCTTTCGTGGTCTCGATCGCCCGAGCCGGCCGGCCCAGGCGACCCCCAGACCCAGGCCGGCTCGCCAGGGGGCTCGGCCTCCCATGATGACCGACGCGATCGTTAATAGGTAATGATCAGATTCGGGATGTCGCGCCCTTCCGCGCGGTCGACGACGCGGCCGTCCTTGACCGTGATTTGCCGGACCGAATAACGCCTGCCGCTGGGAAGCGTGACGTTCACGGTCCATTCGCCGTCCTCGAGCCGGATCGCGAACCGGCCATAGGCGTCGGTCACGCCGTTGTGCGCGATCTCGCCATTGTCGCGGCTGGCCACGCTCACGCTCACCTCTTCGCGGGCCTCTCCGGAGGGATTCTCGACCGCGCCCTTCAGCACCGCCCGGCGGATCGGCCGGGGCGTGGCATAGGTCGGCTTGAGCGACTCGCGCCGGGTGACGCCCGGCTCGTCGCCCAGGGGCGGCGCGGGCTGAAGATCGAGCCCGGCCGGCGCGGCGTCCGCCGGCGCGACCGGGGGCTTGTCCTTCGCCTTGGCGTCGGTCGAGGGGGCCGCGGCCGGCTTGGGCTGGGCCGGCGCCGTGGGGCGGATCGTCGATTGTTCGTGACTGGGAACCGTCGGAGCGGGTGGAGTGGTGTCGCCGGTCGCCCCAACCGCCGCGCCCGCCGGCGCCCCCGGCGGCTTGGCCGCGGGCGGTTTGACAGCGCCGACGCTCGACGAAATCGTCCCCTGGTCGCCCGGCTTGCTCGCCGCGGCCTTCTCGGGAGCAACCGGCTCAAGCCGATCCTCGCCCGCGCTCGCGGCCGTCGACGCCGGCCGAACCTGATCGTCGCAGATCGGGGCCGAGGCCAGCGTATACGACGACTCCGATACGGTCGGATACTCGTAAACCGTCGCGCGATACCGAGGCGCGACGTAAGTCGAGGGGAGCCAGTACGCCGTCTCGGCGTAGCCCGCGTAGAGCGGCCGATCGACGATCACCCGCCGGCGCCGAAAGAGGCCCCGCTCATAGACCGTCCGCACATACGCCGTCGGCTCGACCCATTCCGCCTGGGCCGCATACGTCGTCGGCGTGTAGACCGTCGCATAGGTCGTCGGGGTGTAGACGGGCGCATAGGTCGTCGGGGTGTAGACCGTCGCATACGTCGTCGGCGTGTAGGAGGTCGCGATCCAGGGCGAGGTCGTGATCTCGTAGGCAGGCCCGATCACAGCGGCGGTCGCGGGGACGTAGTACGCCGTCGGCGTGAAGTAATACGTGTCGCCGCGGCTCTCGCGCATGAGGCCCGCCGAAAGCACAACTCCGGTCATCACCGCCGCGAAACACGTTGAACGCACACTTGAGGATCGCATCGAACGCCTCCTTCGCACTTCGAGTTGAACGGTCGACGACCCCAGGGAATCGTCGACGCCGTCCATTCGAGCCTATCAGATCGAGCCCGATCAACCAAGCCTCCGCATTCTGGGTTCTTCTGATCTTTTGCACCCTGATGCGCATCGCCTGGCAAGTCGCCCTTGATTGTGCCATGATGGGTGGGATGTCGTCAAAGACGCTGGAGGGAGGCAATCCGATGGCCGCCACGCGCGACGCCTTGAGCGTGCTCGAGAACGACTTCCTGGAAACCCGCTGCAAGATCCTGGAGATCGCGGCGGCTCTCGACCGCATCGATCGCGCTCCGCCCAGGCACGGCGACCAGCCCGACCCCCGGCGGGCGCTCTTGCGGCAGGCGCTCGAGGCCCTGCTCGAGCCCGGACCCGGCCGCGCCGAGACCATCCAGCGCGTCTTCTCGCTCGACTACGATCCCGACTGGGTCCGAAACCTGAACCTGAAAACGCCCGCCCCCGCCGGCCGGTAGCCGGTTCGAGCGTGAGGGTGTGGCACGAGCTCAAGCCGAGCCAGATGTGATGGCTGTCCGGAGATTCGCTGCGTGAGCAAACCGATCGAAACCCGGGCCGAGTTCCAGGAGCTGGACGAGGTGCGACTCAGGGAAGCAAAGGATCTTCTCGACCTCGAGAGATAGGACGGCGCCTATTATCTTGCCGGCTACGCCGTGGAGCTCGCTCTCAAGGCTCGCATCATCAAGAGCTTGATGGCGACCGATGCGTTCCCGACCCGAGATTCTTCGACGAACTGCTACACTCATTCAATCGAGAAGTTGGTGAAAATGGCCAGGCTCATGGAAGCTCGGGATTCCCCCAACGCCTCCGGCCCGTTGCTCGAAGACAACTGGACTCTGGTGGGAGACTGGTCCGAAGCGAAGCGGTATATCCGTACCGACAAGGTCGTCGCGGAGGCGCTCTTCGCGGCGATCGCCGATGATGAACACGGGGTGTATACATGGATCAGGACTCAGTGGTGACCGAGCAAATCGAAGGGGGCAGACGGCTCCTCGAAATGCTCAGGGAAAAGGGCTTCGAGGTCGTGAACGCCTTCTGGGCGAAGCCGACCGAGGATGGAAAGTGGTTCCTCTACCTTGCGTCCCCCTTCGTGGACCAGAATGGTCCCATGGCGGCCTATCGGCTTGTCAACAGCGTCCTTCGCGCGACCCCCGACCTTTGGATCAAACCGCTCGATGTCAAAGTGATCGGGCTCGATGACTCGCTCACACAAGCGGCCATGGACCTGGTCAAGCCCCGAGCTCCCGACGGCCCGTTCGCGGTCGGGCGTCCTAGAATCTTTCCCGGCATGACCCGGTTCGGCGGCGCGACCCTGGGCGGCCTCGACGTCGACGGGGCATTGATCTACCCCCCCTTGACCCCGAGCGCCGCGTCCTGACTGAGAGCTCGGCCAATAAGCGCCCAAACCCACGGAGCTCATGACCATGACGTCTTATATTGACCCTCATATCCACATGGTCTCGCGGGTAACCGACGACTACAAGCGAATGGCGCTCGCCGGCTGCGTGCTGGTCAGCGAGCCGGCGTTCTGGGCCGGATTCGACCGCTCGGGCGTCGAGGGCTTCCGCGATTATTTCCGGCAGTTGACCGAATTCGAGCGCAAGCGGGCGGCCGCCTACGGGATCCAGCACCACTCGTGGCTCTGTATCAACGCCAAGGAGGCCGAAAACGTCCCGCTCTCGCGCGAGGTCATCGCCATGATCCCCGAATTCCTCGACCGGCCCGGCGTGCTCGGCATCGGCGAGATCGGCCTCAATAAAAACACCCGCAACGAGGCGACCGTGTTTCTCGAGCACCTCGACCTGGCCGGCCGGCTGGGAGAGCTGGTGCTCGTGCACACCCCCCACCTCGCCGACAAATACCAGGGCACGCGGATGATCCTCGACATGGCCCGGCTCGATTCCCGCGTACCCCCCGAACGCATCTGCATCGACCACGTCGAGGAACACACCATCCGACCCGCCCTCGAGGCCGGCCACTGGGTCGGCATGACCCTCTATCCCATCACCAAATGCACCCCCGCCCGCGCCGTCGACATGATCGAAATCCACGGCGCGGACCGGGTGATGGTCAACTCGGCCGGCGATTGGGGACACAGCGACCCGCTCGCCGTCCCCGAATTCATCTTCGAGATGCGCAAACGCGGCCACCCCGAACCGCTCATCCAGAAAATCGTCCACGACAACCCCCTCGCCTTCTTCAGCCAGTGCCGCCGCTTCAGCCGCCCCCAGAGGGGCTGAAAACCAGCCGCCCGCCATCCAGACTCGGGACCACCCAGACCCGCGCTCACCCCCGCTCGATCGGCCAGGGCTCGCCCGCCCCCCGCGCCAGCGGGTATAACGTTGCTTTCGCGCCCAAACCTTTGTCCTTATCGAGGTCGAATTGTGTCCGAGCCTTCCCCTTCGAGCGCGGCGGCCGATAGCCGGGCCTCCTCGCGCTGGCCGACCGTGAACAGCCGCTACTTCGCGCTCGCCGTGTTGATCACGATGAACCTGCTGAACTACATCGATCGTTATTCGTTTTTCGCGGCCGGCACCCACATCCAGAAAGACCTCCA
>DAIDHE010000350.1 GCA_027459775.1 Planctomycetales bacterium | reverse complement strand
CATGCGGCGGGCCTGGCGCAGTTCGTTCTCGACGCCGGAGAGTCCCTCGAGCCCCATGACCTTGAATAAGAGGCGGTCGAGGTCGGCCTCGACCTGGTCGAGATCGGCGGCGCGGGGGGTGCTTCCCCGGATCGCGGTGTGGGCGTCGGCCCGCACGGTAGCCACTGGAGCAAAGGACGACTTGGGCTTGCGCCCATGCCGCTTGCCCAGCACGATGACCTTGGTCGTCGTCTTGGATTTCGCGCCCGGTTTCCGGCCCGAACGCAGATTCCCCGAATAACCTTCCGACGAACGCAGCTTGTTCACCAGCGTCGAGCTGATCTCGCCATCGTGGCCGGCCTTCGCCCATTCCTCGTTCACGGCTCGCGCGTTGGCGAAGGGATCCTTCTTGAGTACGTCCTTGACGAATTGACTCTTACCTTCGTTCTTAACTCCACCGGTCGGCATACGTCGATCTCCAAGATGCAGGACTCAAACCATCAACAGCGCGTATTCTACAGCCCGCTCTCGGTTGCTGTATACCATCAAGCGATCGCGACTTTTGTGTTTTGCGATCCAATCACGCAATCCATTCGCTTTGGTTCCCATCCTGGCGAGGGTGCGTGCTGCTGGCGATCAGGGCGCGATCCGACCATCAAAACGCCTGCTTTCCCAGGTCCGACGCCGATTCAAACCGCAGATGTTTCACCGATTCGCCGGAGTCCCGAAGCTCGATCAGCGAGTCGATTCCGATCTCGAGATGCTCGCGAGCAAATCGCTCGGTGACCGATTTGTCCCCCTGGCTGGTCTTGACGCCCTCGGGCGTCATGGGGTTGTCGGAGACGAGCAAGAGCGCGCCCTTGGGGATGTGATTCACGAAACCGACGATAAAGATAGTCGCGGTTTCCATGTCGATGGCGGCCGCGCGGATGGCGCGGAGGTAAGATTTGAACTCCTCGTCGTGCTCCCAGACTCTGCGGTTGGTGGTATAGACGGTGCCGGTGTAATAATCGAGCCCGTGCTTGACGATCATGGCCGAGACCGATTTTTGCAGGCGGAAGGAGGGCAAGGCGGGGATTTCGGGGGGCATGTAATCGTTGCTGGCGCCCTCGCCGCGGATGGCCGCGATCGGCAGGATGAAGTCGCCCAGCTTCGATTTCTTGAGCCCGCCGCACTTGCCCAGGAACAGCACCGCGTGGGGCTCGACGGCCGAGAGCAGGTCCATGACCGTCGCGGCCATGGCGCTTCCCATGCCGAAATTGAGGATCGTCAAATCCTCGGCCGTCGCCGACTGCATCGGGTGCGACCGGCCCAGCACCGGGACGCCGAAGCGCTCGGCGAACATCTCCACGTAATTGACGAAGTTCGAGAGAAGTACATACTTTCCAAACTGGTCGAGGGGCCGGCCCGTGTATCGGGGCAGCCAATCAGAGACAATCTCGGCTTTGGTTTTCACGGTGACGGGAGCTCGGTGGACAATGGGAACGAGAACCGGCGACGAACTTGAACGAGGTCCGCCCTCGAGCACCGAATGTGACCGATGGCGGCCGGAATGGCAAGCGAAGCGGGGCGGAAGGAGCAACGGGTGAACACGAAAGCGATTGCGTTACTGGCGCTTGGTCACTGTTTGATCGACCTGTGCCAGGGGGTGGTGCCCGCGCTCTTGCCGTTCCTGGTTCCCGAGCGGGGTTTCTCGTACGCGGCGGCGGCGAGTCTGGTGTTCGCGATCAGCGCGACCTCGTCGGTGATCCAGCCGCTGTTCGGCCGCTATGCCGATCGGGCGAGCGCACCCTGGCTGTTGCCGGCGAGCATCGTGCTGGCGGGGGGCGGGGTCGCGCTGGGGGCGCAGGCGAGCCATTTCGCCGTGGTGTTTTGCGCGTTCGGGATCTCCGGCCTGGGCGTGGCCGCGTTTCATCCCGAGGCCGCCCGCTCGGCCCATCTCGCCAGCGGCGACCGCCGCACGACCGGAATGAGCCTGTTCTCGCTGGGGGGCGGCCTGGGATTCGCCTTCGCCCCTTCGCTCACGATCTTCATCGAGCACGGCTGGGGGACCATCGGCCTGCTCGGCTTGCTTGTGCCGACCGCCCTGGTCGCCGGGCTCGTCACCAGGGCCAAGGCCGCCAAGCGGCCAGCGCAGGGCGCATCGGGGCGCGCCCAGCTCGAGCATGGGGTCGACGACTGGCGTGGATTCGCGATCCTGAGCGGCGCGACCATCAGCCGCTCGATCGTGTTTTATGGGCTGAATACGTTCCTCGCCCTCTATTTCATGCGCAGGTTTCACCAGTCGTCGGAGCAGGCGACGCCGGCCCTGGCCCTCTTTCTGGGAACGTCGATCGTGGGGACGGTGCTGGGCGGGTTCCTGGCCGATCGCTACAGCCGTCGCGGTGTGATCCGCGTCGGTTTTCTGGGGGCGGTGGTGTTCCTGGGGCTCTTTGCCCGGGCCGACGACCCGACGGTGGCGCTTCGGCTGCTGGTTCCGCTGGCGCTCTTCATTTTCTTGCCGACCAGCGTGCTGGTCGTGCTGGGGCAGGAGTATCTGCCCAATCGGCTGGGCATGGCGTCGGGTGTTACGCTCGGCCTGGCGGTGAGCGTGGGCGGCATGACCGCCCCCTTGCTCGGCAGGCTGGCCGATCGTCACGGGCTGGGGATCGTCTTCGTGATCTTGTGGTGGGTGCTCGTCGTCGCGGCGGTGCAGGCCCTGGCCTTGCCGCCCATGAAATCGAGGGAAATGCCATGCGAAACTGGACCAGGCCCGGAATGATTGTAGGCGGCGTGGCCGTGGCGCTGGCCGCGGCGGCCTGGGTTGTTCGGGCACAGGATCGGGAGGGCTCGGCCGAGCGGTCGATCCAGGCGGTGCTCGACCGCCAGACGGCCGACTGGAATCGCGGCGACCTGGATGCCTTTCTGGAGGGCTACTGGAAGTCACCCCAGGTCGTCTTCCAGTCGGGGGGCGACCGATACGACGGCTGGGAGGCGATGCGCGACCGTTATCGCAAGCGCTATCAGGCCGACGGCCGAGCGATGGGCAAGGTCGCGTTTTCGGGCGTCGAGATCGTGCCCCTGGGCACGGACGCGGCCTTGGTCCGCGGCGGGTGGCGGCTGACCATGCCCGACGGCTCGAAGCCCGGCGGGCTCTTCACCCTGATCTTCCGCCGTCTACCCGAGGGCTGGAAGATCATCCACGACCACACCTCGAGCGGGGATCCCAAACCCGCCCCGGCCAAGAAGAGCCAATGAAGCGGTCGTACCATACGACCCCCCGCGGACGCGGAAAAGGGTCTCACAGAATCCCATAAGAGCGCCGATCAAGGGGCGCGAGCGCCAGCACATCGCGCAAGAGAACATAGATCATTTCATACCTCTCTCGCGCCGCCTTCCAGGGATGGGCGAAACAGTGGCCCAGACCTCGCCGTGAAAACGACCGCGCGTCGGAGAGATAAACCACCCGCCCGCGACCACGGAGGGCGCTTGCGAGCGCCGTCTTGGGATCGGGGACGGCGAGCGGCTTCATCCCGCCGCCGAGATGGACGTGGGGAGGTGTTTGGCTGGAACCCTCTCCCGATGCGTGATACTCGACGGTGATCTCAAACGGCCGCAAGAAATCGCCCGCCGAACCGTCCCGGCCGATTCCCATGTCATCGACCACCACCAGCGCGCCGCCGGCTTGGACAAAGGATTTCAGTTGGCCGAGTATTCTTTCGGGCGGCGGCCGAACCGGGGCGACCACGAAAACAACCCGCGTATCGGGACCGAGCAAGCTGTCGTATTCGTGGGCGACCCTGGGGACGAGCCCGAGCCGCTGGACCGAGACGAGCAACGTGTCGAAGGAGCGTTCGGCCGGCAAGGATTCGGGCGAGCCCAGCACCGGGGGAAAGGCGCACGCGCCCCCGTCCCACAGGAAGGCCGCCTCGGGGGTCGGGGCGTTCGGGGCTGGCAGGGCGTAGGTCGAGCGGTGCAGGGCGTCGGCCGCTACGACCCCGAGCCAGAAGCCCGAGAGCCCGAGCGCCAGCGCCGGCGCGGCCAGCCCCCGGCCCGCGAGCCAGACCGCGAGCGCCGTCGCGGCGAGCGCCGCCGCCAGGGCCGTCGCACTGGCGAGACCCTCGAAACGGCTCGGCGCTCGGTTGAGCATGCGAACCAGATCCATCGCGAGCTTCTCGCGGTCGTGGCTGAAAACGGCGAAGGACGACCAGACGGTGCTGTCCGTGAACGCGGCGATCCGCCCGTGGCCGACCCGTGCCGTCGCGGCCAGCACCGTCCGCCCGTGGCGCAGGTCGGGATACGGCCCGCGCCGGCCGAAAAAACTCGAGCCCGCGTAATCGTGGGGCTCGCGCCGACAGCCCTCGACCACGAGCACGCTCTCGGCAACCCCTGACAACTCGAGCGAGCACGAGGTCATGAATTCCAGCCGATTCACATGAAGCGAGCCGACCCCGCGCCCTAACCGAGCCCCCTCGTACACCACGAAACCACCCGTCTTGCCCTCGGAGACCGAGTCGTACAAGAAGCGGATCCCATGCCGCGCGGAGAGCGCATTCAGGTGCGCTCCCATGCCGAGCAGATTCGTATGATCGCCGACCAGCAAGAGCCCGCCCCCGCGCTGGACGAACCGCTCGATGGCCTCGACCTCGGGATCGGGGATGCGGGTTTCGGGTGTCTTTAAGATCAATACATCATAATTCATCAATAAAACATCGGTGTATTCACGCGACGTGTTCACGTCGACCGAAAACCACTTGCCCAGCCACTCCGCTAGCGAGGTGAAGCTGTAGGTCGCGAAATCGCCGTACCATTCGGCGTCGAGCCGCCGGGCCGTCGGCTCCCAGACGCCGCAAAAGCGATCGTCGATCAGGATTCGCCCCGCGCGATCCGGGCCGGGCGGAATGAAGACGCTTCCCAGCCCCGCGGCCCAGCCCAGCAAACACGTCGCCGCGAGCGCCAGCCACGGCCGTTGCGCGGGACTCGATTCGCCCGGAGCGCGTCCGCGTTGGAAGATCACGGCCGCGCGATCGACGGCAAGCCCCGCGGCGATGAGAAAGATGGTCGTGATCCAGCCCGCCCCAAACAGCTCGAGCGCCCCGCGGCCGGCGCTCTCCGTGAGAATCTCGTCGTGCTCGAGATAGGCGAAAACGAGCACGACGTAGCGAATCATGCCCACGATCAAGGTCGTCGCGAGCCCAACGGCCGCAACGGCGAAGGCGCGGCGATGGTCGTGGGCGAGCACGAGGGCGAGCCAGGCCGCCCAGAAAACGAGGAGCGGCCGGACCGCCAGCGTTTCCATGCTGGGCTGGATCGCGACCAGGCCGTCGGGGTGGTCGATCAAGAGTAGGCCACCCTCCACGCCCGCTCGGCGGCCGAGCAGCTCGAGCGCGCCGTCGGCGACGACCGACGCCGCGCTGAGCCGTGGCGCTCGTTCCTCGCACCATGCGAGCAACCGATCGGCGCTCACGGCCGTCAAAAGGGCGGTCGCCATCAATGCGGCGGCGAGAGCAAGGCGCCGCGCAAGGCCCCGCCGCGCCAGCGGGCGCGCGAGCACGACCAAGGCGAGCGCCGCGGGAGGGATCAGTTACCGCCAGCCCCGTACATCGAGGCCGCCACCCACGGACCACAGCCACGACGCGACCAAGAGCGCCGCCGCCAAACCAGGATCAACGGCGACCGGGGATGGTTCCTCGATCCGCTCGGCTTTCATCGCGGGCCGAGCTCGATCGAGCTTCCGAGAGAGCAGTGTCATGCGGGATCGCCTCGTTTAGCGGGGCTTTTCAGGAGATCGGAACAAGGGCGCGACCGCGTCGGGGTCGGCCCCGAGATAGCGCTTGAACTGGTCGTGGATGAACGCGAGGTTGCCAGGCCAACTGCTGTAAACGTCCTCGACGTTCATGTCGGAAAAGAACCGCGTGTCCGAGATGAGCAGCAACCCGCCCCGACCGCGGGCGCGAAACAAGGCGACCACGTCGTCTCCGCTCCTTTGGAGAACGTCGACGCCCGCCAGAGCGGCCGGATCCTCGCCCCCGACGGTCACGATCGGCCAGGCGTCGAGAAAGCGCGGATGCTTCTCCTTCTCCGCTCGGCTGGCGGCCGGCCCAACCGCCGAAACGGTGCCGAGCGGCCGAGCGGCAATCGCCAATCCGTGCGCCTCGAGCAGCCTCCGCGAGCCCGCGGCGTCCGGCTCGCCCACGGCCAGGATGACCACCTTCCCTTGTTCCTCGGCATGCAGCAACGTCTCGATCTCGTCCTGGCGAAAGGGCTTGCTGGGCGCGATGAAAGCGACGCCCCTGGCCCGCACGACGTCCTGGCCGCGCCAGTCGTCCATGTCGAGCACGCGGAACCCCGATCGAACGAGGTTCGTGTAGAGCGGGCCGACCGGGTTGATTCGCGCCTCGTAATGCCCGCTGCTGGGAAGATGCGATCGATCGATAAGGACGACGTCGCGGTCGACCGGAGCGTGGAGATCCCCCTTCGTCGTCTGAACGAGCCCTGGCGTGGCCAGCCCGAGCAGGAGACTCGCCGCGACCGCGAGGGCCAGGCCGGCGCGCGCCAAGGCGACGACCACGACCATCGACGCGAGAAGCCCGCCCGCCGCGAGTGATCGACACCAGGGCCGTTCGCTCCACGCCGCCGGCCGCGCCAGCCAGTCGAGGGTCGGGCCGACGACCCGGCCGTAGTTCGTGCTCAGACCCCCTTGAAACGCCGACGTGTCGCCCCAGACCATGACCCGGCCGCGGCCGAGCGTGGTCGTGGCCGCCAGCACGACGTCGCCCAGTCGTTCGCCTCGATCGAGGTGGTAGTTGCCCAGGAAGCTGCCCATGACGTTCTGACGAATCCCCGCGTCCGAGAATCCGTAGCGCCCGACCAAGAGCGGCCGAGCCCAGCCGTGAAGCTCGAGCGACGCCCCGACCGCGACGCCGGGATTCTCATCGTCCCAGCCCCAGGCGACCCCGTCGGCCGCCGATCGTTGGCAGCCGCGCCAGTTTTCCCGAGCCTTGTATGCCGAGTCGAACCGAAAGCGAATGCCCATCGGTTCAAGAAGGCTGTTGAACCCCCGCATGAGGCCGAACACGTCGGTGTGGTCGCCCAGCACGATCAGGCTGCCGCCGCGGGATACGAAATCGAGCACCACATCGCGCTCGGCCCCTTCCCAGTTCTTGGGCGAGTTGATCAAGACCAGGATCTGGGCGTTCCGGAGGTCCGATGCGGTGATCGCGTCGTTGTCGATGATCGAGAATTCATAGCTGTCGGCCCGGCAATAGACCGGCAAGAGCCCGAACATGCCGCCGCTGAACGCGCCGAAGCGGCCAAAGACTGGGCGATCCCAATCGAGCCCGCCACGGTTGTGGACGACGATGGACTTATGCGGCGACGAAGGGAAGTCGGTTCCGCTCAAGCAAAGGCCGGCGCTCACAGCGCCTAGACAAGCAAAACCCATCCAGCCGCACCGTGGCCGAACGATGGCCTCGGCGGGGAATCGCGTTTGTGTGGGCAGGAATTCGCTCGCGGCCGCTGCGACGGCGAGCCAGAAGGCCCCATGCGCCGCACCCATCAAGAACGGCGCGACGGGCCCCGCCTCTGTGTCGGGCGTGACCACGGGGAGGACGGCGAACCAGCCGCACGTGGCGACGATCGCCCCGACCAGGCGGCCGATTCCTCCCTCGATCCGCCCGCTCCAGAGCAACACGAGGACCGCCATGCCCACCGGCGGTCCGCCCAGGGCGGTGAAGCTCAATCGCGCCTCGACCCCTTGGACCATGCTGATATATCGAGACGCCGCGAGGGCGAGAGAATCCGTCACTGCCCGGGTTTGAGGAATGAGCTCGCCGACGAACGCCAGCGCGACATAAGACAAGCACGCCCCGGCCATACCTCTGTGGATCAGCCTGGACCGCGTCGGATCGTTTGCCGCGATTTCGAGGGTGGCGAGTGCGACGACGAAGGCGGTGACGGCGAGAGCCGTCGAGGGTGCGCGGGCAACGACCGCGAGCGCGGCCAGAATCACCAGCCAAGTCCAGGGCGTCGCGCGGGCTCGCGGGACCGTGAGCGAAACCGCCGCGAGCGCCGTCGCCAGTGCGATCGCCTTGCGGGTGGTGAACGAGAGCGGCCCCATTTGGCCGTCGAGGCACAAGAGCGCGGCCGCGGCGCACAGCGTGACGATCACGCGCGTGAACCGGGCGCTCATGTTGGCGTGTTGTTGGATGATGTCGTCGCCCGTCATTGGGATGCCAATCTCTCGAGTGCCTCGGGGTCTGGTGCACCGGCTTCGCGACCGATGCCGCGTCGTCGCCCAATGCATCGCCGGCCCGCCGCCGTCGTTCGCGGCTGCCGGCCCCTCACCCGGCCTTTCGGCCGCCCTCTCCCGGAGGGAGAGGGTTATGTGTTCATCCTTCTCCCCACGGGAGAAGGTGCCCGAAGGGCGGATGAGGGGGATGGCAGGTGCCGCGCCGCCCCGTCACGATAGGGAAGTCGATGATCCGCTCTTGCCAACGCGCAGGCCCAATTACGCCTCGCTTGTCCAAGCGACACCCGGCATCAGCCGCGACTCCCAACCGCGCGAAATCAACCCGCCCGCGACGACCTCTTCTTGGTTTTCTCGTCCTCCTTCTTGGGGATTGGCTTGCGGAGGATCTTCGCCAGCGTCCGGCTCTGGGCCGTGCTCAGGACGTCCCAGATCGTGACGTCGAAGTTGGCCACGAGCTGCCTATAAATGCGATCATTCTCCTTCCGAAGTTTGAGATCGAGTTTCCGTTCCTCCGGGGTCATGACGTAGCCGATCGCGCTCACCCTGTTGAGAAACGCCCGGCACTCGTCGCTTGCGGAATTCATACGGGCCACGGGCATATACGTCCCCCTCTCCACGAGCTTCACGATGATCGTCTCGCGTTGCCACTGTGAAATCCGCAGGATCGACGACAACTCGGGTTCGATCAGGGCGCGGGGGCCTTGATCGATCCAGAACCGCCTCATGATCTCGGTTCGTTGGCTTGGTTCGAGAACCGCGCCGAGCAAGATTTCCTCGGCGTGAGAAACGACGCTTGCCCGCCGCTTACTGGCCGACTCGGAGGCGCGGGATCGCATCGCCGGGCTCGGTGGCAGAGCATTTTGTTCGGGAGTCAGTTGACGAGCCGTA
>DAIDHE010000289.1 GCA_027459775.1 Planctomycetales bacterium | reverse complement strand
ACACCGCACAGGACATTTGACTCGACCAGCGTCTTGGCGCGATCATGAACCCGCTCATGAAATGATTTTAAGGGCTGGATTCCCAAATGGACAGGCCAAGCCCGGCCGACTTCCCCATCCATCCGCCCGCCGACCCCAACCGACACCAGAGGATGCGCCATGAACCCTGCTTCCCAACACGCCGCCCGATCCCGGTTTGGTTTCCTGCCCCAGCTCGCCGTGGCGACGGCGATGGTTCTCGCGGGCGCGGTCGCGCGCGGGGCCGATGAGCCGGCCCCGCCCCGGATCATCGTCTTCGGAGCGCACCCCGACGACTGCGAGCTCGAGGCCGGCGGCACGGCCGCGCTCTGGGCCAAAAAGGGTTACAAGGTCAAGTTCGTGAGCGTGACCAACGGCGACATCGGCCACCACGAAATGGCGGGCGCGATCCTGGCCCGGCGCCGCACCGCCGAAGTCAAGCGCTGCGCCGAGATCCTGGGGATCGAAACCGAGGTCCTCGACATCCACGACGGCGAGCTCTTGCCGACCCTCGAAAACCGCCGGACGATCACCCGCAAAATCCGCGAGTGGAAGGCCGACGTCGTCATCGCCCACCGGCCCAACGATTATCACCCCGACCATCGCTACACCGGAATCCTGGTCCAGGACGCGGCGTTCATGGTGATCGTACCCAGCTTTTGCCCCGATACGCCGTCGCTGCGCAAGAATCCGGTTTTCCTGTACACGGAAGACGACTTCAAGAAGCCCAACCCGTTCGCGCCCGACGTGGTGGTGCCGATCGACTCGGTGCTGGACCAGAAGATCGCCTGCATCGACGCCCTGGAATCGCAGTTTTACGAGTGGAACCCGTGGCTCTCCGGCGCACTCGACAAGGTTCCGGCCGATAAGGCCGGCCGGCTCGCGTTCACCCGGGGCTGGGTCTCAGGGCGGCAGACCCAGATCGCCAACCGCTTTCGAGCCAAACTCGTGGAACAGCTTGGCGCGGAGGGCAGGGGGGTCAAGTACGCCGAGGCATTCGAGGTCTGCGAATACGGCTCGCGCCCCAGCCGCGAAGAGCTCATGCGGCTGTTCCCGTTCGCGGGCCCGAAATAACGCGAGCCCGACAAACAAGAACGACGCCCGCGGCCGGGGGCCGGGGCGTCGTTTTTGTTTTGATCGTCGTCGACGTCACGAGACCGGGATCAAAGCGGCGGGGTCGACGCCTGCTCGGGACCGCCGCAGCGCCGCAGATGGTCCTTGTCGAGATAGACGACCTCGACCTTGTGATCCACGTGGTTGAACGGGATCGGATAGTCAGACCAGTAAAGCTCGTCGTAATAGACCGTGCACTTGTAGTGGCAGTGCACGAGCTGGCAGGGTCCGGCCAGGGGGTAGACCTTGCAGGGGTCGAGCTTCTCGCCAATCTTCTCGATCAGGATCCGGACGTTGTTCCGCTGGGTCTCATAAAACGGCGGGCAGCCATTCTTGAACTTGGGAACCTTGGCCCAGACTTCCTCCTCGCTGGGCGGATCCAGGCAGAGGGCGGGGGCGAATTCCGCGGGGATCGGATCAAGGATGGGCACCTTGTTCCGTTCCTCACGCTTGATATCTTCTTCGAGCCGCTGCGATTGAGACGGCAGGATCGGCCACACAAACGACCAGCCGGTGACGTGCAGCGGCGAGACGTTGCGGAACACGTAATCGAGCCCGCAGCCGGTCGTGCTCGAGGCGAGATACGCCAGGAAAGCACCCGCGAGTAGGCCGCGAACCCAGCGCGGGGTCATCGGGCTCCGGTGCCGCGCGGATTGAAACATGGTCTTCTCCCCTCCTTGGGAATATGCGCGAACGCGCCGGGAGGCCTCCTGCCCCGCCGGCCTCAGGCGCCGGGACCGTGGTAA
>DAIDHE010000274.1 GCA_027459775.1 Planctomycetales bacterium | reverse complement strand
CCCATTCGCTGAGCGGCCGGGTCGCCCGCTCGATCCGATCGCGGATCGCCCGCCAGCTCGGCTCGTCCGGGGGCATGACCACGATGATCGCGCGCGGTTCGAGCGCATCGCATCGCCTGATGAGATCATAGAACGAACGCGCGGCGATCTCGGGCGTTTCCAGGACGTGGCATGGCGATCGCGCCTGGTCGAGCTCGTGGGAACTTTGGCCGATCGCCGCGACGACGACGCCCTTAATCTCGAGAGCCCGCGCGAGCTCGGCGGGGGTCTCGGCGCGATAGGCCGGCACCCGGGGCGCATAATGAACCGCCTGTTGACCCGGGCTTTTGAGGATTTCCGCCGATTGCTCGGGTGCGAGATCGACCACCCGCTCGCCCCCGAGCACAGCCTCGATATTCTGGGCTGTGATCGGGCCGGGCCTGAGAATCCGGTATGGCGCCAAGGTCAGGTCGACGACGGTCGATTCGAGCCCGATCGCCGTCGGCCCGCTGTCGATGACAAGGTCGATCATCCCGTCGAGGTCGGCGATCACGTGTTCGGCGCGGGTCGGCGAGACATGGTTTGAGCGATTGGCGCTGGGCGCTGCGATGGGCCGGCCGAGCCCTCGGATGAGCGCGAGTGCCACCGGCGAGGCGGGCGCGCGCAGGCCGACGGTCGCCCCCCCGGCCGTGATCAGGTCGAGAATCGCGCTCGAGCGCGGCAAGACCAGCGTGAGCGGACCCGGCCAGAACGTCCGCGCCAACCGTTCGGCGTCGGTGGGCCAATGAGTGGCGCATTCCCTTGCCTGCTCGATCCCGCTCACATGGACGATGAGCGGATTGACGGCGGGTCGCCCCTTGGCCGCGAAGATCGCGGCGACCGCGTGCTCGTTCAAGGCGTCCGCGCCCAGACCGTAAACCGTCTCGGCCGCGAACGCCGCCAGCCCGCCGCGCGCCAAGACCTCGACCCCACGCGCGATCGTGATCGCGCTGGGGTCGTCATAATCGGTCTCGAGGACGATCGTTCTCATGGGTGGGACGTGAAAGGACCGGGGTCGAGCCGCGCGGAGAATCGCGCGGATCATACGATCCCAGCGTCCGCGTGCCCGCGCCGGGCGCTGGGGTCGACCTGAGGCTCTGTCGCAAGTCGTTGTTCGTAGGCGAGCCGGAGCGCCTCGTGGCTTTGTGCAAGCCGGCCATAAAGACGGCGGAGCGGACGCGGCGAGCGCCTCGCCAGTGCATAAGCGGTCAGAAGCGGCAGCGCGATCGTCGTGTCGGTGTAGCAAGCCACCGTATCCGGCAGCTTGCTGGGGTCGACCTTGCCCCAGGTCATCGCCTCGCTGGCGGTCGCGCCGGAAAGACCGCCGGTGTCGGCCCGCGCGTCGGTGATTTGCAAAAAGTAGTCGTGCCCGCTTTCGCTCAAGCCCAGCACTTCCTGAATCTGAGGCTCCGTCTGGAGGATGAAGTTCTTGGGGCTTCCGCCCCCCAGGATCAGTACCCCCGACTCGCCCCCGCCCTGCTTCGCCTCGTAGACGATCGCGGCCGTTTCGTTGACGTCGCGCAGCGGATCGATCCGGAGCTGGCCGCCGGCGAGCTCGAGCGCGGCCAGGTTCATGCCGATCGAGCTGTCGCCGGGGCTCGAGGTGTAGATCGGGACGTCGGCCTCGAACGCCGCCGCCAGGAGGCTGTTCGACGGCCGGCCCAGTTCCCTCGCGCGACCGTGCAGATAGCGCCCCACCTCGTAGTGGAATTCGGCCGTGCTCATCGACCGGGCGAACGACTCCGCGCGGATCAGCTCGCGGTAGAAGGCGTCGGTGTCGAGCAGGGTTTTGTAGTCGAAGACGACGTCGTAGATCCGGATCACGTCGTTGCGTCTGAGCTCGACGTCATCCAGATTGGGGCGGCTCTGGTGCAGGGGTAGGTCGAGGGCGTAGTGGGTGTCGTGGTAGAGATTCGCGCCTGTGGAGACGATCCAGTCGACGAAACCCGCGCGAATGAGCGGGATCAGGCAGCTCATGCCGAGCCCGGCCGGCGTGAGCGCTCCGGAGAGCGTCACGCCGACGGTGCAACTGGGCGTGAGCATTTTTTCGACGAAGACGCGGCAGACCTCGCGGAGGCGGCCGGCGTTGTAGCTCGAGAAGGCGGCGTCGATCAGGTCGGCCGCCGTCTCGCGGCCGGTGACCGCCGGGGGCGCGATGCGATGCGCGCTGATGGATTCGAGATACCCCATGAAACCTACTCTAGGGAAAATGGCCGAGCCGTCGCGCACGAGGCCGCACGCGCAGGATCATGGCAAGAGAATGGCGGCCGCCACGACGGTGGTCCAGAGCCCGTCCTTGTGGCCAATCGCGGTCTGCGTGACTTCCTTGGTCTTGTAGAAGACGTCGGCGATCTTCCAGATTTCGCGCTTCTCGTCCCACGAACTGGCCGGGTCGAATTCCACGCCCAGGACGGTCGCGAGCATCTCGGCGGCCAGATCCTCGGCGTAATCGGCGGCCGTCTTGGCCGTCTGGCCGTAGGCGTGATGCTCAGAGAGATAGCCGAACATGTCGCGATCGCGGGGAATCGCGACCCCGACGCTGGCGGCGACCAGCCGGTTGGGCTCGGCCGTCGCGCTCTCGCTCATCACGACGTGGACGATTTGCCCCGGCTCGAGATGCTTGAGGCCGGCCTCGATCGAGACTTCCTTGCATCGCGGCGGGAAAATGCTCGAGACCCGCACCAGATTGTAGCAGGCGATCCGAGCATCGCGCAGCGCCAGCTCGAAGCTCGTCAACTTTTCCCGGTGAGTCCCCACGCCCTTGGTGAAAAACAGTTTCGAGGGTACGTACATCGCTTGCCTGGCACCTCCTGGACCGGCCGTGGTCGCAATCGAGCCGGATCGGGTCTGACCTTGAACGAAGCTTGAGCCGCGCCGCCCGCGTAGGGTCAGATTATGGTGCGGTTGCCCGTCGGACATCAAGGCCGACCGCCGCCGATGCGGTCGAAGTCTTCGCTCACCGATCGAGACGCGCTCGAGCCTCAGGCCCCGACCGCGCTGGCCTCCAGGCTCGGGTAGTCAATGTATCCGGCCGGGCCGGAGGCATAAAACGTCGTGGGATCAGGCTCGTTCAAGGGGGCGTCGAGTGCGAGCCGGGCCGGCAGGTCGGGGTTGGCGATGAACAGCTTTCCAAAGGCCACGGCGTCAGCTTCGCCCGCGGCCAGAACTTGCTGGGCGGTGGCCTTGGTGTATCCCTCGTTGGCGATGTATGCGCCGCCGAACTTCTGTCTCAACATCGGTCCCAGCCGGTTCGCACCCAGCGATTCGCGCACGCACAGAAAGGCAATCCGCCGTTCGCCGAGCTTCCGCGCGACGTATCCAAAGGTCGCCGCGGGGTCGGAATCCCCCATGTCATGCGCATCGCCTCGAGGCGCAAGATGAACTCCCACGCGGCCGGCCCCCCAGACCGAGACGACCGCGTCCACGGCTTCCAGAAGCAGCCGAGCTCGGTTCTCGATCGGCCCACCGTAATCGTCGGCCCGATGGTTGGTCTTGTCCTGGAGGAACTGGTCGAGGAGATAGCCGTTCGCCGCATGCAGCTCGACCGCGTCGAAGCCGGCGTCGTGGGCGTTCGCCGCGGCGTTGCGGAACTCCTTGATGATGCCAGGGATCTCTTCCCGTTCGAGGGCCCTCGGCGTCACGAACGCCTTCTTGGGGCGGAGCAGGCTCACATGCCCGGCCGGCGCGATCGCGCTGGGGGCGATCGGCAGCGCGCCTTCGAGGTAGACCGGGTCCGACATCCGCCCCACGTGCCAGAGCTGAAGCGCGATCCGACCGCCCGAGTCATGGACGCGATCGACGATCGTCCTCCACCCCTCGACCTGCGGCCTCGACCAGACGCCCGGCGTGTCGGGATACCCCACGCCCATCGGCCCGATCGAGGTCGCCTCGGTCAGGATCAGCCCGGCCGACGCCCTCTGGCCGTAATACTCCGCCGCCAGAGCCCCCGGTACACGACCCTCGCCCGCGCGACACCGCGTCAAGGGCGCCATGATCACACGGTTCGGGAGCTCAAGATCCCCCATTCGCAACGGATCAAACAACGTCTTCATCGATTCGCAATCCCTCGAGTCCCCGTTCCAGGCCCCTTGCGGCCAACCCGTCCATCGATTCTAGTAGTTCATAGATTCGGAACAAGAGAACTCATGGACAGCATCACCAGCCGTTGTGACGATTCTGGATCAGGGGGGCGTTCCGATGTCGGTCAGACCGCTCAAGCATCCTGAGATGGCGTCGGTCGCACTCACGGATGTGTTGCATGCCTTGGCAGACCCGGATCGGCTCGCGATCGTGGCCGCTCTTGATGATGCGCGGACCCCGCTCAACTGCGTCGAGACGATGGAGCGAGTGGGCCGAAGTTTGCCCAAGTCGACGTGCTCGCAGCATTATGTGATCTTGCGCGAGGCGGGGCTGATCTGGTGTGAGCGCAAGGGGGTCGAGCTTGAATCGCGGCTTCGAACGGCTGAGCTCGACAGGCGTTTTCCGGGCTTGCTCAGATCGATCCTGAAAGCGTGGCGGCTCCGGACGACGCGCGACCCAGGCCCCAGCGCGTGAACTCGGTCCGCGCTCCCGACGCGCGACGATGGCTGGACAGGGTTCGTGATACCTGGCGGCTCAGGATTCTCACCGGGAATCGCCTCACGCCGGCTTGCCGCGCGAGAGGAATTCGGCCCGCGCCCACACCCGCATCCGCCGCGCCCAGGCCGACTCGTCGCTCGAATCCTCGTCGACGACCCAGCGGCGGACTTGCTCGGTCGTGACCGGCAGGAACTGACTCGTCAGAGCGGCGTGGTATCGGCCGTCGGCGCCCAACTGTTCGATCGCCACCTCCACGCCGTCGAACCGCCAGACCTCGGGCACTTGCATTGCGGCGTAAATCCCCGCCCGATCGACTTTCGACGGTGAAATGTCGACCTCGATCGCCAGGTCGGGGTTGGGAAGCGCGGCCACGCCCTTGACCCGACGACGCTTCGAGGCGGCCACGGCGTCGAGCTTGCCGCGCTCGAAATAGTAGGACTCGTCCGCTTCCAGTCCGCGCGCGATCTCGGGCCGCTTCCACGTCGTTTGGCTTGCGCTTCGGAGCGGGATCTCGCATTCCTCGGCGAAGAGCTCCACGACTCGACCCAGCAAGCGCTTGGAACCTTCGTGAGTGTGGCTCGGCGACATGACCTCCAGATCCTTCCCATCGAAATCGACATGGATATGGCGCCACTCCGGGATCGAATCCACGAGCCGCTCGTAAAACGCATAGTCCACGCCGCGAATCACCACCCGCTGGTCGGGATCCGCGACCATCTCCTCGATTTCGGCCAACGTGGGAACGGGGCGCGGGATCGGTGAAGACGGAACCGGGAGCGGGGTCTTGATCGAGCTCATCATGCCTCCTCGGGTTGATCCTCGCGACGGGGA
Source organism: Planctomycetales bacterium (assembly GCA_027459775.1). GTDB lineage: Bacteria > Planctomycetota > Planctomycetia > Isosphaerales > Isosphaeraceae > JAKBAP01. The sequence continues at coordinate 590 of DAIDHE010000274.1, read as the reverse complement.
GCAAACTCCGTTCGCACCCAGGCCCGCAGCCGCCGCGCCCACGCGGACTCGTCGCTCGAATCCTCGTCGACCACCCAGCGGCGGACTTGCTCGGTCGTGACCGGCAAGAACCGACTCGTCAGGGCGGAGTGGTATCGACCGTCGTCGCCCAATTGATCGATCTCGAGCTCATCGCCGTCGAACCGCCAGACTTCGGGAACTTTCATCGCGGCATAGATTCCCGCTCGGTCGACTTTTGACGGCGTGACATCGACCTCGATCGCCAGGTCGGGATTGGGATAGGCCGCGATGTCCTTGGCCCGGCGAGCCTTCGAGACGGCCACCAGGTCGAGCTTGTCGCGCTGGAAAAAGTAGGATTCGTCGGCCTCCAGCCCCCGTGCGATCTCGGGCCTCTTCCAGGTCGTTTGCCCCGCGCTCTTGTAGGGGATCCTCGGAACCTGAGCGATCGCCTCCACGAGTTGACCGAGAAGTTTCTTATCCCCGTCGTGTCGCAACCCCGGTGACATGACCTCCAGATCCTTCCCATCGAAATCGACATGGATATGGCGCCACTCCGGGATCGAATCCACGAGCCGCTCGTAAAACGCATA
>DAIDHE010000224.1 GCA_027459775.1 Planctomycetales bacterium | reverse complement strand
GACCCGGCGCTCATGGATGGGGTGCCGGCCGCGTTCGTGACGCCGGCCGTGCGCGCCTTTCCGGCCGCGACGAATCTCTTGATCCAGGCGCCCGCCGAGGGCCGGGCGGCGGCCCTGGCGGCGCTCCAGGCGACCATGTTCCGGCTGCTCACCAGCCTGCCGCCCGGCCAGGTACGGTTCACGATCATCGACCCGATCGGCATCGGGCGCAATTTCGGCGCGTTCATGCATCTCGCAGACCACGACCCGGCCCTGGTGACCCAGCAAGCCTGGACCGAGCCCCGGCAGATCGAGGAAAAACTGGCCGAACTGGCCGTCCACATGGAACTCGTCGCCCAGAAATACCTGCGCAACGAGTACGCCACGATCGAGGAATACAACGCCGTCGCCGACGAGGTCGCCGAGCCCTATCGCGTGCTGGTGGTCGCCGATTTCCCGGCGAAATTCGACGATAAGATGATCGACCGCCTGGCCGCCATCGCCGCCGGCGGCACGCCTTGCGGCGTTCTGTGCCTGATCGCCGCCGATCCCTCGCGCCCGCTCCCGACCGGGTTCCGCATCGACGACATCGCCCGCTACTGCAGCCATCTCGATTGGGATGCGCCCTCGCAGCGGCTGGTCTGGGACGATCCCGAGCTGGGCTCGTATCCGCTCGCGCTCGATCCCCCGCCGCCGGCCGAGTTCGCCACCCGCGAGATCCAGCGGGTGGGCCGCTCGGCCAAGGACGCCAAGCGGGTCGTGGTCCCTTTTGAGTTCATCGCGCCCCCCGAGCCCGAGTGGTGGACGCGGGACAGCCGGACGGGGGTCGACGTCCCGCTCGGCAAGGCCGGCGCGACCAAGCGGCAGCCGTTCCAGCTCGGCTCGGGCACGTCGCAACACGTCTTGGTCGCCGGCCGCACGGGATCGGGCAAATCAACGCTCATGCATGCCTTGATCGTCAATCTCGCCCTCCATTACAGCCCCGACGAGATCGACCTGTACCTGATCGACTTCAAGAAAGGCGTCGAGTTCAAGGTCTACGCAGCGCTCGGGCTGCCCCACGCCAGCGTGGTCGCGATCGAGAGCGAGCGCGAATTCGGTATCAGCGTGCTCGAGCGCCTGGACGCCGAGCTCCGGCTGCGCGCAGACCGGTTCCGCGAGGCCGGCGTGCAAGACGTGAACGGCTATCGCGAATCGGCCGGCGCGAGCCCCCTGCCCCGGATCATGCTCATCGTCGACGAGTTCCAGGAGTTCTTCAGCGAGGAAGACAAGCTCGCGCAAGAGGCCGCCTCGTGGCTCGACCGCCTCGTCCGCCAGGGACGGGCCTTCGGAATCCACGTCCTTCTGGGCTCCCAGAGCCTGGGGGGCGCGTTCACGCTGGCGCGGACCACGCTCCGTCAGATGGCGGTGCGGATCGCGCTTCAGTGCTCCGAGACCGATTCGCACCTGATCCTGAGCGAGAACAACCCGGCCGCCAAGATGCTCTCGCGGCCCGGCGAGGCGATCTACAACGACGCCAATGGCGCTGCCGAGGGCAATCATTTCTTCCAGGTCGTCTGGCTCTCGGAAGAGAGCCGGGCCAGCTATCTCGACAAGCTCCGCACCCTGGCCCACAAGCGACCGCCCGTGCTCAAGCGGTCGACGATCGTCTTCGAGGGGGACGCGCCGGCCGAGCTCGCGCGGTGCCGGCCGCTCGAGGGTTTGCTCGAATCGCGGGCATGGGAAACCGCCCCCCGATCGGCCCGGGCCTGGGTCGGCGAGGCGATCTCGATCAAGGATCCCACCTCGGTGCTGTTTCGCCGCCAAGGGGGGAATCATCTGCTGATCGTCGGTCAAAACGACGAGGCCGCCCTGGGGGTCGCGACGGCCGTGTTCCTGAGCCTGACAGCGCAGTTCGCGCCGGTCGCCTCGGAGGTCGTGCGCTCGGGGGCGCGGTTTTACGTGCTCGACGGCACGCCCGAGGATCATCCCATGAACGGCGTCCTCGCCAAGGTCGCGGCCGCGACGCCCCACGCGGCCACGGTCGGCGACTGGCGATCGCTCGAGGAAATCATGGCCGCCGTGGCCGCCGAGCTCCAGCGCCGGCAGGAAACCAAGACCGACGGTCCCGAGCTGTTTTTGTTCATCCACGACCTGGCGCGGTTCCGCGACCTGCGCCGCAAGGAGGACGATTTCAGCTTCTCGAGACGCGAGGAAGCGGCAAGCCCCGCCGATCAGCTCGACGTGATCCTTCGCGAGGGTCCGGTGCTGGGCGTCCACGTCGTCGTCTGGTGCGACACGGTTACCAACATGAATCGCCATTTCACGCATCAGACATTGCGTGAATTCGAGATGCGAGTTTTATTTCAGATGAGCCCCAACGACAGCGGCCACATGATCGACGCGCCCCATGCCAGCAAGCTGGGCTCGCATCGGGCGCTCTTCGCCAGCGAGGATCAGAACAAGCTCGAGAAGTTCCGCCCCTACGCCGCCCCGGGATCCGAATACCTCGAGCGCTACGCGCGGCTGCTGGAAGACAGATCCCTGAACTCCTCCGCGGTCGGAGGCCCGGCATAAAAGCGTCGTCCGCGTCGCCCGAGGGGCGGAAGCCGGCGAGGCGGAGGACGACGGTCGCGGGCGTGCACGTCGCTTTTCCCCGGAACGCACTCGCTTGCGCGTCGTGGTGGTGGTTCGAGCCCTCGCGGTTGTCAGAATACGATCCCGCCCCGCGAGCGAGTGCATTGCTTCAAGCGTTTGGCCGAGCGCGGGAACTCCGACGCCGTGACAGGGCATTAGCCGTGAAAACCGGGGGCGTGCAGAGCGACCATGCGGGCCGGGTTCCGGATCGACCGCGACCGCATCCAGGAGTCCGCCCGATCCCGAAGGGCCTGCCCTTCTTGGCCGCCCAACGACAGGCCGAGGCGCCATCGCGCCGCGGCGGCAAACGAGTGCATCTCCACCGCGTCCAGACCCTCGATGGCCCGGACGAGTTGTTCTCGCGCCTGGGCCTGGTCCCCGCGGCTCGACGCGACGCCGGCCCGGGCGAGCCGCGCCAAGGCGACCGCAAAGCTCATCCCGAGTCGCTCGAGCCGGCGGGCGTCCGCCTCGGCTACGTTCAGGAGAGCGATCCGGTCGCGGTTCGAGGCCTCGCGAGCGGCGGCCAGGGCGCTGCGGCAGCGAAACGACAGCATCCAGCCGCGGATAATCTGGACGTTTTGCGGCTCCCGAGTCAACGGCCAGGCGCGGTTGAGGCGATGCCAGGCCGCGGTTCCATCCTCGACGTAGAGGTCGATGCACGTCTCTCCCCACAGGGCGTGCAACTGCTGGGTGTTGAACTCATGGGACGGCCATTCACTCACCAGCTCGCGCACGAGTGCTCGTGCGGCGGAGACGTCATCGGCCGCCAGGTGCACGTTCGCGCCGATGTAGGCGCCGTTCATGATGGCGGAGTAGAGGTCGCCCCGTTCCCGGGCATCCTTGAGCAGCGGGACGGAGAGCCGCTCTGCCTCGGCGAACTCACCCATCATGATGAGGGTGCGCAACAGGAACAGTTCGGCCGTTCCGCGCTCCCATGAGGTACCCCGGCAGCGCTCCTGGAAGATTGCGATGGCCTGCCTCAGCGGTGGACACGCGCTTGCCCAGCGCCCGACGCACAGCTCGCCCATGCCGGTGGTGAGGTGCACCAACCCCAGGGCATAGGGATCATCCAGGCGCTGGGCGAGCTCGAGCGCCATCGCCCGAAATCGGGTGGCGATGGGCATGCCAGACATGCCCAGTACCGTGCGGGCGGCGACCTCCCAGGCCAGGGCCCGGGCCAGCCGGTGGGGTTCGCCGACGCGCAGGGCCAGCAGGAGATTGAACCCCTGAAAGGCGACCCCGCTGACGGGTTCGATCATGCTCAGGCCGGCGGTGACGGCCCAGGCCACGTCAAGGCGGAGCAGGTCTCGCTCGGGGATCTCGGAGGCGTCCCTCAGCCGGTATCGGAATCCACGCAGTCCGAGGCGGAGGCGATACCATTGCCAGCGGAGGAACGCCTGCCAAAAGCTCCGCGGCATCGACATGCCAACCGAGCGCAGGACGCCCTCGAGCACGACGCGGCCCTCGACGGTATAGCCGCTGGCGCAGAGCTGGTAAGCCGCTCGGCGGCGCAACTCGATCGCCCGGGCCGGGTCGGCACCGTCCGATGCCTTCAGGTAACTCGTGGCGGACTCGGGCCCGCGGCCGGCGTTGGCCTGCGCGTCGGCTCGCCGGGCGTGCAGAGCGGTCGCTTCCGCGCCCATCCATGACCCCAGGTCCAGGGCCAAGCCATAAAGCCTGGCCGCGTGGTCGAATGCCAGCGTCTCGGCCGCCTGGTCGCCGCCGAGGGCATAGTAGTGGGCGGCCCGGAGCGGGTTGTCCGCGCCTTGGAAATGGATGGCCAGCGTCTCGGGGTCGGCCCGGCCCCCCGATTCCAGCACCAGCGCCAGCCGTCCATGGTGCTCACGGAGCGCCGCCGGCGCCAGCCGACCCGCGACGGTCTCGCGGATCCGGTCGTGATACGGTTCGATCAAATCCTGGCCGGCGTGGCGGGCGCTCCGGATCAGCCGGCTTGAACGAAGGGTCGTCCATGCCGTGCGCGCCAGGTGCGACCCATCGGCCGCCAGCTCGGCCGCCTCCCCGGCCTGGGCCAGCGGCAAGGGCTTGCCGGCCACGGCCACGACCTCCAGCAGGCGGTAGGCGGGTTCGGGCAAGCTCCGCACACGCGCCCACAGCACATCGTCGAGCTGGACCGAGCGGGCCGCCGGTGGCTCCTCCGCCGAGGAGAGCGGAACCCGAACGTGCTGGACCAGTTCCTGAACGAAATACGGGCTGCCGAGCGACTCGCGGGCGATGACCTGGGCTCGAGCCCGCGTGGCGGGATCCTCCGCGGTGGACGGCTGCTCGGCCGTCAACTGGCTCAAGGCCAATTCCTGGGCCTCCCACTCGGTCAAGGGCGCCACGGCCAATTCGCGCCGCTCGATCGCCGGAGCGGAACCGTCCTTCACACGTCCGAAGTTCCGCAAGAACGGGCTCGATTCCGCCAGTTCGCTCCGGTACGCACCGAGCAATAAGAGCGTCGGTGGGTCCGGAGGCTGAAGCACTTCCGCCAACACGGCCGCGCTGTCGACATCCCCCCATTGCAAATCATCGATGAACAGGACGAGCGGCCGGCGGCCGAGCCGGGTCAACAGCTCGCGCAGCCCGCCGATGGCACGGCGGCGCAGCTCGCGTTCGTCGGAGGCGTCGGTTCGCGCGGGCAACCGCGCCACCGCTTCCACACGCTGGAAGACCGGGAACACGCGCGCAAGCGAACTCCCGTCGGGCGGCAACACGGTCTCCAGAAGGTCTTCGGGCATCTGCGTCAGGTACTCGCTCAACCGATCCATCAGGCTATCGAGGGCCTTGAATGGAACCGATTCCGACTCATAGCATCGGCCGGCAAGGATCACGGCCCCTTCGCTCGCTCGCGGGACGTCGAGGAACCGTTCGATCAAGCTCGTCTTGCCCATCCCGGAGGGGCCGTGAACCAGTGCGATCACCGTGTGCCCGCCACACATCGCCTCGTAGGCATCGGTAAGGGTCCGCAAGTGCGAGGCACGCCCGATGAGCCGGCCTCGCGGCCAACCCGCGGCGGGGGTCTCGACCGGCGATTCGGCCCGCGGACCCGTCCCGCGTCCCCCGATTTCAGGCGGGGCGCCTTGCAGCCGGCGCAGGATTTCGCGCCCGTCGGGCCGCGCCATGGGATCGCGGCTCAGCAGATCCCGGCACAGCCGATCGAGATCCTCGGGGATCCCTTCCGCCAGTGAACTCGGGGAGGGCGGATCGCGCTGCTGCTTGTCTCGGAGCACCTTGAGTAGACCGCCCTGGAACGGGGTCCGGCCGGTCAAGAGCTGGTACAGAATGACGCCCACGCTGTACCAATCGGCGGCGGGGGAGAGCGACGAAGCCGCCGCCTGCTCGGGCGCGGCATAGGCGGGAGTGCCGAGAAAGACGCCCCGCGCGTCCTGATGCCGGCCCTGACGGTCAAGTTCCGCGGCCAGGCCGAAATCGAGCATCACCACGCGCCCCAGCGGCGTGACCATCACATTGGAAGGCTTGAGATCCCGGTGCAGCCGACCGGCGGCATGCAGCGCCATGAGTCCAGAGGCCAACTGCCCCAGAGTGTCGCGCAGCCGATCGAGTTGCCCGCCAGACAACCCGGGGGTCCGAGCCGGATCCCGCTCCGGCTCCGGCTCTCCGGCCGATGACGGGGCCCCCGTTACGTGGGCGCCGGTGGTCTGGCTCGCGGGCTCGCACCGCGCCTGACGCACATAGCTCGACAGGTCGGTCCCGTGGACGAATTCCATCGTGAAGTAGAGCACCGGCCCGTCCGCCCGCAGCTCGTGGAGCGTCACAAGATTCGGGTGGACGACATCAGCGAGGGCGCGGAACTCTTGCTTGAAGTGGTAGAGCGAGGAGGGCGTGGCGGACAGGACGCACTTGAGCGCCGCCACCTCGCCATCCCGGCGGCTGCGAACCTTGTAGACGACCCCCATGCCGCCGCGGCCGATCTCGCCCAGGATCTCGTAGTCTTCCGGATCCGGCGGCCCCGCGACGTCGGTCGGCATGGGGGCGCAGAGAGGTCGCGGCGAATCCAGGATGTTCGATGCCGTCGATCCCAGAGAATCCCCTGTCGCCGGGAGGTCGCCCGTGGGCGCATCGGGCGGCCCGCTGGTCGCCGCCGCCGAATCCTCGGCATCGAAACCGCTGCCAACGGTCGATTCGCTTTCGCGGCCTTCAGCCATCTGGGAGCGCCCCTCTTCCACCTAAACGTTGCGAGACGGACCATGAACCGTCGCGGAGCGGGCGAAGGATGGATTGCGTGGGAATGACAAGCGATCGCCGACCGGACGACAACGTGAGGCCGGGTGCGTCGGATGCCCACGACCCGGCCTCGATTCGAGATTCATGATCGATGCGAATCCAATGGATGGAACCTCGCCGCCGTGGGTCGAATCCCCGGCCCCAGGCCCGCCACCCACTCTCCGGTGAAGATCCCGCACGGGCAGGTGACGCGCCCCAAGGGTCGGCGACCTTGAGGGGTCGCCGGCCAGATTCTCAATGGTCGCGGCCCTCATCGGAATCCTGGTTCCAGGTGGACGAATCGATCGCCTGGCCCGCGGCGCCCCGTCCCGACCCCGTGATCGCGAGCCGTGGGCATTGCGACGCTCCCCAATCCCGGGCCCGGCCGCGGATCCGGGCGTCGGTGCCGAACCGGCCTCGCGCCGACCCCCGCGCTCGCTCTCAAGGCCGGTCGGCCACGTCGCCCGAACGGCCGCCCGGAACGTTGCTCCACCGATCATAGCGCCTGGCGACAGTCGATTCAAGGACCACTCTCGGGTCGAGTCGGACCCTCACCCGGCCTTTGAGCCACCCTCTCCAAGAGTAAAATTGGCATCTGTAAATAGTTTTAAACGCGGGAGAATGCGCCCGCCGCCGCGGCCGTCGCGAGCGTCTGTTTCCTGACGGTGGCGACCCTCTCCAGGGAGTTGCAAGATTCCGCTCGCCCCGAACGCGCGGGGCGAGTGCTCGCGGGACTCTTTTGCGGTTTCCTCGTGGTGGCGTTCTTCACGAGTTGGATTCTCAACTGGTCCGTCATCAACGGGTCGGGCATTCCGTGTCCGTCGGGATTCCCCGACGTGTTGGGCCTGATCATCGTCGTGGTCCTTGTCGTCCACGCCGCGAAGCGGTTCGTCCGGTGGTTGATTCGGAGCGACGACTGGAGCGAGGATCCCCTGCTCTGGTCGGATCCTCCGACCAATTAAGACAGTGCACGCCGGCAAGCCTGCTTCCGAAGCCCCTCTTCCCACCGCCCGTTTCGCTCAGTATTATAAGTTTCGTCGTGCTTGCTCTCTCGCGCTTCGCCTTGAACAACGGGGGTCGTGCCATGATCGGTCGACACCGCGCGCGCCCGCGCGCTGGCTTTACCTTGATCGAGCTCCTCGTGGTGATCGCGATCATCGCGGTGCTGATCGCGCTTCTGCTGCCGGCCGTCCAGTCCGCCCGCGAGGCGGCCCGCCGCGCCCAGTGCGTGAATAATCTCAAACAGCTTGGTCTGGCCGTGCACAATTATATTTCGATGACAGAAGCCCTGCCGGCCCAGACTCTCGACAACAGCCAGACCTGGGGGTGGTTCACCCCGTGGACGGCCTTGATCTTGCCCGACATGGAGCAACAGCCGCTCTACAACGCACTCAATTTCAACGTGCCGATGTATGAACTGGGCTTTATCAGCCCGATTTACGGGGCGAACACGACTGTCGGGCTGACGTCGATCAGCTCGCTGTTTTGCCCGTCCGAGAGCATCACCAAGAGCCCCAGCTACGCCTCCACGCAGTTCGCCATGATGAATTACGCGGGCAATTTCGGCGGCCCGGCGTCGATCGCGGCTGCGAGCGGGACCATCGTGCCGGTGCGAAACAGCACGATCTTCGGCCTGATGCCGTTCCTGGGCTCGCCCGCGCCGCGGAATCCCGGTCCCGTGCGGATCGCCTCGATCACCGACGGCACCTCGAACACCGCGCTTTTCAGCGAGCACTTGCTGGCCTATGGCAACGGCGTGTTCGCGGTCACCGACCCTAGTGTGATCCCGGGCTCGCCGAACGGCAAGCGGGGAATCTTCCAGACCTCGGTGACCGTGCTCATCGACCAGGGGAATTCCACGCTGGCGCTGGCGCTCGTGGCCGCGTGCAAGGGCATGCCCGCGACCACGATCGCGACCACCGACGACGCCTTTGGCGCACAGTGGCTCTTGAGCTCGGACTACGCCGTCGGCAACAACGGCTACAGCCATGTCATGACTCCCAATGGAATCTCGTGCGTCGGCACGTCGCAATTCGGCATTTCCGACACCAACTGGGGGGGAGTCGGCGGCGCGATCACCGCGACCAGCAACCACCCCGGCGGGGTCAATGTCGGCTTCGCCGACGGCTCGGTGAAATTCATCAAGGACTCGGTCAATCTCACCACCTGGTGGGCTCTCGGAACCCGGGCTGGCGGCGAGGTCGTGAGCTCGGACCAGTATTGATCACGCGGTCGAGCGTCGCGGGCGTTCGCGGATTCCCCTGGCAACACCCCATGAAGGAGCCCTGGCTTGAGACCGATTCGAGGCCGACTTCCCGGCATGCTGGTCTGTGCGATCCTGTCTGGTGGTTGCGGCGGCGGTGCCGATTCGGGCGCGGGCGGCGCGGCTGACAACACGCCCCGCCGCGGCGAGCACGACATGAAGAAACAGATGGAGATCCTCCAGCAAAAGGGGACGCTCTCGCGCGTACCCGGCGTCCCCAAGGATCTCATCAACAAGAAGCCCTGAGACCGATCGCGCCCTTGGTGCGCGGGGCTCGCTCTAGCGAACAAGCTCAGGCGGAATCCGCGGGAGCGCCCCGGGCGTCCCGATGTTGGCCAGGCCCAGCGTCTCGGCCGCCGCGCCGGCCTCAAGCTTGAGCCTGGCGTTCTTGTAACGAACCTCTTTCCGCAGCCGTTCGTCCGAGTCGAACCGCGCCAGCGCCATCAGGCTGTAAAAGCCGCTCGTCCACTTGCAGAGTCCCACCCATTGGTCGGGCTTGAAGCCAAAATGCTCGAGGCAGCGGGCGGGGTCGATCACGACGGCCGGGGCGTTCCTGGGCCAGCCCAGCGCGCCCCGGGCCTTGAGACCGTCGAGGACGGCCTGGCTCAAAATCAAGTGGCCGAGCAGCGACGGGTGCATCGCGTCTTGAAACAAGTGGTCGTCGAGCAAGCCGTGGCGGCCCACCGCGTGGAACAGCGCCTGGCCGTCGATCAAGAGGCAGCCGTGGCGTTTGGCGGTCTCGCGGTAAGCGTCTTGAAACGCCGTCAGGCAGCGGTTGGGATAGCCGTCGAGGTCGCGGGCGGTCTTGTATTCCTCATAGGCTTCGTCCCAGGCCGCCTCCTGCTCCAGGAGCCGGGCCAGGCGAAAATGGCACTCGGCGAAGGTCGGGTATCGGGCGATCATGGCGCGATAGCGGGCGATCGCGGCGGCCCGGTCGCCGCGCTCGGCTTTGCGGGCGCCCAGCACCTCAAGCTCGAACCGCTCGCGGTCGGGCTTTTCCACGGCCGAGGGAAGGAACGAGCGATTGGGCTCGTAGCTCGCGTCGTTCCCCGGGGGCGCGATCAGAACGGGCACGGCCCCGACCGACTCGGCGTATTTCACGAGCGATTCGATCCGTTCGTGGAAATCCTTGAGCAAGAAGTCGTACTCGACGGGCATGTACAGCGGGACGTCGACCACGCCCCGGCCGGTCTTGGTTGGAGGGGGCAAGGCGATCCGGCATGCGTCCGCCCGTTCGCTGATCATGCCGCAGACCGCCGAGGCGTGTTCGAGCCGCGTCACGAACGCGTCCCATCGGCTCGGGACCTGGTCGACCCAGTAGTGGCCCAGGTCGCGACTCCACCAGAGCCGCGAGGAAAACTCGTTGTGGCCGCAATAGATGATGAACAGGTCGGGCTTGTGCGCCAGCGAGGCCAGCTTTTGATGCTGGCCCTCGAGGGTGTCGCCGGCCAGGGCCACGCCCTCGAGCCGGACGGCCCGGCCGGGCATCGCTTGTTCGAGCCCCCAGGCCGCGACCTTGCCGACCGACAGCCACTTATCAAACGGCACGCCCTCAGCGCTCGATTCTCCGACCACCACGATGTCGATCGTGCGATCGCCGATCGGGTCGGGAAACCGGGTGGGAAGCTCGGGAAACACGACCGGGGGGCGAACCGATAGGTTCGGCCCGCGCGGAGGTCGGATTCGAGCCCGCCCATCGGGATGACCATCCCCTGGTGGACGTGGGTCTGGCGGTTGGCGCAGACGAGCTCGGCCGCGGTCATCGCGAACAGGAGCGAGCCGCACAGCAAGAGTCCACGCCCCCACCGCTCGGCCGGCCGGCCCAGCCGCCGGGCGCGCCCGAGCATCACCAGCAGGACGGCCGCTCCCAGCGTGGCCGCCGCGAGCGTCATCACGTAGATCGCCTCGGCCGTCACGAGCAAGGCCAACCGCGCCCGATAGCCCGAGAAATCCCCCTGGTGGTCGTGCAGCCACAGCCCGCCCACGATCGCGCCAAAGACCGCCGGAACCAGGGCCACCGCGAGCACGATGCTCCGCACTAGACTCACCCGCGAACGGGCTGCATTCGACCCGAACATTCACGTCTCCAGATCCACGGCCGATGGACCGCCTCGCACTCTAGCCATCCTCGCCCAGGATCGCTTTCGAATCCAGTCGATGCCCCGCCGAGATCCCAGTCCCGGCCTCGAGAAACCGAGGTGATTCATTCATACGAATATATAAGGATATTTCTGAAAAAAGGAGTCGAGGCGACCGGGGCCGATCCCCGGTCAAGCCACGATTCCAGATCGAGACTAGATTAATACATACAAACAGTATATAGCATAAGCATGCAAATTCAATCGATGCTCGCCAATACGTTGGCTGGTCGTGGGGGTGCGTCGATGACGGGCCCGCCGAGGTCCGCGCTTGGTTTACAGCGGTAATGGGCTTGGTGTACCGTTCAAGGAACGTATCGCGGGTGAGTCGGTGTTGGGATCGGGACGGCGGGGGGTGGTTCGTGGGTCGAGCGGGTTTGGGTCGGCCGCCGGCGGTCGTTCGAAGCGCGAGTCCTGGAACGAAACGTCGGCTGGACTCGTCAATGTGGAGGCGCTGACCGGAACTCATGTCCGTGCGGTGGTTCAGGGCCAGAATCCGTGCGACCCTGAGGGCGATGCGCCTCCGCCTCCGCGCCTCCGCGCCGCCTCGGAGTCGATCGAGGCTCGCGTCGCGAGAATCCGTCCCCGAGGATCCGGAGGAGCATGCCGTTCAGTTCGCTGAAGAGTGGTACGACCGCCTCGAGTTTTATGCTCGCCAACGCCTGCGCGCGTTGGGCGTCGCGGAACCGCGCATAGGCTCTTTCGATCTCGATCAGGACTTTCGGCACGCGGCCTTTCACCCCAGTCAACGCGTGGGAGGCGGCAGTTCCCCCGGCGCGCGCGTCAATCTGGACAGCGGCGTTCTCAACCCGAAATTGTTCTCCCCCGAGCTCGGGCCTGAGATCACGACGCTCTGGGAAAAATCCCGACTTCGAGATAGGATCGATGCTGTCATCGCCCACGAGCACCACGAGAGTCTCGGCCTTTCGCATGCCGAGGCCGTCGCCCTGGCGCCCGACACGCCATTGCCGATTCGCGATGGCGCCAGACGCATCCTGAGGGCGATCCATGAGCGAGAGCAAGGGAGCGGTCGAGGCCGATGATCCACATCCTGACCATGGGGCATCTTGACTCGTCCGCCGTACTCCGCCGCCAGGCCGCCGTGCCGCGCCCGCTTGAGATGGGGGTCGTCAACCGGCTCTTGCGCGAGCTCGGCGAGATTGACGAGCAAGGACGTCCGACACTCGGTGGGGCGCCGGTGAAGATCAGCGGCGAAACGGTCGCCTGCCGCTGGTGGGTCGGCGGTCATTGCAACCGCGTCGCCGAGGAATTCGCGCTGCGGCTTCAGAAGGAAACGGGATGCCTCATGGCCGACGTCGAACACTCCCGCATCATCGAGCCCGAGCAGCTTCGAGGACTGAGCGGACAGCCATTCGCCACGGTAGAAGCAAGAGTGCCATGACGGGGATCTCCGGCCGGGGATCTCCACGCCGACCGCTGCTCGCCGATCGGTCTCCATTGGCGTTGTACGGTTACGTGGGGCACGCCTCGCCCGTACGGAAACAACCGATCCCGAGCAGAACGTTTCAAGCAGCCACACATCGATCCGCATCGGTCGGACCAATACATCCATTTTTGCCGATCCGTTCGGCGGCGGTCGGCGTGCGTCCATGACTGGTCCGCCAAGGCCCGCGCTTGGTTTACAGCGGTATTGGGCTTGGTGTACCGTTCAAGGAACGTATCGCGGGTGAGTCGGCGTAGGGATCGAGACGGCGGGGGTGGTTCGTGGGTCGAGCGGGTTCGGGTCGGCCGCCGGCGGTCGACCGGGTGATGAGCGAGGCAACTCTCGCGGACTGCCTCCGCGAGCGGGGCCGGCGCGCGGTTCTCGAGAGCGTGCGGGTCGAGCTGGAGCTGGCCCGGTCGGCGTTTCAGCAAGGCCAATCGCAGGCCCTCGATCCGCCGTCGATCGCGGTACGAGCGCGGGCGCGGCTCGAAGCCGCCAGGCCCAGCCTGCGGCCCGTGATCAACGCGACCGGCGTGCTCTTGCACACGGGGCTCGGTCGTTCGCCGCTGGCGGCCGAGGCGGTCGCGCGGGCGGCCGAGATCGCCCGGGGCTATTCGAGCCTCGAGTACAACCTCGACGAAAACACGCGCGGCAAGCGCACTCAGGGGGTCGCGCGGTTGATCCGGCTCTTGACCGGGGCCGAGGCCGCCACGGCGGTCAATAATAACGCCGCCGCCACCGTGCTGGCGCTGCGGGCGCTCGCCGCCGGCCGCGAGGTCGTCGTCTCGCGCGGGCAGTTGGTCGAGATTGGCGGCGGGTTCCGGCTCCCCGAGATCTTCGAGGTCGCCGGCGTCACCCTCCGCGAGGTCGGCACCACCAACAAGACCCGAATCGCCGATTACCAGCGCGCGCTCAACCCTGCCACGGCGGCGATCCTGCGGGTGCACCGGGCCAATTTCGCGATGGTCGGGTTCACCGAGGACGTCGCGCTCGCGGATCTGGTCCAGCTCGCCCACGACCACGGCTTGTGGGCGATCGACGACATCGGGTCGGGGGTTCTGGGGCCCGGCCGGCCGCCCTGGCAGGGGGACGAGCCGACCGCCCGCCAGGCCATTCTGGACCAGGCCGACCTGGTGCTCTTTTCGGGAGACAAGCTTTTGGGCGGCCCGCAATGCGGGGTTCTGGCGGGGACGAGCCGGGCGATCCAGCTCGTCGAGTCCGACCCCATGATGCGCGCGATGCGGCTCGACAAGATGACCCTGGCCGCGCTCGAGGCCACGCTCGAGCTCGCCCTCGACGCCGAGCTCGCCGCCCGGCGAATCCCGCTCTGGGCCATGTTGAGCACTCCGGTCGAGGAACTCGAGCGGAGGGCCCAGGCCCTGGCCGGCAAGCTCAACGCCCTGCCTGGCCTCGCGGCCCGCGTGGTCGTGGAACAGTCCCAGATCGGCGGCGGGAGCGCGCCCGGCCGGTCGATCGAGACCCGCGCCGTCGCACTGGGGCCGCTGTTTCCGCCGGCTTATCCCGCGCCGGCGGCGTTCTCGGGCGCACTCAGACGGGCCGAGCCGCCGCTGGTGGCGCGCGTGCATCAGGACCAGGTTCTGCTCGATTTGCGGACCGTCTCTCCCGAGCTCGACGAGCGCATACTCGACGTGATCCAGGGCGTCTGTCATCATCAATCCTCCGAGGGCCGGGCGGTCGACCGCGACGGCGGGCCGAATTCGGGACGACCCGACCGCGAGCCGAGCCCCGTCTCGAGCTCTTGATTCGAGGATCAAGGCATGCGCGTTTGCCGGTTCCAGTACGAGGATATGATCTTGATGGGGTTTCACGCGGGCGAGCACGTGATCCCGATCGATCACGCGGCCGAGGCCTACAGCCGCGACACGGGCGACGAGCTGTTGCTCCCCGCATCCGAGAGCCTGCTCGACCTGCTCCCCCCCGACGGTTGTTCTTACGAAGCCGCCCGCGAGCTCGACCTCTGGCTCGAGAATCTCGACCTGGTCGCCAAGGACGAACTCCTCATCCCGCTCGAGGACGTCGCGCTTCTGGTCCCGATCGCCGCCCCGCCCAAGCTGCTCTTCCTGGCGGGCAACTATGCCAAGCACGTCGTCGAGCGCGGCGGCGCGACCGGCGAACGCGACGAGACGTTCCCTTACGTGTTCATGAAACCCGTCGCGACCACGCTCACCAACCCCGGCGATCCCATCGTCATCCCGGCCGTCTCGCC
>DAIDHE010000130.1 GCA_027459775.1 Planctomycetales bacterium | reverse complement strand
GACATCTCCATCCCCTTGCGCAAGACGGGCGTGTCGATCGTACCTGGGCAGACGCAGTTGACCCGCACGCCGCGGGTGGCGTATTCGACGGCGAGCTGGCGGGTCATCTCGACGACCGCTCCCTTGCTCGGCGCGTAGGGGGCCTGCTTGGGGATGCCGGCCAGGCCCGAGATCGAGCCGTTGATCACGATCGAGCCGCCGGGCGGGCTCTGGGCGAGCATGGTCTTGACCGATTCCCGCGCGCTGATGAAAACGCCCTTGGCGTTGACGGCCATGACCCGGTCCCAATCGTCGTCGGTGGTATCGACCAGTTCGCTCGAGTGGCCGATGCCGGCATTGGCGAAGAGCACGTCCAGACGGCCGAAGCTCGAGACCGCCAGGTCGACCGCGCGGCGGACATGCTCTGTATTGGCGACGTCGCCGGCGGCTGCCAGCGCGTTTCGGCCTGCGCTCTGGAGCCGCTCGCAAAGCAGGCCGAGCGGCTCGGCCTGATTGTCAAAAAGGACGACCGACGCCCCCTCGGCGACAAACAACTCCGCCGTCGCCAGCCCGATCCCCGAGGCCGCACCCGTGATGAGCGCCACCTTTCCATCCAGACGTCCGCTCATGAATAACTCCCGATGTCGGCCGCGCGCGGGAACCGGCCGCGCCTGGGGCCTGACGGGATTATCGTCGAGCCCGGCCGGCCGGTCCAGGGGGGCGCTCCGTGCGATGGGAACGAGGCCCGTCGAGCGGAGCGCCGTCGCCCCGGAAGAGCCTGCCGTGGGCGCGAGTCTCGGCTTCCCATGCCGTGTCGCGATGCATAGCCTGGTATCATGGACCGGGTCGCGGGTTCCCAAAAGGTGGGAGGCCGCCGGACCTCCCGACTGGACTTATGTGGGGATCAGAATGACGGTGAGCGAGTTCGCGCCTGGGTCGCTCGTCGATGCGCCCATTCGCGTAGACGGGGGAATCGGTCACGTGCTCTCGGCGCACGATGTGGGCCGCCGTCGGCCGGACTCGAACGAGTGGTTGATTCGCGGGCTCAGCGTCGCGGTCGAACCTGGGGAACGTGTTGCCGTGGTCGGGCCCACCGGGGCCGGCAAGACCGTGTTCCTGCGGGCGCTCGCCTTGCTCGACCCGATCCACGAGGGCAGGATCCACTGGAATGGTCGACCGGTCAGCGGCGATCTCACGCCGATTTTTCGCTCGCGGGTCGTTTATCTTCATCAGCGCGCCCAGTTCGACGACCTGAGCGTCGAGGAGATCCTCAGGCAGCCCTTCACGTTCAGGATCCATCGCGGCCGCTCTTACGATCGAGCCCGTGTGATCGGGCTCTTCGAGAGCGTCGGGCGCGGCGAGGCGTTCCTTGGCCAGTCGGGGCGCAACCTTTCGGGAGGCGAGTCCCAGCTCGTCGCCCTGGCGCGGGCAATGATTCTCGAGCCGGAGATCTTGCTCCTGGACGAGCCGACGGCCTCGCTCGACGCCGCCGCCACGCGGCAAGTGGAGACCCTGATCGAGCGCTGGTGCTCGACCGGCCCGGGAACGCGGGGCTTCGTCCTGGTGAGCCACGACGCCGACCAAACGCGGCGACTCGCGACCCGGCGGCTTGCGCTCTCGCCCGCTGGCTTACGACCGGAGCCCTGACTTGGACCCCACCTCCGGGCGACTCGCCGCCAGCCAGCTCGCGATCGCGTCGCTTCTCGTGCTCGCGAGCGCGGGCGCGTCATTCCTGCTGACTCTGGGGATCGAGCGGCGGCTGATCGTCGCCACCCTTCGCATGGTCGCGCAGCTCCTCCTGGTGGGCTTCCTCCTCGAATGGGTTTTCAGCCTCGATCACCCGGCGGCGGTGACGCTCGTGCTCTTGACGATGACCTTGATCGCGGGGGTTTCGGCGAGCAGGCGGACTGAGGTGTCGTATCAGGGGATGCTCGCCAATGGGCTCTTCGCGGTGGCCGCCGGCTCGTGGGCGGCCTCGGCGATCGCGCTCTTGATCGTGGTTCGCGTGCATCCGTGGTACACGCCGCGATACGCGATTCCGTTGGTGGGGATGATTCTGGGGAATACGATGAACGGCGTTTCGCTGGGCCTGGACCGGCTCGCGAGCGAGCTCCTCGCCCGCCGCGGTCAAGTCGAGTCAGCGCTCGCGCTGGGGGCGACCCGCTGGGAGGCCGCGTTGCCGATCTTTCGATCCTCGGTGCGGACCGGGCTTATCCCCACGATCAACACCATGGCGGCCGCGGGCATCGTCACCCTCCCTGGCATGATGACCGGTCAAATGCTGGCCGGCGCGAGCCCCATCGACGCGGTCAAATATCAGATGGTGATCATGTTCCTGATGACGTTCGCGATCGTCGCCGGCTCGATCCTGGCCGCGTTCCTGGCGTTTCGCCGTCTCTTCACCGCCGACCACCAGCTTGATCTGAGACTTTTGATCGAGCGCAAGAACGGCTGAGACGGCCGCGCGTTCGAGCCTGCGCGCGTTTTCTAGAGAATGAAGCGGCTCAGATCCTCGTCCTGGACCAGGGAATCGAGTCGCGATTTGACGAGCGCGGCGCCGATCACGACTTTTTTCTCGGCGCGGTCGGGGGCGTCGAAGCTCAGATCCTCGAGGACGCGCTCGAGGATCGTATGCAGCCGCCGGGCGCCGATGTTCTGGGTCTTTTGATTGACCTGGAACGCGAGATCGGCCATGACGGCGACGGCCTCGTCGTCGAATTCGAGCTCGATCCCCTCAGCGCCCATGAGGGCCTGGTACTGCCGCAGCAGCGACGACCGCGGCTCGCGGAGGATGCGGGCGAAGTCGTCCTTGGTCAGGTCGTGCATTTCGACGCGGATCGGAAACCGGCCCTGGAGCTCGGGCATCAGATCGGCGGGCCGGGAACGATGAAACGCGCCGGCCGCGATGAACAGGATGTAGTCGGTCTTGACCGGTCCGTGCTTGGTGTTGACCGTCGTCCCCTCGACGATCGGCAAGAGATCGCGCTGAACCCCCTGGCGCGACACGTCGGGACCGCGCGGCGACGCTTCGTCGCTGGTGATCTTGTCAATTTCGTCCAGGAAGACGATGCCTGATTCCTCGGCGAGCGCGACCGCCTCGCGGGTGATCTTGTCGGCGTCAATGAGCGACTCGATCTCTTGCTGAAGGAGGATCGCCCGTGCCTGCACCAGCGGAACTCTCCGCGGCTGGGACTGCTTGGGGATCATCTTCTCGAACATATTCTGGAGATCCATCTCCATTTGCTCGAAGTTCCCCGCCCCCAGGATCGACACTGGAGCCACCGAGCGCCCGGGGAACGCGATCTCGACCTGGCGGTCCTCGAGCTCGCCCGCGATCAGCCGCGCCCTCATTTTTTCACGCGAGCGTTTGTGGCGATCAGCGGCCTCGGCGTCCGCGGTTTGCCAATTCTCGGCTTGGGGGTGGGGGAGCAAGAGGTCGAGCAGCCGTTCCTGAACGTGCTCCTGGGCCTGCTTGTCGACCTTTTCGCGCTCGGTTTTCTTGACGAGCCCGACCGCGACCTCGACCAGGTCGCGAATCAGCCCCTCGACGTCGCGGCCGACGTATCCGACCTCGGTGTATTTGGTGGCCTCGGCCTTCATGAATGGAGCGCCGACGAGCTCAGCCAAGCGCCGGGCGATCTCGGTCTTGCCCACTCCCGTGGGGCCGATGAGCATGATGTTCTTGGGCGTCACCTGGGCGCGCAGATCCTCGGGCAGCCGCCGCCTTCGCCAGCGGTTGCGCAGGGCGACGGCGACCGCTCGCTTGGCGTCGGCCTGACCGATGATGTCGCGATCGAGCTCGGCCACGATCTCGCGCGGCGTCAACTCACGCCTGGGCTCATAATCCAATTCTCGACCTCCGTCATGGCTTATTCTCCGTGATTCGCGAGAAACCCCAGCTTGCATCCTAGACGTGTTCGTCGGGTTAGACCAGCCGTGGTTGTCCGCAACGGCCCGGCGAGCCCGGCTTCAAGCAACGCTCTCGATTTCCTCGACGGTCAGGCTGGCGTTGGTGTAGATGTCGATGCCGGCGGCGATCTGGAGCGATTCGCGGACGATGTCGGCGGCGGACAACTCGGTTCGCGACAGAAGCGCCCGGGCCGCGGCCAAGGCGTAACCGCCGCCAGAGCCGGTTGCGAGGATGCCGTCCGAGGGCTGGATCACGTCGCCCGAGCCTGACAATAGCAGGCTGTGCCGTGCATCGACCACGATCAGGACCGCCTCGAGCCTGCGCAGCATCCGGTCGGTCCGCCAGAGCTTGGCCAGTTCGGTGGCCGCGCGCGGAACGCTCGAGGGATAGTCCCTGAGCTTGGCCTCGAAATGCTCGAGCAGCGCGAAGCCGTCGGCCGCGGAGCCCGCGAACCCGACCAGCACCCGACCCTCGAGCAATTTGCGGATCTTGACCGCGTCGGCCTTCATCACCTGCGTGCCCAGGGTGACCTGCCCGTCACCGCCGAGCGCCACCCGATCGCCCCTGCGCACCGCCAGAATCGTCGTCGCATGCCAGTCCACGAAATCCGACCCCTTTGCCTCATCCGTCATCCGCCCCTTGATCACGTCATCTTCATCAGACGACAAAAACCCCGCGGATCGCCAGAGGCGACCACGCGGGGTCTCGGTTCCGTTCACCATCAGGCCGACCAACAGACGAAAAAACTCGCCTCGCCGACGACCCGAATCGAAAACCAACAATCCCTAGTTTTGGTCGATCCAGTTGATGGCGCTCGACCACGACGGGGGCGTTCGGCTCACCCGAGGGCCGTAGAAATTGCTCGACTCGTTGGGGTAAACGACGGGCGTCAGCTCCGGAGAATTCGGGGTCGAGAACGAGAACCCCTCGGTGACCCGAACCCGGCCGTCATAGCCGCGTGAATACATTCGCAGAGGGGCGGAGTAGGCCCGGAACGGCGAGAACGGCCCGTAAAGGGCCATCGTTTGATCGCCGGCGATGCCAAGCGGAGAGTATCCGCCACCCACCGGCGCATTGCCCCGCACCATGATGTAGGGCGTGGGCGAAAAGGTTCCCAGGGTCGCGCTGCCGGGGACCGGCCTGAGCACGCGCGTACGGGTCACGACCACCGGCCGGTCTTGCCGATGCCGCGGGGGATGACCCGCCAAGGCGACGTCAGTCAGTGTGAGGAAAAAGACGCCGAGACTGGCGCGGACAAGACAAGAAGGCACGCGATCGCAATACGACATCGGGTCACCTCAAGGAGCCATCAATCACGGGGGCTCGACCCGCGGTCGACAGGACGCCACGGAGTCTTGAGGAAATCTACCCGATAAATCGAGGTCGCGCCGTTTTTTTGGGATCAATACGACGAACGGCCGCGCGGCAAGAGCGAATGGAGCTCCTCGACGACCCGCGCCACCCCTTCGCCCAGCGACGAGTGGATGAGGTCGTGGAGCTTGGACATGAGCTCGCCTTCGCGGAGATAGACCGAGTCGTGGCCGTTCGTGCGGTGGGCGATCGGCGGCTCGACGCCGAACCGAGCTTCGTCGGCGAGCAGGGGCTTGTAGCCCGCGCCCGTGGGCATCGACATTGGCCCGCCCTCCGAGGGAACCCAGTCCTGAAACACGCGGGGCCCGCGCGACTGCGGCGTGGCTTTCTTGAGATCGGCCGCGTCATCCTCGTGACCGAGCAAATCCTCCATTGGAACCTCGAGTGCCACCGCGATGCGACGCAGCGTACCCGCCCGCGGCAATTCCGTCTTGCCGCTCTCGATCTGATAGAGCGCGGTCCGTGAAATCTCGGCGCGATTGGCAAGCTCGTCGGGACCCCATCCCTTCGAGTACCGATAGTCCCGTACCCTCTGAGCCAACGACATCGATGTAGCTCCTCGACATTGAGGTCTGGTGAAGTCGTCCATGCACACCCCAACCCCGCTTTGTAACCACACCTCACTCGCACTCGACCATCTGGTCACAAAAAGCGTGATCGGATTAGTTGAAAATTTACAAATCCCTCATTTGCACGTCAAGTCGATCCTACCACGAAATAAATAGCGACTTCAAAAAAAATCGAAAATATGGCGCAACAATCCGCCAGGATTGGAGTTAGATAGCGCATTCAAACCGACCAAGAATTCTGCGCCGACAGGTTTAGGCGAGTGCAATCGAGCGCGAATCACGCCGGACATGTTTCGTGACGGCTAGATTGAATTCGATCGTTTGATTTTCGTTTTTGGATTGATGGTCTTCGATTTGGGAGTGTTGGTTGGGCTTTTCAGGCCTGGATTCGGGAGTTTTTGGCCCGAGTTTCAGGCCTTCTTCTCGATCTCTTGGAGCACGGCGACGAGGGTGGTGGGGTCGCGTTTCTCGAGGATCATATTTTTATGGTGAATTAGTTCTCTAGCGATTATGCTACATTGGCGAATTAGTTATCGGATAATTAGAAAACAGTTGGTAATCTTATAAATTAATCTAGATTGCAAAAGTACTAGAGGTAATAATTGGAGGCAATTTTATCGTTGGTAGCAAATTATAAGGAGATAGTGAGTCTTTCTAGATTTACTTAATATGTTGATAGTAAGTCTTTCTAGATTTACTTAATATGTTGATTAATCTTCTATTTAAAGTTCCATTTAATTATCCTTTACTATTTATAAAGATAGGGACAATTTAATTACTTCTTAGAAGACAGACATA
>DAIDHE010000201.1 GCA_027459775.1 Planctomycetales bacterium | reverse complement strand
CTCGATGCGGTCGCGTGGGCGGGGATCGACGGGCCGCTCATGGCGGCGGATTTCATCCAGTCGCTTATTCTTGGCTGAGGCGGTTTCGCGGTGGACGAGCATCGCGCCCGGATTTATGACGATTTGCGGGGCCTGATCGAAGGCGAGCTCGGTTTCGAGCAAATCGATCGTGCGCCTTATGCGATCGACGGCGGTCTGCACGAGATCGACCCGCTGGGCGTGGTCGCGCCCCGGTGGGATGAGGACGTGGTGCGGCTGGTGCAATACGCGGCCGAGAATGCGATTCCGCTCCACGTGAGTGGGGCGGGCACGGATAACGCGGGCGGGGTGCTCGGCCCGGGGCTGGTCGTGGACTTGAGCCGCCATTTTCGCAAGGTCGCGTCGATCGACGGCGAGCGCGTGACGGTCGAGGCGGGGGTGGTTCTCGACGAGCTGAATGCCCACCTCGCGCCCCTGGGCCGACGGGTCGAGCCGATTCCCGACGACTCGAGCGTCTCGACGATGGGTGGAATGATCGCGGTCGCCGCCTCGGGTCCGCGGTCGCCCCGCCATGGCTCGATCGCCGATCGCGTCGAGCGGCTGCGGGTCGTATTGTCCCAGGGCGACCTGACCGAGCTGGCCTTTGTCCCGTGGCCCGAGTACGAGGTCGAAGCCGTCACCTTTCGCGACCTGATCGTGAAAAAAATGCAGACGCTGCATCGTTCGAGCCGGACGCGGCTCGAACGGGTCGCGGCCGGCTGTCCCTTGAACCGGGCGGGATACGCCCTCGATCGCGCGGCCAGCGATCAGGGGATCGACCTGGCCCGGCTCGCGGCCGGCTCGGAAGGGACGCTGGCGATCATCCTTCGCGCCGTCGTGCGAACAGTCCCCATCCCGGCCGCCCAAGGGGTCGCCGTGGCGTCGTTCGCCAGGCTCTCGGAGGCCCTCTCGTTCGCCGCCGTCGCCGCCGATCCCGACTGGGGCGCGTCGTCCACGACCATTCATGACCGTCGCGCGATCCGGCTGGCGTGCGACCGGGCGCCGGCGTTTCGCCAGTGGATCGAGCCCGCCGCCGAGGCCGTCGTGGTCGTCGAGTTCGAGGCCGACCGTCCCGAGGCGGTCTCGTCGGGTCTCGCCCGGGTTCGCGACCGGGCGATGCGGTCGCCGGCCCTGGTCGCCATCCCCTTCACCACGCTCAAGCTCCTCGAATGCGAGCGGATCCTGGGCCTCCAGCGGCTGGTCGAGCCCCTGCTCATGCGGCCCCGCACCCGCACCCGGCCGGTCTCGTTTCTCGACGACCTGGCCGCCCCCCGCGACCAGATGGTCGCGGTCTCGCGCGCGCTCCGCGACCTCTTTCAGCGCATGAACATAACATGGACAATGAGCGCGCACGGCGACGGCAGGCTCAAGTTCCGGCCGTTCCTCGATCTCTCGAGCCCCGACGACCAGGCCAAGCTCGAGCCCCTCGCCGCCGCCTGCCACGAGATCGTCATCCAGGCCGGCGGCTCGATTTCCAGCGGCCGCGCCCTGGGGCTGGTGCGAACGCCATTCTTGCGCGCTCAGTATGGCGAGCTGATCCAGGTCTTTCATGAAATCAAGCAGGCGTTTGATCCGGAGAACCTGTTCAATCCTGGCAAGGTCGTGGCCGACGATTCACGGCCGCTGACTCGCGACCTGAGGCGCAGGGTCGCCCCCGCGCGGCCGATCGATTCGAGCGGGGTCTCGAGTTTGTCGTCGAGTTCGTCGTCGAGCGCCGAGATCAAAGCGCTCCCGGCCCAGACCGTCGAGGCCCTCTCGGCCGCCCTTGCGCCGGCCGATGTACCGGCGGTCGAAAACCTTCAGGCGTCGCTTCGCTGGCCCGAGCTCTCGCTGGTCGAAACCGCCTCGGCTTGCAATGGCTGCGGCGCATGCCGCACGCTCAATCCCACCTGGCGGATGTGCCCGAGTTTTCGCGCGTCGCGCCGCGAGGAAGCATCGCCTCGGGGCCAGGCCAATCTCATCCGCCAGATCGCCGCCGGCCTGGTCGATCCCAGGCTCTGGGGCGCAGAGGAGCTCAAGACGCGGGCCGACCTTTGCATCCACTGCAAGC
>DAIDHE010000132.1 GCA_027459775.1 Planctomycetales bacterium | reverse complement strand
CACGGTGGGAACACGGATAGGAGATTGAGGGATCGGGTTTTTTTTGGCCACGGATGAACACGGTGGGAACACGGATAGGAGATTGAGGGATCGGTTTTTTTGGCCACGGTGGGAACACGGATAGGAGATTGAGGGATCGGTTTTTTTTTGGCCACGGATGGCCACGGTGGGAACACGGATAGGAGATTGAGGGATCGGGTTTTTTTGGCCACGGATGAACACGGTAGGAACACGGATCAGAACAATTGGAGAAGAGAGAAAGGAAGGAAGGAGGATTGGGATACTTGTGCTACGGAGGGTGCACGGGTTTAGAGGGTTCGAGAGTTGGAGATCGAGGTTCGAAGGTTGAGGGTTTGGAGGATGATGGGATGGAATTGCAACATCGTGACGTGACCGAGGCAATCATCGGGGCCGCGTTCGAGGTTCACAACGTCTTGGGATATGGCTTCCTGGAGAAGGTCTATCGCCTGGCCATGCAAGTCGAACTCCGCGCCCGTGGCTTCAAGGTCGACACGGAAGCCGAGATTCACGTGGCCTACAAGGGCGTGGAGGTCGGATTCTATCGGCCCGACCTCTGGGTGAATGACCGTGTGATCGTCGAGATTAAAGTCGCGAAAGCCTACTCCCCCAGCGACGAGCCCCAACTCCTTAACGAACTGAAGGCCACCGGCGTCTCCGTCGGCATCCTCGTCAATTTCGGCCGCTCCCGCGTCGAATTCAAACGCATGGTTTTTTGAAAAGTCTATCTATCTCTCTGTCTATCTCTATATATCTATCTCTATATATCTCTATCTATTTCTATCTATCTATCGGATCAGTGTCCCTAAATTAGTCCTGTTTTGTTTCTGATCCGTGTTCCTACCGTGTTCATCCGTGGCCAAGAGAATTCTGTTTTTGATTCTGATCGCCAGCATTCGTGGGCGGATTCTGATCCGTGTTCCTACCGTGTTCATCCGTGGCCAAGAATCCGGGTGTTCTGGTCCGTGGCCTGTCGTGTTTGCCCGCTCTGTTCCTCCGTGGCTACTTGACGGGCATGCCGGTTTCCACGATTTGCTGATCTTCGTAGAGCTGCGAGAGGATCAAGCTGCCACTCGAGGCGACCTGTTCGCCGGGGGCGAGGCCGCTGGCCACCACGACCTGATCGGCCCGTTCCTGAGCCACCACGACCTTGCGCCGTTCGAACTCCTCGGGAGCGGCCGCGCCGCGGACGGGCCTGCGGACAAAGGCGTATTCGCTTCCACCCATCACCACCATCGACAACCGTGGAATCACCGTCTGCCCCTTGATGGGCGGAATCTCGAGCGCCGCCCGCACCCGCATGTCGGCCTTGAGCCGGCCCCCGACGTTGGGAATCGTCGCCCGGATCCGGATCGCTCGCGTCTCCTTGGACACCGCCGGCGAAATGTATTGCAGCTCGGTCTCGATCGCCTGGCTCAAGAACGGAAACGTCACCTCCATGTGCTGGCCCACGAAGACCTTGGCCAGATCCTTTTCATAAACGTTAACCCACACAAACAAATGCTCAAGCGGCGCGATCACCATCAGCACGTCGTTGTTGTCGTAGAGGTTGCCCGGGACCACGTCGCGCTTGATCACAATGCCGTCCACCGGCGACACCCGGGTCATCCGGGCCTTGTTCTCAAGATCCTTGTTCTCGCGCTTGAGAGGCTCGTCGCCCAGGTATTTGAGCAAGGGGTCGATCTGCTCGATGGGTACGCCCAGCACGCGGAGGTTTTCCCGGCCGGTCTCGAAGGCCAACCGGCTCTTGGCCTCGTCGTTCTGAGAGTCGATGTACAGTTGCCGGGAGACGGCCCCGTTCTGTTCGAAGAGCGATTTGCGGAGCTCGAGCAGGCGCTGATCGTGCCGCCACTGGACGTAGGAGGTCTGAAAGTCGTTCTTGGCCTTGGCCAGGTCGGTGGAAAACAGGTCGACCAGGGGATCCTTGGCCTTGACCGTCTGGCCAAGCTCGGCATGGACGTGCTCGACCAGGGTGTCGAACCGGGGTCGGATCTGGGTGAGGGTGTTGGGATCGTAATCGGTCGTGCCGGTGAGCTCGAGGCGGATCGGCTCGGACTGGGCCGCCACGGTGACGACTTGCAATCCGATCGCCTTGGCCTCGTCTTCGCGGACCTCGACGAACCCCTTCCACGGGGCGTGGGGCTTGATCTCGCTGGCATCGGCCGAGGATTCCGGGGGCTTGGCCGACGTGATCGCCCGGCTGGCGGCCTGAAGATAGCCCTTGGCGACGTCCAGGGCGTGGGTCGCCTCGTTCTGGCTCTGCTTCACGCCGTGCGCGTAGACGTAAAGGCCCACGCCGCTCGCCACGAGCAACAACACGACCAGCTTGACCAGTCGCCACCCGAGGCGGGGAGTTGGCGACGGACTTCGCGGTTCCTTGGCCGGTCCCGGGCCCACGGCTTCCTTGGTTTCGAGTAAGTTCATAACCCCTCGCTCATGAGCATGTATGAAAGAGAAATCACGCGGAACCGATAGGGAGGGATCTACGCGTGGGGGATCGGAAATGAGGCGCTGTCGACGACTTTCGCCGGCTAACAGCGCAGGAGCGGGGAGCGGTCGCCGGCCGGTCGAAAACTTGCGTCGCGAGGACCGAGAACGACCGACGAGATGGCGGGATGGGGCGAGGTCCGGGGCTGGGCCGGAGGCGCGATGGCGAGCGGATGGCAGATCCGCACGCTCTCGTCGTCGAGATCGTCGGGGGTCGAGTCTTGATCGATCCGGCTGTAACGGTTGATCGCCTTGGACCGCGAATGAACGCGGTGCGCACAAAACGAGCCGCCCGCCCGGTGGACCGATCCCCGGTCGGGCGGCGAGACTTCGGAACCGCTCGCCGGGAGCGACCCCAGATCGGGCGCTGCCAGGCATGCCACGACAAGGGAGACCAGAATGCGGTCAAGAAGCCTGCGCATTGGTGGAAGGCCAGGCGCTCATTCAATAATTGTGGGAAGCCGTCTTCGAGGGTACCCTCAAACGATACCACAATTATGGAGCCTCGAGCCCTCCAGTGTAAAGACTGCTTCACGAGAGAACTCGGGGATCGCCCTCGACGCCGGCTTCCCTATTCGGCTAGCGGGTGAGGATCACGTAGACGAGGGGAACCTCGACCGCGAGAGCCAAGATCGTCATCAGGCCCGCGGTGATTCCCGTGATGGCCCAGCCACCCTCGCGGCGGGTGTGGACGCCCAGCGCGATCCCCAAGGCGGCGAGGATCACGCTCGACATGATCGAGAGCGATCCACCAACAAGGAGCGTGATCTCGCTCTGAACCAACACGGCAAAGGTATAGACGGAGGCCTGGCCCACGATGGCGACCACGATCGCCGCGATCCCCAGCCAGCCCGCGACCTGCCCGGACCTGCCGTTTCGGGGCGCCCGAGCGGGGCTGGTGCGCGAAACAGCGGCGACTCGCGTGCTCGAGTGCTCGGCGCTCGCGTCCTCGGGCAAGAACGCCTCGGGCGGGTCGAGCCGCGACAACACCTCGAGCACGTCCTCGCGGGTCGCCTCGTCGCGGCCGCGCTGATCGAGCAATTCCTGAATCTGAATCTCAACCTCGCGAACGATCGCCAGCCGATCCTGCCGGCTCATCCGGCCCAGCAGCATCCGGTCGATCGTGTCCAGACGGCTGTCGACCAAAAGCCGGGCCGACTCGGAACATTGCACCATCGTCGTCATCATCGCGCTCCTTCGATCAAGCGACTCAAGGACTGGAACAACACGTGAAACCCCTCCGCCATGCTTCGAAACCGCGCCCGGCCGGCCGTCGTCAGCCGATAGTAGCGCCTCCGCGGGCCGAGCGGCGATTCCTCGGACCGAACGGCCAAAAGCCCCTCGTTCTCGAGCCGCGTCAAGACCGGGTAAACCGTGCTCTCGGTGAGCTCGAGACCCGCGTGCCCCTTGAGCCGCTCGACAATCCCATACCCATACGATTCCCCCTCGCCAATCGCGGCCAGAACCGCCAGGTCGACCACCCCCTTGCGAAGCCGCGTCTCCCACCGGCCCATCAAATCCCCCCTCGACAAATCCCGATCTCGATCGCTACTACGTGATACAAAGTAGTGTGGTTGGCGGGAATGTCAAGTATAAAATCCTGTAGGGCCTGACACCGTTTCCATGCACGAAGAGCGAGGGGAGTGAAGCCATGCGATGGCAAGACAGGATCAGGGTGAACCCCAACGTGTGTCACGGGAAGCCGTGCATCAAGGGGACGCGCGTGCTGGTATCGGTCGTGCTGGCGGATGTCGCCGTTGGCGAGCCGGTCGAGTCCATCACGAGCGGCTATCACATCGAGCGCGAGGATGTTCAGGCAGCGCTTCTCTTCGCGGCCGACCTGGCCCAGGACCGCTATCTGCCGCTTCCCGAGGCGATTTGAAATGCTCTTCAAGATCGACGAGAACCTGCACGAGGAGATCGCGCGGTTACTCCGTCGCAATGGGCACAATGCGATCAGCGTGTACGACCAACGTATGCAAGGGCGCACGGATGAAGACGTTGCTGCCGTTTGTCGCCGCGAGGGTCGCGTGATCGTGACGCAAGACCTGGATTTCGCCAATATCGTCGGGTTCCCGCCCGAGGAATACGCAGGCATCATCGTCCTCCGGCTTCACGACCAGAGCCGGCCTTCCATCTTCGCCGCGATACAGCGATTGCTCCCGCTGTTGGCGGCCGAGTCTCTGACTGGGTGTCTGTGGACGGTGGACGACGTCGGGATGCGCATCCGACCCGGAGGACAACCGTGACTGCGCAGGACTCGCCCATGGAACCGAATCCGCGCGTTCGCTGCCATGTATCACGAGGGAGTGTGGCTGGCGGGAATCTCAAGTAAAATTATTGTTGGACATCACAGGCGGTGATTCTGGACGGTATCTGGCGGCTGTGCGAGGGTTCGCGAAATGAGTCGTGCGCGAGGACGAGTGGTCGGGGCGTTCGCGATGTGGGCGATCATGGCGGCGGCGGTTGGGGCGCGTTTGCGCGCGGTCGAGCCTCCGTCGGGCGCGGCCGGCCTGTTCGCGCGCAACAACCTGATCGCCTGGTGCATCGTCCCTTTTGACTCGAAGAAGCGCGGGCCCGTCGAGCGGGCCGCGATGCTCAAGGAGCTGGGGTTCAAGCATTTCGCCTACGACTGGCGCGCCGAGCACATCCCGACCTTTGACGCCGAGGTTTTGGCACTCGCGAAAGAGGGCGTCGCGCTCGACGCCTTCTGGGTCGCGCCCGGCGAGCTCAATCGCGAGTCGCGGATCATTCTGGATCTGCTCGGCCGCCACAAAATCCAGGCCCAGCTCTGGGTCTTGCTCGATTTCGGCGCGGACAAAGCGATCGGCCCCGCGGCGGCCGCGCGGGTCGAGCAGGCGCGCGCCAAGCTCGCCCCGCTGGCGCGCGAGGCCGGCAAGATCGGCTGCTCGCTGGCCCTCTATAACCACGGCGGCTGGTTCGGCGAGCCGGAAAACCAGGTCGCGATCATCGAGGCGCTCAAGAAAGACGGCGTCACGAACGTCGGGATGGTCTACAACCTGCACCATGGCCACGACCACCTGAGTCGCCTGCCCGCGCTGCTCGAGCTCATGAAGCCGTACCTGGTCGCGATCAATCTGAATGGCATGGACCCCGGCGGCGATCGGGTCGGGCGAAAGATCTTGCCGCTTGGGCAAGGGGAGCTGGACCTCGAGGTGCTGCGGGCGATCGTGAAGAGCGGCTATCGCGGTCCGATCGGGATCCTGGGGCATACCGACGACGACGCGCGGCAGCGGCTCCAGGACAATCTCGACGGGCTCGACTGGCTCTTGCCCCAGCTCGACGGGAAAGCGCCTGGCCCGCGGCCCCGGCCGCGGACGCCCGTGCCGCCGCGGCCGGCGACGAAGGTCAGCGCGATCCCCTCCGCCGGACGAACGTATGATCAGACAAAAATACGAGCACTGATTGATGACTCCCTGGCCCGCGGCGACGCCGCCCGTGGGGCAGGGGTGTTTGCGTCGCCGCGGTTCGCGTGTTCGTCGTGCCACCGGGTCGGCGAGACCGGCGGCACGGTCGGGCCCGACCTGACGACGGTCGGCCTTTGCAAGAAGCCGGAGGAGATCGCGGAGTCGATTCTCTGGCCGCGGCGCACGGTCGCCGAGGGCTATCTGGCGGTCTCGGTCGCGACGGTCGACGGCCGCGTAAGGCAGGGCTATCGCGTCCCCTCGCTCGAGGACGCGGTCGTGATCCGCGACCCGGCAACCGGGGCGGTCGAGCACATCGCCGCCGATCGGATCGACGGCGTCCGCGAGGACGGCTCGCTCATGCCCGACGGGCTCGCCGAGGCCATGACCACCAGCGAAAAACGCGACCTGCTGCGGTTCGTTCTCGACCTCGGCCGTCCAAGATCAACGGGTGCGGACATGATCGCTTCTCGATCGCTCGCTCCGGTGGAGTTTCCCTATGATCGAGCGCCCCTCGAGCCCGGGTTTTCGCCAAGCTGGCAACGGCCCGTCAATCGCGACCGCGTCTATGATTTCTACGCCAAGGAGGCCGAGTACTTTCTGGGCCGGCCGGCCGCGCACGGGATCTTGCCCGCGTTTCCCGGGCTTGACGGCGGCCGGCTGGGCCACTGGGGCAATCAGGACGACTCCATCTGGATCGACGATCGCTGGCAAAAGACCACGCTGGGGTCGATGATGCGCGGAGTGTTTCGAGGAGCAGGCATTACCGTCGCGAAAGCCGTCTGTGTCAGGCTGGGCGACAAGGGCGAGCTATCCTGTTGCTTCAATCCCGAGACGCTCTGTTACGAGGCCGTCTGGCAAGGGGGCTTTGTCACGTTCAGCCCCACGCGTTTTGGTTTGATCGACGGTCTCGGGATGGTCGGAACGCCGCTCGAGCGCCCGCCGGGCGCGCGGCCGAAGGAGCCTTTCCTTTATCAAGGCTGCTATCGCGACGGCGACCGGGTGGTGTTTGCGTATCGCAAGGGGGGCGTTGATTATCTCGACGAGCCGGGCGTCAAGGACGGGCGGTTCACGCGGACGGTCGAGGTTCGGGATCGAGGCCCGCTCTCCGATCTGACCCATGGTGGGTCAGCGCGCTGGCCGCGGGTGCTCGAGACGAGGGGAAGGCTGGGCCAGGAGCAGGGCGGCTGGCCGTACGTGGTCGACGTGATCGAGCCGCCGTTTCAGAATCCCTGGAACGCGCTTCTGTTTTTCAGCGGCATCGGCTTTCTTCCCGACGGCTCGGCATACGTTTGCACGCTGCAAGGGGACGTCTGGCGGGTGACGGGGCTTGATGGGTCGCTCAATCGCGTCTCGTGGCGGCGGTTTGCCGCGGGGCTGCATCAGGCGACGGGGCTGGTGGTTCACGACGGCGAGGTCTCTGTGATCGGGCGCGACGAGATCACCCGCCTGCGCGACCTGAACGGCGACGGCGAGGCCGATTTTTACGAATGTTTCTCGAACGCCCACGAGACGTCGCCGGCGGGTCATGATTTCGTCTGCGGGCTCGAGCGCGACGGCCAGGGGCGGTTTTACACGGCCTCGAGCAAACAGGGGGTGGTGCGGTTCGCGGCGGACGGCCGGTCGGCCGAGGTGATCGCGACGGGCGTGCGCAATCCCGACGGGCTGGGGATCGACCTTGAGGGCAAGATCACGGTCCCCTCGTCCGAGGGGGAATGGACGCCGGCGTCCTTGATCGGCCAGGTTCGGCCGGGCGACCATTTCGGCTATCCCGGCCCGCGCGGTCGAAAACCGCCCGCGCTGCCGCTGGTCTATTTGCCGCGGGGGCTCGACAACTCGAGCGCCTCGCAAGTCGCCGTGCCCGACGACCGGTTCGGACCCTTGAAAGGAAAGCTGATCCATTTTTCGTTCGGGACGGGCACGCATTTCTTGCTCCTCTCCGACCTGGTCGACGGCCAGCCCCAGGGGGCGTTCGTGCCGCTGCCTGGCGAGTTTCCGTCGGGCGCGCATCGCGGGCGGTTCAGCCCTGCCGACGGCCAGCTTTACGTGGTCGGCTCGGCCGGCTGGGGCAGTTACACCACGGCCGACGGCTGCCTGGCGCGGGTGCGCTACACCGGCGGCCCCGTCACGTTGCCGCTTTCGGTGCACGCCTGCTCGAACGGCCTCTTGGTCGAGTTCTCGCGGCCGCTCGAGAGCGCGCGGATCACGCCTGAATCGATGCTTGTGCAAGTCTGGAACTATCGATATTCGGCGGGCTACGGCTCGCCGGAATTCTCCACGACCCACCCCGGCGTGGTGGGCCACGATCGGCTGGCGATCGCTGGCGTCCATGCCCTGGACGGCGGCCGGGCGGTGTTCGTGGAGCTCCCCGAGCTCCAGCCGGTGAGCCAGCTTCACTTGCACATCCGAGGCCGGCCCGGCCGGCCGATCGACCTGTTCGCGACGATCCATCGCCTGGGTGCGCCTTTCACGGGTTTTCCGGGGTATCGACCGACCGAAAAGCGGCTGGCCGCGCATCCGATCCTGGCCGACATGGTCGCGCTGGATCGCAGTCCCGAGCCCAATCCCTGGCAGGGAGCGATCGCGGGGGCGCGGCCGGTCGTGATCGAGGCTGGCAAGAACCTGAGCTATCTGACGCGGTTGATCAAGGCCCGGGCGGGGGAGGCGATCAAGCTGACGTTCGTGAATCCCGACGTTGTCCCGCACAACTGGGCGCTCGTGAAACGCGGGGCCGCGGAGGCGGTCGGCGTGCTGGCCGACAAGCTGATCGCCCAGCCCGACGCCGCCCTCAAGAATTACGTTCCGGCCTCGAGCGACGTGCTCGCCCATACCGACGTCGTGGGTCCGCAAGAGCAGGGCGTGATCTACTTTCGAGCGCCCTCCCAGCCCGGAAGATACCCCTATATGTGCACGTTTCCGGGCCACTGGCGGGTGATGAACGGCGAGCTGGTGGTGGAATGAGGCGGCGTGAGCGGCTCACGACGTTTTAGGGGCGTTTTCCTGGGCGAGGAAGGCTTCGAGGGGTGGTCGCTCGAGGTTGTCGCGGGCGGCGTTTTCGAGCGCCTGTGCGACGGCGAGAATTGTGGTCTCGTCGTACAATCGCCCGGTGAGGACGACCGATCCGGGGGCGGGCCGGCCATTCCGGTCGGCGAAGCCCAGGGGCATGACGACCGAGGGATGGCCGGTCAGATTCGTGATCGGCAGGTCGAGCCCCGAGCCGACGTAGAGGTCGACTTCCTCGAAGCGCCTGGCCATGGCGCGCATGAGCGACGTGCGAATTCGGGCGGCTCTCAGGTATTCGACCGCCGGGACGAACTGGCCCATGCGAAAGGTCTCGGGCCATTCGTTCAAGCCCTCGGAGATGTGCTTGCGCGTGAGCTCGTCGAACGCGGTGGCGGCCTCGACCGAGAGCATGATCGTGACGGCCCAGACGGGGATCTCTGTGGGGAGCGTGATCGGGACCAGAGTGAACCCGAGCTGCCGGAGCATCTTGAGCTCCGGCCGAGCCGCGGCGGGGCGGCGGGGCTCTTCGATGTAGCCGACCTTGAGCGTTTCGAGCGCCCGGGCGGCGGGCCAGGGAAATGGCTGGTCGACGGCGGCGGCGTCTTGGTCGTCTGAGCCGTGGATCGCGTCGAAAACGTAGGCGCAGTCCATGACCGAGCGGGCGATGGGGCCGAGCTTGTCCATCGACCACGAGAGGGTCATGCAGCCGGCCCGGCTGACGCGCCCGAAGGTGGGTCTGAGCCCGGTCGCGCCGCAGGCGCGGCAAGG
>DAIDHE010000119.1 GCA_027459775.1 Planctomycetales bacterium | reverse complement strand
CTCGGCCAGCCCGCGTCGAGCACCCGGTCGGCCGCGCGCGAGACCTCGCCCGCGACCAGAAGACCATGCTTGCGCGCGATGTGCGTGTCGGAAAGTTCGGCAAGCACCGATAAATAACAGTGGATTACAGCCGCCTCGAGGGGCTGTTTCGCGTCGATTCCGCTGGAGAGGAGCGGCAGAGCCCGCTCAAACACGTCGCGATAACCGGTGGCGTACTGGCGAGCGACCAGGTCGCGATCGGCGGCCAGGGCCATGGCCGCCCGGAGCGCCACCGTGGGCTCGCCGGCAACGTCTTCCTCGGCGACCGTGCCCAGCCCTCCCGGTTGGGCCAGCCGGATCGCGCGGTAGACCCATCGAGCGTCGTCAATGGTTGTCTCGGCGAGCACGCGCTCGACCCCGCGCTCGAGCGGCTCGTCGCGCCTGACCGCGGCCAAGGGGGCGAGCAAGAGCACGAGCCCGAGGTTGGTATTGGTCTCGACCAGCCGCCGGGTCGCGGCGATCGCGGCGTGGACGGCCCGGCCAACGCCAGTTTTGGCCGCGTGGTCGAGCGGACCCGCGATCGCGGCCGCCGAGAGGACGAAATCGACATAGCCCATGTCGGCGAAATCGGCCCCACGATGCACGTTGCCAGGCTTGCGCGCGGTCGCCTCGATCACACAGGAGAGCTGAGCCGTGAGACCCGGGCTCAAAGGCTCATCATCCTCGAGAGAGCAGGGGGGCGTCATCGCGGACCTCGCCGCGCGAGGGCCGCCAGCGCGCTCAACACGGCCGCGGCGACGTCAACGCCCGTCACCCGCGAGAAAGCGCGCCAGCCGGGGACGGCATTGACCTCGATCACGACCAACCGTCCGGTGTCGAGGTCGGGGATCAGGTCCACGCCGGCCATGTCCGCGCCAACGGCTCTGGCGGCCGTGATCGCCAGCCGCTCGGCCTCGGGCTCGAGGTGACACGACTCGGCTCGACCTCCGAGTGAAACGTTCGTGCGCCAGTCGCCCGCCGCGGCGTGCCTGCGCATCACGCCCAGCACCTCACCGCGCAGCACGAACACCCGATAGTCGTGGCCGGGATGGCGCACCACGCGCTGAAGATAGAGCACCGCGCCCAGCCGCTCGAGGGCGTGAAACGTCCGCCAGGCGGTTTCCCTGTCCGAGATCCTGACGATTCCCCGCCCTTCCGAGCCGAACAGCGGCTTGAGCACGACGTCGCCGCCGAGGCGATCGAAGACCTCGAGGCCCTCGGTCGCTTTTTGACCGGCCCAGGTCGCCGGCGTGGGCAAGCCGGCGGCGGCCAGCAACGCGAGGGTGAGATACTTGTCGACGGCGGTCTCGACGGCTCGGGGCGAGTTCATGACCGCGACCCCGCGGGCGCTCACGCGGTGCAGGGCGTCCATGCGGAACACCACTTGCTCCAGGCTGCCCGGCGGCATCATCCGCACGAGCACGCCGTCGGCGGCGAACAGGTCGTGTCCGTCGACTTCAACCCGCGACCTCGCGGCGGTCTCGCCGACGGTGGCCGAGAGCCGTTCGAACGGCAGGGCGCGGAAGCCGAACCCCAGCGCGGCGGCCGCGCGGGCCAGATCCTCGAGATGCCAGCCGGTCCCAGAGGAAAGCGCGATGAACGACGTCATGAAGATTCGCGAGGAACAGGGGTCAAACGCCAAACGAACGCGCCAGGATGTCGGGCTCGGGCCGGCCGAAGACGAGGGTCGTCCCGGTGTCCATGTTTTGCAGGACGACCTGGGCGGGGCTGAAGAGGAGCGGGTCGACCTTGTAAAAATCGTGGTCGTAGCGCGCGAAGATCGTGGCGAACGGCTCGCCGAAATCGCGCGAGGCCGACGAGGGAACCCGCGGCCCGACCTGCGCCAGGCTGACGTCGTCGCCGGTCAGGTAAAGCACGACCCGCGCTCCATAAAGAATCGCGTCGTTGGTGCGGCCGATCGCCGCCAGGTCGCTCCCGGAGACGGGGGGCAACGGGGCCGACCCATGCGCTGAGACGATCCGCTTGAGGTCGAATTTGAGCTCGGCCAGCTTATGAATCGCCGTCTCGACCGACCGCGCGGCGATCTGCATGCCGCCGGCCAAGCTGGCGGTCGGGGCGGCCATGAGGGTCACGCGGGCCGGCTCGACGCGGCAGGCGGCGGCGATCTTGGCGACGATCGCGGCGGTGGGCTTCTTCCGCGTCTCGAGCACTCCCACGACGTCCGGGGCGTCTTCGCGAAAGCCGATGACGTCAAAGATCGCCTCGGCGCCGGCGGCCGCCCGCATCGGCCCCGAGCCCATGGCGAAGAACTTGCCGTCCTTGAGCGCCCAGCCCGCGTACTGGCTGGCCAGACAGGCCTGGACAGGATGGTCGGTCGCGACCGAGACCAGGGGAATCGCCGTTCCGCGCACGTCGCCTGGCACGAGATCGACCTGGGCCAGCCCGCCCAGGCAGACGCGCGCCAGATCGAGCCCCGCGGCCAGGCTCCCCTTGACCTCAATGCCGCAATCGACGAATCGGCCGCCCCCCTCGATGTCGGAGACGGCGACCCGGGCCTCGCCCGCGCGCGCGGCCAGCGATTCCACGATCTCGAGCGCGCGGCGATTGAGCGAAAGCGGCATGAAACGCCTCGGAGAGAAGGGAGCATGGTCAATGAGCCGACCCTTGGGGTCGAACCCCGCTCGATGTTACCGACTCACCGCCGGCGGCGAAACGGGTCCGTCTCGGCCACTGTTATGAGTGATCGATCGAATAATGATTCATCCCCGGGTCGACTCCACGGCCAGTTCTCGATGAGCCTCGATAATCAGGGCGACCGCCTCCCGGAGGTTTTCGCGGGCTTCCTCCAAGATCGAACCTTGAGTGTTGGCCCCGGGAAGCTCCTCGACAAAGGCTGCGTACCCCCCTTCCGACACGTGAATAAACACTGCGGTCAATTGCATTCGTTCCATCCCCCTGGCTCGCCAACGATCGATCCGAGACAACGAGTAAAGCCATCATCGCCTGCAAAGTGCGCCTCGACAAGAAGCTCGGGGCGACGGAACAGACCTGGGAAGCAGCCGCCTGGGGTGCTGGAATCCCCCGCTCCTCGTCTCGAGGCCCATTCGCCCTTCCCACGCGGCGTCGGGGCGTCGTATCCTCATATTCAACCGAGCAGCCGCCATCCGGGGGCGGATCAAGCCGCTCCCGACCCTGTTTTCCCGATGCCGCGATTCCCACCTTCGAGAACCCCAAGCGATGTCGAAACTCACACCGCTCGTGTCGGCCTTGATGGTTTTGACAGCCGTCTCGGCCGGCGGCGCCGACGATGCCAAGCCGGCGGCCAAGAAGCCCGCGCCCGCCGCGCCCCAGGTCGCGAAGCCGAGCGACGAGCCGGCCAAGGCGATCCGCGGCTTTCGCGTTCCCGAGGGCCTCACGGTCGAGCTCTTCGCCGCCGAGCCGCTTCTGGCCAATCCAGTCGCGTTTTCGTTTGACGGCGATGGAGTGCTCTACGTGGCCGAGACCTTTCGCCACGGCGACGGCGTGTTCGATACCCGCGGGCACATGAACTGGCTCGACGCCGACCTGGCCTGTCGGACGGTCGCCGACCGGGTGGCGATGTACCGGAAATACCTCGGAAAATCGTTCGCGACGATCGATCGCGCGCAAGAACGGGTGCGGCGGTTGGTCGACCGCGACGGCGACGGCCGGGCCGACGCGGCGACCGTGTTCGCCGACGGGTTCAGCGACCCCGCCGCAGGCATCGGGGCGGGCGTGCTGGCGCGGGGCGGACAGGTCTGGTACTCCTGCATCCCCTGGCTCTGGCGGCTCGAGGACAAAGATGGCGACGGCAAGGCCGACCACAAAGAGCTGCTCCACGAAGGCTATGGCGTCCACGTCGGCTTCCTGGGCCACGACCTCCACGGACTCACCTTGGGATCCGACGGCCGGCTCTATTTCAGCATCGGCGATCGTGGGTTCAACGTCGTCACCCGCGAGGGAAAACGACTCGCCGTCACCGACTCGGGCACCGTGCTCCGCTGCGAGCTCGATGGAACCCGGCTCGAGGTCTTCGCGGCGGGCCTGCGCAATCCCCAGGAGCTGGCATTCAACGAGCTCGGCGACCTTTTCACCTGCGATAACAACTCGGACAGCGGCGACCAGGCGCGGTGGGTCCACCTGATCGAAGGGGGCGACTGCGGCTGGCGGATCGGCTATCAGTTCATGGATTATCCCTACAGCCGCGGGCCCTGGAATGAGGAAAAGCTCTGGCGCCCCGCGTTCGCCGGCCAGGCCGCGTTCATCATTCCGCCCCTGGCGAATCTCTCGGACGGCCCCTCGGGCCTGGCCTACAACCCCGGCGTGAGCCTCTTGCCCGATCGTTACAAGGGGCATTTTTTCCTGGTCGATTTTCGGGGCTCGAGCGGGCAGAGCGGCATTCGATCGTTCGCCCTCGAGCCCCGCGGACCGTCGTATCGCCTGGTGGATTCCCAGCAATTCCTCTGGAGAAGCCTGGCGACCGACGTCGAGTTCGGCCCCGACGGCGGCCTCTATTTCAGCGACTGGGTCGAAGGTTGGGAAAAGACGGGCAAGGGACGGATCTATCGCGTGCTTGACCCCAGCCGCCGCGGCGACCCACGGGTACGCGAGGTTCGCGAGATTCTCGCCACGGGTCTGAAGACGGCGACCGCGGCCGAGCTGGTTCGATACCTGGGCCACCCCGACGTCCGCGTGCGGAAAGAGGCTCAATTCGCGCTCGTGGGTCGCGGCGCCGAGGGCTTGAACGCCCTGGCCGCCGCGGCCGCTTCACCGGCCGCCGCGCGGCTGGCCCGGCTGCATGCCATCTGGGGGCTGGGCCAGATCGGACGAGGCTGCGCGGACAGGGCCAGCGCATCCTCGCGGGCGATCAAGCCGCTCCTCGCCGATCAGGATCACGAGGTGCGGGCGCAGGCGGCGAAGATGCTGGGCGAGCTGCACGATCAAGGCGCCGCCAGCGTGCTCGTGCGGTTGCTCGCGGATTCCGATCCCCGCGCGCGAATGGCGGCGGCGATCGCGCTCGGCAAGCTGGATCGTCGCGAGGCCGGCCTGCCGCTCCTTACGATGCTTCGCGAGGCCGGCGACGACCCTTTCCTGCGTCATGCGGCGGTGATCGGGCTCGTCGGCACGCCGCTCGAGAGCTGGAGAGAGGGCGCTTGCGACGCAAACCCGGCGGTGCGGATGGGTGTTTTGCTGGCCCTCCGCCGGCTTGAGAGTCCAGACGTCGCCGCGTTCTTGTCCGACGCCGACCCCCGGCTCGTGCTGGAGGCGGCCCGCGCGATTCATGACCAGCCTATCCCGGCGGGCCTGCCACGCCTGGCCGCGCTCGCCATCGATCCCCAGACGCCGCTGCCGCTTGCCCGGCGCGTGCTGGCGGCGAATCTACGACTCGGGGGCGAGACGGAAGCATCACGTCTGGCCGCCCTGGCCGCGCGGGCGGACCTTCCCGAAACGGTGCGGCTGATCGCCGTGGAAAGGCTCGGGCAATGGCCCAAGCCCCCGGGTCGGGATCCCGTGGTCGGTCTCTGGCGGCCGATCCCCGCGCATCCCGCGACGACGGCCGCGGCCGCGCTGGGGCCACGGCTGCCCGTGCTTTACAGCGCGTCGGCCCGGCGGATCAGAACCGCGGCGATCCGGGCAGCCCAGGCGCTTGAAATCCACGACGCCGGCGAACAGATGGCCCGGCTGGCCGCCGACCCGGCCCAGACCGACGAGACCCGTTCGACGGCGCTTCGGGCCTTGGGGGCGCTCGGTGATTCGCACCAGCTTGAAGCCGCCCGTGCGGCCTTCGCGCTCCAAGGACCGGCGAGCCGGGTCGAGGCCCTCCGCTTGATCGCCAAGCTCGACGCCAGGTCGGCCCTCGCCCCGCTCGGCGACCTGCTCGAACGGGGGACGACCATCGAGCGCCAGGGCGCGATCGCGATCCTGGCCGAAACGCCCGGCGAACCGGCACGGGATCTTTTGCTGCGCCAGCTTGATCGGCTGGTCGCCGGCAAGGCCCCCCGCGCCGTCGCGCTCGACCTGATCGAGGCCGCCCAGGCGCGCCAGGAGCCCGAGTTTCGCCAGGCCCTCGCCGCTTACGACAAGACCATCACGCCCGCCGACCCGCTGGCGCATTACCGCGTGGCGCTGGAAGGGGGCGATCCGCGAAAGGGACAGGCGGTGTTTTTCTCGAGCGCCGAGACCGCCTGTCAGCGTTGTCACCGGATCAAGTCCCCGACCGGCGAGTCGCAAGGGGGCGAGGTCGGCCCCGACCTTTCCGGCGTGGGGACGCGGCTCGCCGGCGAGGCCTTGCTCGAGTCGATCGTCGTTCCCAACAAGACGATCGCCCAGGGCTTTGAATCGGTGGTGCTCTCGACCTCCGACGGCAAGGTCCACACCGGCGTATTGCGCGGCGAAGACGAGAAATCGGTCCGGCTGATCACCGCGGAGGGCGTGAGCGAGACCGTCGCCAAGGACGCGATCGAAGAGCGCAAACGCGGGCCCTCGGCAATGCCCGCTGATCTCGCCGGGAAACTCGGCAAACGCGAGCTCCGCGATCTGGTGGCCTATCTGATGGAGCTCAAGGCCAAGGACGAAAAGGCCCCCACCCGCACTCCGTGACGGTGGGACGTCGAACAGGGGAAACGATGGCGCAAAAAAAAGGTCTCTCCCGCCGAGGGAAGAGACCTTGAGAAACAGGCGGGTACGTGGAAGGCAAAGCGGGTCGACCGCGACGCGAGCACGTCAGGACGCGCAGGCGGCAATCTCGGGCATCGCTATTTGGGGGTCTCGGCCTTCGGAGTCTCAACCTTGCCGTTCGCACCGGGCGAGCTTGGCTTGACCGCCTTGGGCTCCTCGGTCTTCTTGAGGTAGGTCTTGTTCTTGACGTTGTTCTGCATCTGAGACTGGAGCGGACCGAGCTGATCGGTGTTCCCCGACTGGAACGGGACGGTGCCTTCCGTCGGTCCTGATTCGCCACAACCAGCGCTGGCCAAGGCAAGGATCAGACAACCCAAACCGAAACGACGCATCACGAGAATCTCCCGACGAAATGGGGCTGAGAGACAGACTCCGCGCCGACGTCGGGCGCGGTCAGGAAGAATGAGGAACAGGTCCGCGAGGGTCGGGCTCGGGCGAGCGCCGACCCCGCGGATGGAGAAAATCAATACTGGTCCGAGCTCAAGGCCTCTTGGCCGTTGCGGGTGCCAAGCGCCCACCAGGTCTGGTAGGTGATGTTGTTCTTGATGTAGCGGACCGAACCATCGGCGAGGCAGACATTGATGCCGCCGGGGTGGTTGCAGGTCGGCGGGATGGCGTCCATGAACGCACCCCAGCCGCCGACGGTGCTGTTCGTCACGCCGCCGGGATTGATGTTGAAGTCGTTCAAGGCCGCGCAGTTGATGC
Organism: Planctomycetales bacterium; assembly: GCA_027459775.1. Taxonomy (GTDB): domain Bacteria; phylum Planctomycetota; class Planctomycetia; order Isosphaerales; family Isosphaeraceae; genus JAKBAP01. The sequence continues at coordinate 10,205 of DAIDHE010000119.1, read as the reverse complement.
TGTTGGGCGGCATGTAGTGGTTGTAAGCGTCCCACATCAGCGAATTGCCGGGGTTGCCGGCCAGCCAGATGTTGCCATTGGACGGGGTCAAGAAACCCACCGAGAGATACGTGCCAGGCAACGCGCGGCAGGCCTGGACGAACAAGAGAGCCGTCACGCCCCCCTGGGGCCCTTGATCCCAGATATTGACCAGCGGAACCAGCCATTCATAGGTGCCGGTTCGGGTCGTGGCCGAGCGGGCGATCGGCGACGGCGGGCCGGAGCCGAGCAGGGTCTCGCTGAACATCGCCGTGTTCGACGTGCCGTCGGTGATCGATTCGATCCCGAAGGTCGAGCCGCTGTTCGAATTCCAGTACACCCCCGCGTAGCTGAACGGCGGATTGTCCTTGAGCGGCACCAGAACCCCGCTCCAGGCGTAAAAATTGGCGGGTCCGCCGATGTTGGCAACGTAATTCTTCCGCGTGCCAGGACCGATCATCGTCAGCTTCTTGTCCTCCGACGGACACAGCAGCGCCGCCACCTGCGTCGACAGCACCGTCGTGTTCTGAGGATCCCAGCCCAGCGACGTCGGCCCCATCCAGCCCGAGCTCACGAAGAAATTCAACTGGTTGAACAGCGGAATCTGATCGAGCTGCGACAGAATCGAGGCCGTCCAGTCGAGCGGCCACGGGTCAAAGTAAAGCCCGTTGCCACCGAACGTGTTCCCCCACACGTTGAAGCTGCCGTTCTGCACCAGCGGAGGGAACGTCCCCTGTTGCGATATGTAGTTGTGAATCGCCAGCCCGAGCTGCTTGAGATTGTTGATGCACTGAGCGCGGCGAGCCGACTCGCGGGCCGCCTGAACGGCCGGCAAGAGAAGCGCGATGAGAATAGAGATGATCGCCATCACGACGAGCAATTCGATCAGCGTGAAGCCGCGACGAACCTTCATGCGAATTCCCCCTTTCGGGTGCCAGGGACCACACAGCGTCCGCTTCGACCGAGCACGACCACGCCAGCGCCCTTTTCGACGCCACGACCCTCATGACCGCTTCTCGGCCGAAACCAAGCGGTCGCGACAACCCGCCTCACACACCGAGTCGACAAACGTCAGAGCGCGAAGACGGATGGGCCTATTCACCATCGTATTGAATCGACTTCAAACCGCAAGGAGTTTCCCACCTTAACAGCAAAGGAACTTGAAATCCCAGCGTCACATGCACGCATTTAATGCCCGCACCTCTGGAAAACAAGGTGTTCCGGGGATCGAGACGTCTTCCATGAATCGTTCCCACGCGTGGTCGGGGCCTCGAAATCGCGCCGGATCGGCCAGGGACTCGATCGCGAGAGCGGTTTCTGCTTCAATTGCGGTGGGTCGTAGGATGGTGGTCTCGAGCGCGAGGCGCGTATGACGATTTCGAGCGACGGCGGCGACAGGGCCTATGCGTGCGCCTGTGAGCAGTATGCTCATTGGGGGGTGGACGTCGAGGCGGCGATCACGCGCCTCGCGGCGGTCTCGATCTCGCTGCACTGCTGGCAGGGAGACGACGTCGGGGGCTTTGAAAACACCGGTGAAGCGCTGGGCGCGGGCCTGGCGGTGACCGGTGCGTATCCAGGCAAGGCGCGATCGGCCGACGAGCTGCGCTCCGACGTCGAAACCGCGCTCAAGCTGATCCCGGGTTCGCACCGGCTGAATCTCCATGCATCCTATGCCGAGACGGGGAAGCGGGCCGTGCCGCGCGACGCGCTCGAGCCGGCGCATTTTCAGGGTTGGATGGATTGGGCCAAGTTTCATCGGCTGGGGCTCGACTTTAATCCAACTTTTTTCGCGCATCCGCTCGCGGCCGACGGATGGACGCTGGCGCATTCCGACCCGTCGGTCCGCCAGTTCTGGATTGACCACGGGGCGGCGTGTCGCAAGATCGGCGCGGCCATGGGGCAGGCGCTGGGAACCGCCTGCGTGACCAACGTCTGGATCCCCGACGGTTCCAAGGACGTCCGCATCGATCGCAGGGGCCCGCGCGAACGGCTCGCCCAGGCCCTCGACCAGATCTTCGCCGCGCCCCTCGACCCCCGCCATAACAAGGACGCCGTCGAGGGCAAGCTCTTCGGCATCGGCTCCGAAAGCTACGTCGTCGGCTCCCACGAATTCTATCTGGGCTATGCGATCACCCGCAAAAAGCTGCTGTGCATCGATTCCGGCCATTACCACCCCACCGAATCGCCGGCCGATAAGATCTCGGCCGTCCTGTGCTCTCTCGAGGAAATCCTGCTGCACGTCAGCCGCGGCGTGCGCTGGGACAGCGATCACGTGGTGATCCAGTCCGACGAGCTCCAGGCCATCGCGCACGAGCTGGTACGAGGCGATTATCTGGATCGGGTGCGCATCGGCCTCGACTTTTTCGACGCCAGCATCAATCGCGTGGCGGCCTGGGTCGTCGGCGCGCGGGCGCTCTTGAAAGCGCTCTTGGCGGCCATGCTCGAGCCCACCCTGATGCTGCGAACGCTCGAGGCCCAGGGGGATCTCACCGCCCGGCTGGCCTACCTCGAAGAGCAAAAGGCGCTCCCCCTGGGCGCTGTCTGGGATCATTACTGCGTGACGCGCGGCGTCCCCACGGGCCGCGCCTGGCTCGAGCGCGTTCGAATGTACGAGCGCGAAGTGCAATCGCGGCGCGGATAGCCGGGGAAGGGCTGGCGGCGATGTTGCTCGAGCTCCGCGAAATCACCAAGAGTTTCGGCGGCGTGCGCGCCCTGAAGGGGGTCTCGTTCGATCTTCGCGCGGGTGAGATTCATGCGCTCGTCGGCGAGAATGGCGCGGGCAAGTCGACCTTGATCAAGGTCGTCACCGGCGCGCACGCGCCCGACCAGGGGGATCTGTGGGTCCAGGGCCAGGCCGTCGCCGCCATGAGCCCGACCCGGGCGCGCGAGCTGGGGATCGCCGCGATTTACCAGCAGCCCGCCCTCTTTCCCGACCTCACCGTCGCCGAGAACATCGCGATCGGCCTCGAACCCGGCGGGGTCCTCCGACGAATCCGCTGGAAGGAACGCGGCGACCGGGCGCGGCGGCTGCTCGAACGCATCGGCGCTCGGATCGACGTCCAGACCCGCGTCCGCAAGCTCTCGATGCCCGAGCAACAATTGGTGGAAATCGCCCGCGCCCTGGGCGCGGAGGCGCGGATCCTGATCATGGACGAGCCCACCGCCTCGCTCTCGGACCAGGAGGTCGACCGCCTCTTTCAAGTCATCGTCGATCTGAAAGCCCACGGCGTGGGGGTGGTCTACATCTCGCACAGGCTGGAAGAGCTGCCCCGCGTCGCCGACCGCGTGACGGCCCTCCGCGACGGCGCGGTCGTCGGGACGCGGCGGATGGACGAGACCTCGCGCGGCGAGCTCATCCGGATGATGGTCGGGCGCGAGCTCAAGGCCGTTTTTCCCAAGACGGCGGTCGCGGCCGGGGACGTTGTGCTCGAGACGCGGGGGCTCTCGTGCGCGCGAACGGGCGTTCGAAACGTCGATCTGGTCGTGCGCGCCGGCGAGATCGTCGGCCTGGCCGGGCTGGTCGGCGCGGGCCGGACCGAGCTCGCGCGGGTCCTGTTCGGCCTGACGCCGGCCGACGGCGGCGAGATTCGCCTCCGCGACCGGCCGGTGAAAATCCCATCGCCCGGCGCGGCCGTGCGCCTGGGCGTCGCCTACGTGCCCGAGGATCGACGCAGACACGGCGTGATTCTCGAGATGACGACGGCCGCCAATATCACCCTCGCGACCCTGCGCCAGATTTCACGGCTGGGCTTCCTCGATTTCGCACGCGAACGCGCGATCGCCCACGACTATGTCGCGCGGCTGGGCGTGAAAACCCCCTCGCTCGACGCGCCGGTGGGGAACCTGTCCGGCGGCAATCAGCAAAAGGTCGCGCTCGCTCGGTGGCTGGTCGCCGGGCCGGCCCTGCTCATCCTCGACGAACCCACCCAAGGCGTCGACGTCGGCGCCAAGGCCGAGATCCATCGTCTGATGAGCGAGCTCGCCGAGCGCGGGCTGGCCGTGCTCATGATTTCGTCCGAGCTGCCGGAGATTCTCGGTATGAGCGACCGCATCGTCGTGATGCGCTCGGGGGCGATCATGGGGACGCTCGAGCGCTCGGGCGCGACGCAAGAGTCAATTCTGGAGCTCGCGCTCGGGCACACAGCCGCCGCGAGGACCGCGTCATGAGCACTTCCAGCGCCGAGGTCCGAAGCAATGGAATCCTGGCCGCGCTCGCGCCCCATCGCCGCGAGCTCTCGGTGCTCCTTGCCTATGTGGTTCTCTTGCTCGTCCTGGCCGTCGTCGCCCCTCGCTTCTTTCGGCCCGACCCCATTCGCGCGCTTCTGGTCTCGAACGCCTCGGTGCTGGTTGCCGCCGTGGGGATGACGATGATCATTCTCTGCCGCCAGATCGACATCTCGATCGGCTCGATCTTCAGCGTCTGCGGCGTGGCCGCCGGCCTGCTCGTGAAGATGGGGCTGCCCATGCCCGTCGTGGGCCTGGGCACGATCGCGGTCGGCTGCCTGCTGGGTGCGCTCAACGGCCTGCTCGTGGCCGGGCTCAGGCTCCCCTCGATCGTGGCCACGCTCGCGACGATGGTCGTCTGGCGGGAATCGCTGCGATACGCCCGCGAAGGCCAGTTCGTCCGCGATCTACCGCCGAGTTTTCAGTGGTTCGGCCTGGGTCAAGCGCTCGGCCAGACCGCGGTGGTGGCGCTTGCCGCGGTGGTGTTCGTGGTGTTCGCGTGGTCGCTCCGCAACGTCGCGGTGGGTCGATCGGTTCTGGCGGTGGGCTCCGACCCCGAGGCCGCCCGGCTGGTCGGCATACCGCCCGGCCGGGTGATCTTCGGCGTGTTCACCCTGATGGGCCTGCTCGCGGGGCTGGCGGCGTTGCTCAATGCCGTGCGGTTCGCCGACGTCGACCCCGGCGCGGGGGGCGGGCTCGAGCTCCAGGTGATCGCCGCCGTGGTCGTCGGCGGCACCGCCGTCACCGGCGGCCGCGGCACCCTGCTGGGAACCTTGATCGGGGTCGCGCTTCTGGGCTCGATCGGGCCCGCCCTGGTCTTCATGGACGCCAAGCCGCAGTGGGAAAAAGCCGTTCAGGGCCTCATCATCCTGGCCGCGGTCGCCACCGACGCACTCGAACGACAGGAGCGCTAGGCATGGCGACCCCGGAACCCCTCGAACCACCGCCCCCAACCCCGCTCACGCACGCGCCCGGGCCCGCGGTTTCGATCCTGCCTGTCCTGCTCGTCCTGGAAATCGTGGTCTTCTCCCTGATCGGGACCAATTTCTTCACGACGGCCAATGCCTTCGAGGTGATCCGGCTGAGCGTCGAGATCGGCCTTCTGGCCGTGGCCCTGACCCCGGTGATCACGACCGGGGGCATCGACCTGTCGGTGGGCTCGCTGATGGGTCTCTCGGCGGTCGTGTTTGGCAAGCTCTGGCGCGACGCGGGAGCGCCCATCCCCCTGGCGGCCGCCGGCACGCTGGTCTGCGGCGCGGTCGCGGGCGCGCTCAATGGATTCCTGATCACGCGCGGCCGAATACCCCCGTTGATCGTCACCCTGGGTACTTATTCGCTGGCGCGCGGGCTGGCCGAGGGTCTGACCGGCGGGGTCGACAATTACACCAATTTCCCGCCGTCGTTCCTGGCGCTGGGCCAGGGTTATCTCGCGGGGGGAGCGCCCACCCAGGCGCCGCTCTTCGTGGTGGTCGCACTCGCGTTCTGGCTGCTCTTACACCGCACCACCATCGGCCGCGGGCTGTCGGCGATCGGCTACTCGCCCGAAGGCGCGCGGCACGCCGGGCTCCCCGTCGACCGCTGGGTCGGGCTCGTATACATTCTGTCGGGGTCGACCGCGAGCCTCGCCGCCGTCGTCTACGCTTCGCACCTGGGTCAGGCCAAGGCCGACGCCGGAACGGGATACGAGCTGGCGGCGATCACCGCGGTCGTGCTGGGCGGAACGTCGATCTTCGGCGGCAAGGGGAGCGTGCACGGCACGATCCTGGGCCTGTTCGCGATCGCCCTGTTGCAAATTGGGCTGCGGCTCGCCGACTTGCCCGCCGAGCTCGCCGGCGTCGCGACCGGGCTCGTCCTGCTTGCCGCCATCGGCCTCGACCGCCGCGGCGAGCGCGGCCCGCGCCACCACTCGTCCGTTTCCTCGTCGGAGTCCCTGACCGTGAAGAACTCGCAAGTGGCCGTGATCTGCGCGGCCATCCTGGCCGCCGCCGCGATCAATTTCGCCGGCAACGCCTACCTCGTCCGGGCCATCGCCCGCGAGCGACCCGCCGTCCTGCCCAGCTCGACCGAGGCCGGATCAAGGGCCGCCTCCACCGACCACGCCCCACGCGCACCCCTCACCGTCGCCCTCATGCCCAAGAGCAAGGGCAACGCCTACTTCATCACCTGCCGCCAGGGCGCTGAGGAGGCCGCCGCCGAGCTCGGCGTCAACTTGCTCTGGGACGGTCCCACCGACCCCGACCCCGCCAAGCAAAACGAAGTCATCGACACCTGGATCACCCGCGGCGTCGACGTCATCGCCGTCGCCGTCGAAAACCGCGAAGGCGTCTCCTCGGTCTTGCGCAAGGCGCGCGAGCGCGGGATCAAGACCCTCACCTGGGACGCCGACGCCGAGGAAGACGCCCGCGAATTCTTCGTCAACCAGGCCACCCCCGAGGGCATCGGCCGGACCCTGATGGACAACGCCGCCCGCATTCTGGGGGGCAAGGGCTCGTTCGCGATCATCACGGCGTCGCTCACCGCCGGCAACATGATCGCCTGGCAAAAAGCCATCGAGGCCCGCCGCCTCGAAAAATACCCGAACATCACCATGGCCGCCCTCCGTCCCTGCGACGACCTGCAGAAAAAGGCATTCGACGAGACGACCACCGTCCTGAACGCCAACCCGGCGGTGAAGCTGTTCATGGCGATCTGCTCGCCGGCCGTCCCCGGCGCGGCCGAGGCCGTCAAGCAGTCGGGCCGGACCGACGTCAAGGTGATCGGCATCGGCCTGCCCAACGACAGCAAGCGCTACGTCCACGCGGGGATTACCGACTGCGTGATCCTCTGGAACACCCGCGATCTCGGCTATCTGACCGTCCGCGCCGCCAGTGCCGTCGCCCGCGGCGAGCTCAAACGGGGCGCGACCCGATTCGCGGCCGGCCGGCTCGGCGAGGTCCACATCGAAGGGACCGATATCCTGCTCGGCCAGCCCTATCTTTTTACCAAGGACAACATCGACAAGTTCGACTTTTGAGCCACCCCGGGCCGCGCCTCGACGCGCCGACCCAGCACACCCAGGAGCCTCTTCCATGCAGCGCACAACATGGCTTTATCGATCGTGTCTTCGCGGCGGGCTGGCCGTGATCGTGACTCTTTTCGGGGCTGCTGGCGGCGCCCATGCGGCTCAAGAAGCCGCCCGCCCCGTCGACCCGCGCTGCGAATACCGCGTCAACCCCTTGGGTGTCGACGTCGAGCGCCCGCGGCTCTGCTTTGCCATCGCCGCGCCGGGGCGTGATTGGCGACAATCGGCCTACCAGATCCTGGCCGCGAGCGACCCCGAACAACTCGCACGCGACCAGGGCGATCTGTGGGACAGCGGCAAGATCGCCGGCTCGGACCCGACGGCCATCGTCTATGACGGTAAGACGCTCAAGCCCCACCAGTATTGTTACTGGAAGGCGCGGGTCTGGGATCAGGCGGGTCAGGAATCACCCTGGAGCGAGCCGGCCTACTGGTCGATGGGGCTCATGAACCCCGCCGATTGGGCGGGCGCGGCCTGGGTGGGGCTCGACGCCTCGCGCAACGTCGAGCTCGCCGACGCCCCGCTCGACGGAGCGAAATGGATCTGGCACGCGGACGACAAGGGACCGAACAAGCCCGCCGCGCACCGGCTGTTCGTGACCTCGTTCCGCCCGCCCGGCGACTCCAAGATCAAGAAGGCCGAGCTCGTCGTGGCCGCCGACGATTTCTGCCGGTTCACGATTAACGGCAAGCTCGTGGTCGCGAGCGAACCCGGCACGGGAGGCTGGGATCGCCCGGCGCTCGCCCGCGTCGAGCTTCAGCTCATGCCAGGAGTCGACAACACGATCCGCGTCGAGGTCAATAACACCACGCCCGGCCCCGCCGGCCTCATCGCCAAGCTGACGGTCGAGACCGAGGACGGGCGCAAGGCCGTGCTCGTGACCGACGCCTCGTGGAAGAGCGTGAACGACCCCGGCGCGAACTGGCACAACCGGCCGCTCGACACCCGCAAGTGGCCCGCGGCGAGCATCGTGGCCGACTACGGGGCTGCCCCCTGGGGCCGGCTCAAGCTCGCCGGGGTCGCGCTGCCGCCGCCGGTCCAGGTTCGCTCCGATTTCACCCTGGCGAAGCCCGTCCGCCGCGCCACCCTGTACGCGACCGGGCTGGGCATCTTTGACGTCCACCTGAACGGCAAGCGCGTCGGCGACGATTACTTCAACCCCGGCTGGACCGATTACACCAAACGCGTCTATTACCGCGCCTACGACGTGACCGGGCTCGTGCACACGGGCGCGAACGCCCTGGGCGGGATCGTCGCCGACGGCTGGTACAGCGGCTACGTCGGCTTTGGCAAGAAGCGCGACCATTACGGTAAGAAGCCGCGCTTCCGCGCGCTCTTGCACCTCGAGCACCCCGACGGCTCCGCTACCGACGTCGCCACCAGCCCCGACTGGCGCGCCGCCCCAGGCGCGATTCGCGAGGCCGATTTCCTCATGGGCGAATCGTACGACGCCCGAATCGCCCAGTCGCCGCGGATCAAGGGCTGGGACAGACCCGGCTTCGACGCCGCCGCCTGGGCCAAGGTCGACTCGGGCGCTGAGCTCGCTCCCCGCGTCCAGTGGCACCCCGCCCAGCCCGTCCGCGTGATCGCCGAAATCACTCCCCAATCGATCCGCCAGCCCAAACCGGGCGTTTACGTGCTCGACATGGGGCAAAACTTCGCCGGCCTCGTCCGCCTCAAGACCCACGGCGAGCCCGGCCGCGCGATCACCCTCCGCTCCGCCGAACGGATCAACCCCGACGGCAAGATCTACACCACCAACCTCCGCGAAGCCCGAGCCACGGATGTTTATCTTTGCAATGGATCGGGCGAAGAAACCTGGTCGCCCCGGTTCACGTTCCACGGCTTTCAGTACGTCGAGGCGACCGGGCTCAAGAACCCGCCGACCCTCGACACGATCACCGGGCTCGCGCTCTCGAGCGATACGCCGCGGGTGGGCGAATTCGCCTGTTCCGACCCGATGCTCGACCAGCTTTACAGCAACATCTGGTGGACCCAGCGCGCGAATTTCATCGACATCCCCACCGATTGTCCGCAGCGCGACGAGCGGCTGGGCTGGACGGGCGACGCCCAGGTTTATATCGGGACGGCCGCGCTCAATTGCGACGTGCAGGCGTTTTTCACCAAATGGCTCCGCGACCTGACGGACGGCCAGCGCTCCGACGGCCAGTTTCCCATGGTGGCGCCGGTGAAGGTCGCCGGCGACGACGGCGGCCCCGCCTGGGCCGACGCCGGCGTCATCTGCCCCTGGACGATCTACCAGGTCTACGGCGACCGGCGATTGCTCGAGCGCCAGTTTCTCTCGATGGCCCGCTTCGTCGAATTCTGCAAGAAGCGGAGCACGCCCGAGTGGTTGCCGCCCGAGCATTACCATTGCTTTGGCGACTGGCTCTCGATCAATGCCGACACGCCCAAGGATGTGATCTACACCGCGTATTTCGCATATAGCGCCCGGCTCACGGCCGAGGCCGCCCGCGTGCTTGGCAAGAGCGAGGAAGCTGCGCACTTCGAGGGCTATTTCAACGCGATCAAGGCCGCGTTCAACCGCGCCTACGTCGCCGCCGACGGCCGGATCAAGGGCGACACCCAGGCCGCCTATGTGCTTCCGATCGCGTTTGATTTGCTCGACGGCGACGCGCTTCGGCAAGCGGGCGAGCATCTGGTCGCGGACATCGAAAAACGCGGCCACCTGTCGACCGGCTTCATTGGCACCAAGTCGCTGATGCAGGCCCTTACCAAGATTGGCCGTCAAGACGTGGCCGTCCGGCTGTTGCACAACGACACGTTCCCCTCGTGGGGCTTTTCGATCAAGCAAGGGGCGACCAGCATCTGGGAGCGCTGGGATGGCTGGACGCCGGAAAAGGGCTTTCAAGACCCCGGCATGAACTCGTTCGCCCATTAC
>DAIDHE010000108.1 GCA_027459775.1 Planctomycetales bacterium | reverse complement strand
GGCGACAGCGTCCGGCGAAACCTGACCGTGGGCACGGCTCTCGCCTGGGCGGCCGCGCTCGGGCTGGCGGGCCGCGAACGGGCCCAGGCGCCAGCCCGTGCGATCGCACCCGCGGCGCCCACTGCTCTCCAGAAGCACTACGTTACGCCCGGCCAGCTCGTCGAATGCGGGGCGCTCACGGATCGACGGATCGAGCCGTTTTCGGCCCTGGCCCACGACGGCGCGCGGTTCACCTGGCCGGCGGCGAGCGAGGCGCGGCCGCTGGTCGTGGTTTTCATCAAGCGTGATTGCCCCTGCAGCGTGGAATTCGAGCCGTATTTCCACCGGCTCGAAGAGCAATATCGGGACGTCGCGGAGTTTGTCGGGGTCATCGACGCCAGCCCTGATCAGGCCCGCGCTTATGCCGTGGCCAACCAGGTTCCGTATCGCGTTCTCGCCGATCCCGAGCGGGCGATCATCGGGCGGTTCGAGGCGAAGCACGGCGGTTACGTGGCTCTTTTGAATACGAACGGCGCGATCGACGCGCTCTGGCCGGGATGCTCGGCGGAGATGCTGCGTGAGCTCGGCTCTCGCATCGCCGCCCTGGGTGCTCGGGCGGAGCGTCCAATCGACGTCGGAGGGACGCCGAAAGTTCTGACGACAGGTTGTCCCTATAAGATGTGATTCGCATCAGCGTGTGTGTCTTGTTATCCAGGGCGAAGGGAGCACGAGATGTCAGGGTCCATTCATCGCCGGCGAATGTTTCAGCTCGTGGGTGGGAGCCTGGCCGGGGCTGGGGCCTACGCCGGGCTCGGGTACGCGGCCCGGCAGGAACGGCGGGCCGAGGAATGCGATTGCCGCTCGGGCAAGCTCTGGGATCTGCATCACGATCTGTTCGGAGACTGGATCTTGCTCAGCCCCCAGAAGCTCGGCGGCGGCACCCACGCGGTCGACATGGCCGCCAACCGGACGCTCGCCTGGATCTCGTACTGGAATTACGGCGACACCTGCCCGCTCTCGCACCACCTGGCCGCGTACCCATCCCAAGACCCCCGCAAGGGCTTCGAGTTCATCAACTCGACCCAGGGGGGCGAGAACCTGCTGATCTACGGCATCCCCACCCGGATCAAGGAGAAAGGACTCCTCGAGACCAGCGGTCAGGGAAATCACATCTACAGAGTTGCCTATGATGGTTCGCAGATGACGCTGGTCGAGGACGTCGCCGAGAGCACGGGGATCGGCCTGGGCGTGCATACCGTGATCTACCCCGACGCCGAGGGATTCGCCTGTGCTGACGGCCAGAAGGACGTCACCGCGTTTTTCAACCGCGCCCGCGGCGCGGAAAAGACGAAGGTCCAGATGGCCTTCCGCGCCGACTGGAAACCCAGGGACGGCTCGTCGCTCGAGCGCGGCTGGATGGGCGGCGGGACGCTGCGATTCACCCGCCTGGTCGAGCCCGGCGAGACGGGCAAATACGAGCTCGAGGGGGTGAAGGGCAACAAGATCAACTGGGAGATGGTGCCGATGGCCGAGCTGCTGGTCGAGCGCGGTCAGATCCCCGGCGATTCGCCGGAGACGCTGGTCGGGCTCGACGCGGTCGTTCACCACCCGGGCAACCGCTGGTCGGCGGTCGTTCTGCGGATGTGCGCGGCCGCCCTGATCGTCGACCGGGCGAACTGGGAGCCCGTCGCCTGCCTGCACATGCCCAAGGGCTCGCCCGGCAACCTGCCGGTCAAGAAGGTCGGCTCCGGGCCCGACGCCTGGGAGGTGACTTTCGACGACGTCAAGAACCCCGCCCACGAGGCCGGGTTCTCGCCCGACGGCAAATCGTTCGTGATGATGAACAACCTGCGGCAGAACAACATTCCGGTCTTCGACACCTCCGACCCCGATCCCAGGCGCTGGAAGAAGGTCGCGTACGTCGAGGATCCCGACTGGACCGGAGAGTACCCAAGCCCCTTCCACCTTTGCTTCTCGATGGACCGATCCAAGATGTTTGTCTCGGTCCTCGCGCCCAAGCCCCGCGACAGCGAGGTGTGGGTCGTGGACGCCAAGACCTGGAAAATCATGAAGAAGTTCAGGAACGTCGGACCCGACTGCCAGACCATGGCGGTGAGCTACGACGGCAAGTATGTGTTCCAGATCTTCAGCGGGTTCCAGCGGCTCTCCAGCGGCCTGTTCGTGTTCACGCAAGACACACTCGAGCCCGTCGGGTACTTCCCGAACTTTGGCGGCCACCACGACTGCGTCGTCGTTCCCAAAAAGGTCGAGCACCTGCTCAACAGCCGCTGCACCACCCTGTGAGCCGCACATGCCCCGAACGGCTCGACGACTGTACGTGCGGATCGCGCTGCAGGATCTCAGCCGGCGGCCGACGCGCACCCTCTTGCTGGCGCTCGCCGTGGGGCTGGGGACGGGGGCGGTGTTCGGAGTCGTCACCCTGCTCGGCGGCGTCGAGCGAAGCATGACGGCCGGATTCCGGCGGCTGGGCGCGGACCTGCTCGTCGTGCCGGAAGCGACGATGGTGAATCTGACCGGCGCGTTCCTGACAGTCGAGCCGACCGAGCACACGATCGACGGCCGCCTGGCCGAC
>DAIDHE010000049.1 GCA_027459775.1 Planctomycetales bacterium | reverse complement strand
CACCAAGGCGGCCGTCCAGTCCGAGAGCTTCATCTCGGCGGCGAGCTTCCAGGAGACGACCAAGGTTCTCACCGAGGCCGCCCTGGCCGGCAAGTCCGACTACCTGGTGGGCCTCAAGGAAAACGTGATCCTGGGCCATCTGGTACCGGCTGGAACCGGGTTCAAGTCGCACCTGGACGCCGAGGTTCGCATTCGCCCCGAGGCCCTCGAGGCCCTGGCCGACAAGGGGCCGGCCTACGCTCGTTATCGGGACGATGCGCCTGTGGCGTCTAGCAAGGATTGATCGTCGGGGTGGAGCCGGCGCGTTCACTCAGGCCGTCGCCTGGTTCTCAATCGTGGGGACCAGGCGACGGCCTTCTTACTTCTTGGACTCGCCCAGGGCCGCGCCCTCGGAAGGGACAGAGAGGCGATACCAGCAGGTTCCGCTCTTCGCCGTGAGGGTCAGCTCCACGCCCTCGGGGGTCGCCTTGAGCGGAACGGCGGCGGGCGCTTGCCCGTTTGCCGGCGAGGTGGTCGCTCTGAGCCCCGCGACCTTGGTCTTGAGCGTGATGACGCCCAGCACCGGCTCGGAGCGATAGGGCACGTGATTGGGCGTTTCGGGAACGGCTCGCGCGACCGCGGTGATGAAAATCGAATGCGAGCCGGCGAGCGGCTGGCCGTCGAGGCTCGAGAGCGCGACCACCGCCTTGGGCGTCTGGATCACGAACGTCGCGTCGCGGGTCGCGAGCGTCTTGCCGCCGATCCAGCCGATGACGGCCTGGGTCTTGGGGGTGTCGATCGATTGAATGCCGTACTTCCAGTTCCGGATCAATTCACCCGTGTCTGAGCGAACATACGTTTGTCCGGCGGGGATGAAGTCGTGATTGGGGTCGGTCACGAGGGTCGCGCCCGAGGGGGTCGGAGTGGGCTTGAGCCAGGGTAGCTCCTTGACCGGCGGGATGCCGATTGCGATCCGGCTTTGCTCCATCAGCGTGCGAATCGTCGCCGACGTCCTGGGGTTCAGATCCTGGTTGAAGAGCTGATCGGGGCTGAGCGCCAGGCAGTAGTGGCTTCGAGCCGGGCTGATGTGGCCCTGGCGAAAGGCAATGGCCGCCGCGGGCATCACGCCACACAAGAGGGGATCGTTGTAACACGACCACTTGTCGATTTTGTGCATCCATTCCTCCTTGCCGGGCGGTAGAATCGCGAGCTGAGCGTAATTATAGAGGGCGGGCATGTCCCAGCCTTGCAAGGCTGCGATGCTGGCGACGTAGAGCGGGCTCGCGAAGCGATCGACAGTCCCGAAAGGCGTATTCCATTCGCTGTTCGCGAGCGGTTTGCCCTCGACCTGGGCCGCCCCGATCCACGTGATGAAATTGGGTGAATAGCGGGGGTTGATGCTCATTTCCTCGGCGTCGCCGTAGGAATGGACGTCGATCACGTCGCCGTCGGTGAGCGAGGGGAGCGACGAGAGCGGATTGTCGCCCCAGGTGTTGGTGGTGGCGATCAGGGCCCGCGAGCCCAGGCGGCGTATGTCGTCGATCATCGTCCGGTTGAACTGGTGCTCGACGTCCGCCAGAAAGATCTTGTTGGGGCCTGGCAACCAGGTAAGCCAGAGCTTGTCCTCGGGTAGGCCCGACTGGCGGGCAAACGCGCGATAGGCCGCCGTGAATCGGCTGTTGTGGAAGGGATTGTTCTTGTCTGGCAGCATATAGTTGCCATAATGGTGGGTCAGGTCGTTCTCGTTGGTGATCAAGAACGCCATAAAGACTGGGTCATCCTTGTAAGCCAGCTTGGTGTAAGGATTGACGTGGGTCAGCAACTGTTGCTGGAGCTCTCGCATCAGCCTGACCAGATCCTGGTTGAAGTAGCTGAATCCGTAAAAGCCACCCTGCCGCCGCATGATTTCGTCGTAGCCGCCGCTGACTCCGTCGCCGGGAGCGAGGGCGCGGTCGTAAATGAAATCGAGCCAGAGATAGATCCCTTCGTCCTTCAGGCACTTGATCCACCAGTCGAGGGAGTCAAGCGATTTGGGATCCAGGTGCCGCGTGTCTTTCTTGCCGTTGCCGGCGAAGATGTTGGGATTGGCCCAGACGGCGTCGTGTTGATGGATCCGGATCAGGTTGAAGCCAAGCTTGGCGAGCCGTTTGGCTTGAGGCGCGATGTTCTTTCGCGGGGTCGAGAAAAGAGCGGTGGCGCCAAGGTTGATTCCCCAGAACCGCGGCTGAACCCCATCCTCGAAGACGAAATGGTCGCCCTCGGCCTTGACGAGGCCGTGTCTCCCGGCGGGTCGATCGCTGGCATTGAGGAACGAGAGATCGATCGGCGTGTGGTCCCAGGTCAAGACGTCGCGCATCCAGCGTTCCGGCGCGGCCGGCCCGTAGCGTTCCCGCGCGGTCGGGACCACCCGGCCGCCCTCGGGCAGCGTGATGGTGAAGCTCACCGGCCGAGCCCCGGCCGGCAGGCTGTTTGCGATGTGAAAGGTTCGGATAATGCTCTTGTTGTTGGCCTCGTAGACGATCCGGTCCAGCGGCCGGTCGAAGCGAACGGTCACCGACTGGTCTGGACCCGTCCGCCAGGTCCAACCGGCGTCGTTTTCGAGGAACACCGGGTTGGCGGGTCGTTTTTCGAAGCTCGGGGAGTCCAGCTCGAATCTCCAATCGAGCACCGCCCCAAAGATCTGGGGGTGCGGCTTCGCGGCCATGAAGAGATAATCAAATCGAAGGGCGTTATCGGCGAGCGGGGCGATCGAGCCCGAGGCCTTGAGGTCGAGGCCTGGGATCGAGCCCTTGATCGCGGCGCGGCCGGCATGGGCGTTCTCGGCGAAGAAACTGCTCTCGACCCATTGGGAAATCAGCGGTGGTTCGGTCCGCTTTTCGGCCCAGGCGACGTAGTCCGCGCGCAGCACGGCCGTCCCCTTGTGCAGGACCAGAACCGTGGCGTTGGGTTGAATGGACATGGTCCACTCCGCGTCGGCCGCGTCGGTCGAGGTCGACGCGGGGGCGGCTGGGCGCTGGCGCTGGGGAATCAGCTCGAGCCTGGGCTTGAATGCGGTTCGTTCCGCCGTTTTCTCGGCCGCGGCGGTGGTTGACGAGGACGGTGCGGGGACTTGGGGCGTCGTGGCGGCCTCGTGCGAACGAGCGGCCTCGGTCGCGCCCGGCAAGGGCCCGTTGGCCGCGTGCCCGCAGCCCACCGCGAGCGACACCCATCCGATGCCGAGCCGCCCCCAAATCGTGATCGCGCGCATGGCTAGGTCTCGTGGAATCCATGGAGTTCGAACCCTGTTCTTCCCCGGACATCGTAGCACAAGCGCCGCCGCGGCGGCGACGCGAACGGCAGGTTTGCAGAGCCCGCGCTCAGCGCTGGCATCCGCCCGCAAGTGCGCGTACCAGCAGGTCGTTCGACTTTTGCCAGCGATAGTGCTCGGCGATGCGCCGGCCCAGGCTCGCGCGGCGCTCGCGCTCCGGGCGATCATCGAGCAGGCGTCTCAGCGCAAGCACCAAGTCCTCAATCTGCAGGGGATTGAAATACCAGCCCGCGTCGCCGCCGATCTCGGGTAACGCCGTCGAGTCGGCGAGCGCGACGGGCGTCCGTTGCGCCATCGCCTCGACGGCCGGGATGCCGAAGCTTTCGCAGAGCGAGGGAAAGACCAGAGCTGTCGCCTCGGCATAGGCGGCCCGCAGGGCGACCCCCTGACGGTAGCCAGGGAACCGTACGATCGCCTTGCGTCCCAGCCTGGCGGCCGCCTCGCGAAGCGGCCGGGCCGCCTCTTCGCTGCCCGCGCCCACCAACACCAGCGCGAGATCTCCCTGGGCCACCTCATCCAGCCGCCCCGCCGCCTCGATCAGGCGCTCGAGGTTCTTGCGCGGTTGAAAGCTCGCCACCGAGAGCAGGAAGGGGATCTGGGGCGGAAGCGCCAGATCGTTGCGCACCCGTGCGCGTTCATGCCCCGCGGCCGGTTCGAAAAACAGGTCGTCGGCCGCGTTGGGCACATAGGCCACGCGATCCCGAGACTGGGGAAAGGCGCTCTGCAACTGCCGCGTGTTGTAATGCGACACCGACAGGATCAAGTCGGCCCGTTCGAACACCCGGCCCAGGAGCTCGCGTTTGCGAGGAGATTCGAACCGCAGGGTCTGCAAGACGTCGTGACTGGTGACCGCCTTGCGCCCCGATCGAACCACGGCGACGAATTCGGCGGGGCAATAGACCCAGTCGACCGGTCCGGTCCACCAATCGAGCGGCGGCCAGGGCTTGAGCCGCCACCATCGCAGGATGTCTCGAGTCCTGACCGGCAGCTCGCGTCTGGGAACCGACTCGAGCGACTCCCAGAAGGCGCGGCCGTCGGGATCGCTGATCCGCCCCGAGACCACGCTGAGATCGATCTCGGGACGCTTGGCCAGCCGGCCCAGTTGGGCCAGGGCATGGCGGGTGACGCCGGTGGGGTGGCGGCAGGCGTCCATATCGTAGAACAGCGCGACCCGGCAGCTCACGAGCGTCACCGCGACCTTTGCATCACCAGGGAAAAAGCCGTAGGCCGGGGCGTTCTCGATCGCACGGCCAGTCTTGTCGCGTGATGGTAGAGCCCTCTCCTTGGCCTGTCAATTCCTCGGCGCGAGGCGGCGCGGGCTCGCTCCCAGGGCGCGACCAGGCGGACCCGCGGGTCCGCCCGAACATTCCCTCCCCGATCAGCTCTCGGCGGCCGCGAGCGCGGGCTCAGGTGGCCGCGCCCACCGGGACGTCGGCCTCGACGTCTTGCGAAACCGGCCGCCGCTTGTTCTGGCCGTTCAGGATCGTCAGCCCCATCTTGACCTTGTCGGTCAGGGTCTTCTGCGAAAGACACGTGTAGAGGCACAGCCGGTCACAGGCCACGGTCTGCTTGCGGATCTCCGCCGCCTTGGGGCCGTACCAGATCTCCCGCGCCGATTGCTCCTTGATGTTGCCGATCGACGGATAGAAAAAGCAAACCTCGATGTCGCCGTTCGTCCGGATGAAAAAATCGCGCATCCCCACCCGGCAAGGCATCGCCTCGGGGGGCGCGCTCTGCTCGCGGAAGTGCTGGGTCAAAAGCGAGATCACCAGGTCCGAGTTCATGATCGGCTCGCCCTGCCGCTTGAGCTCCCGCATGCGATCGACGACCCGCTGCAAGTCGTCGTATTCGTGCTCTTCGATCCAGAGCTCCTCGTATGTCTCGGGCGTCCACTTGTCCATGGGCTGAAAATTGAGCGCGGTCGCCCCCATCTGCTTGGCCCATTCCACCATGTCGGGCAAGTAGCGGAAATTCTTCTTGCCGATGGTGGGCTTGATGATGATCGGGAAGTCGATCCCTTGCCGCTCTCGTTCCTCGCGAACGTACTTGATGCCGTCGCTCAGCTTCCGGAAGAGCCCCGGCCACCCCCGGAGATAGTCGTGAAGCTCGGCGATCGGCGCGTCGACCGAGACGTTCAAGTTCCAGGGATGCGAGGCGACCAGCTTGGCCGCGTTCTTCTTGTTCAGCGCCGAGCCGTTTGTGGTGACTCCGGCATGAATGCCGTTCTTATGGCAGAACATCATCAGGTCGAGAAAGCCCGGCTTGATGAACGGCTCGCCGCCGCTGTAGCTGATCGAAAACGTGCCAACAAACTCCTTGATGCTCAGGAGCGCGCTTTGCCATTCCTCGATCGACATTTCGTCTTTGTATTGCGGCAGACGCCAATACTCGCAATAGCGGCATTTGACGTTGCAGCGCTCGTTGACGAGCCCATAAAAAGTGACTGGCTTCGTGACGTCTTTTCCGGTGTGGAGGTAGAGTTCTTCGGCAAAATGGTTGTACGTGTGTTTAAGTGCGAGTCGAGCGAGCGTTGATGGCTTCATTTGAACGGTGGATCCTGAAAGAGTTGCTGAACACTCAAGCTGTCAGCCTCAAGCATAGTACCGAATCGCGCTCGCACGTTCCAACCTCTTTTCAGGTTTGTGGCGAAAAGGGAACGTGGCGTCCGATGGCCGCGGCCAGGAATCCTTTACGATCAACCCGATCGGCCGCGAGCAGGAATGCGTGGAGAGGTCGACGACCGCTGAGAACCCCCTGGCCTGGGTTTACCTTGAGGAAGCGCCCGATTCAGCCGCGACCGCGCCCGCCCTGGAGGCCGCGGCATCCGCCCGCCGCCCGCCGGGCGGCTCGACCTTCTGGACGCAAACCCGCTGCATGTCCCTGAGGTTGAGCCGCAGATGAACCTTTTGCAGACCGAGCTTCCGCGCCAGACCCGTCAACCCGTCCTGGACTCTCTTGCTCTTGCTCACGATCCCCACATTCCAGAGCAGCCGTTCCATCGTGAGCGATCGGCCCACGTAGGCGAGCTGAACCGTCTGGAACCCCGCCGCCTCGTAGAGGCTTCGCAGGGTGCGAGTCGTGAAGAAATAGATGTGCCCGGAACAATTGATACTACGCTCACGCCGGCCCATGAGCTTGAACATCAGGGTGTCGTATCGCGGCGTTTCCAGCACCAAATGCCCCCCCGGCCTGAGCACGCGGTTGATCTCGGAAAGCGTCGCCAGCGGATCGTCAAGGTGCTCAATCACGTGGTTCATGACGATCACGTCAAAGGTCTCGTCGGCGATCCCCGCGGCTTCAAGTATCGTGTCGATGGAGGGAACGCCCAGAACCTCCCTGGCGTGCTGACAGTACGAGGCATCGGGCTCGACCCCCAACACCTCCCACCCATCCCGCTTGAACTCAGCCAAAAGGAAGCCCAGGCCGCTGCCGATTTCGAGGAGCTTGCCACGATCGGGGTGAAGCTCGTTGATCAGCTTCCGAGTCTGGGCGAAGTCTCGGGTCTGGAGCCGCTCCTTCTCATACCGGCGTGGGTCGCGGTCCACGAAATGCTGATGAGGATCCCAGGCTTGAATCTGAACGTGATCCGGCTCCTTCGCTCGAGGACTCGAGTACATGAGCCCGCATCGGTTGCATCGCACAATCCGGCTTGGTTGCGCAACCCCAGCCCCAAAAACCTCGGTCGCGTCATCGACTCGACAAAGGTTGCAAGGAACCGATCCCAGCATGATGTGATGCTCCAGAGCGTGGATAGACTGAGACCCTGACTTTCGCGTCATGTTATTGTCGCACCCTGGCTATCCTAGAACAAGTCTCGGCTTGCCTCGCGGGGCGGGGTTTCTCTCCGACTGGCCGGATTCGCTCAACAGGTGTCCTTGCATTTCATGGCCGAGACCGTGCAAACTTGGAATGAGTCTGATTGGTCTTGCCCGGCTCACTGCGGGGTACGCTCTTGAGCTTGAGGGGGGGCGCGGTCATGGAATCCGGTCGATCGAAAGTCGAGCCGCTCGGACTCGCCTTGCCTGCACTCGAGCCGGCCTCGGTGCGGCATGCGATCCGGGACCAGGACATGCTCTGGGCCGAGTTCCTGGCGATGTCGCAGGGTGTGCTTGCGAGTCTCGAAACGAGCATCCAGGCCCTTCTCGACGGCAAGATCGGGGTCGAGGCCGAGGTGAAGAACCTGGAACGGGAAAGCGACCGCGAGGAATCGCGGATCGAGCGCCAATGTTTGCGAGTGCTCGCGCTTTTCGAGCCGGTGGCCTCGGACCTGAGGCGCATGGCCACGATTCTCAAGGTGACTCGCGACTGGGAGCGGATCGCCGATCTGGCGGTCCGGGTCGCCCGGCGCGCTCGAAAGTTCTCCGCGGCCGGCGATCGATTCCCCATCCCGGATCGGCTCAAAACCCTGGCCCAGGCCGTCCTCGATCACGCGAGACTCGTCCACCAGGCCCTGGCCACGCGCAACGTCGCGGCCGCGCGCGCGGTGATCCGCGGCGAGGACGCCATCGACCGCCTGCACCGCCAGGTGCGTAAGGAGCTCAAACGCTCGCTCAGACCCCAACCCGAGACGATCGACCTCTGGCTGCAGATGCTCAGCACCGCCCGCAATCTCGAGCGGATCGCCGATCATGCCTCGGACATCGCTCAGACCGTCGTCTATCTCGAGGAGGGGGTCATGATCCGCCACGAGAAGCAGGTCCCGCGACCGGGAGAATAGCCTCACGCGATTGGCGGGGCGGACGCGGAGGCAGGGCGTTTTGCCATCGCTCGGCGCGGGTACTCAGGAGGCGCCAGGAAAAACGTCGTCAGCACACACGCCCCAAACGTCACGTAAGCCACGGTGAACATCCAAGGCTCGCCGTGGAAAAAGATGAGCCGGTGCGCCCAGTAGCCCAGGAAATCACCAGAGTAGCCCCCCTGCCCGGCCTGCCGCCGAAGCTGGTCTTCCCAGACCGTCAGCGGGCAAGCCACGCCCGCGAGCGACTCGGCCACGACCACCATGATGGCCGCCAGGTGAACCCCGCGGAACCAGCGATTGCGGACCCAGCGCCAGCGGAGGACGGCCCCGACCAGGATCGCAGCCAGCCCTAAAACGACAAATGCGACGAACGTCGCGTGCACCACGACAATCAAGTCGGCGAGAATCCGCGCCCAAATCATGCGTCGCCTCCTCGGCGTAAGAGACGTCTTACAGATTACCGCCCTTGGCGCCGGCGGTCGATTGGCAGACGTGGACGAGCGGCTCGACCCCGCTCTTGCGGTGGTACTCGGCTCGGACGCTGGCGGCGAAGTCGCCGGCCTGCTCGGCCTTGACCAGATTGACCGTGCAGCCCGCCCAGCCGGCCCCCGAGAGCTTGCCACCCAGAAAGCCAGGCGCGGCCGCCGCGCACTCGATCAAAAGGTCGAGCGCGGACGAGCTGTTCTCGAAATCGTCGCGACTCGAGGCGTGCGAGGCCGAGATCAGCCGGCCAAATTCTTCCAGGTCGCCCTTCCCCAGGGCGCGAACCCCCTGCCGCACGCGCTCGTTTTCGGTCAAGACGTGGCGCGCCCGCTGCCGCGGCACCGGGTCGATTGCATCCCAGGCCACCTCGAGGTCCGCGACGGTGAACGCCGATAGCGCGGCGGCCTCGCGTCCCAGGAACTGCCTGAGCCCGGCCGCCGCGCGGTCGCACTCGAGCCTGCGCTCATCGTATTTGCCATCGGCGAGCCGGCGCGACGTCCGCGAATCGCAGACGACGATCGCGGGCCCCGGCTGGCCCAGGGGCACGCGATCGTGGGCCAGCGTGTCACAGTCGAGATAAAGCGCATGGCCGCGGCGGCCGAACAGGCACGAGAACTGGTCGAGCAGCCCCGAGCCCACGCCGACGAACTCGTTTTCCGACCGATTCAAGGTGCGTGCCAGAGCCATCCTGGCGGCATCTTGATCGAGATCCGCGGGTACGGCCCCCGCCGTGATCAGGAACAGCGCCAGCGCGGCCTGGAGACTGGCCGAGCTCGAGAGCCCCGCGCCCAGCGGCACGTCGCCCACGACGACCGCGTCAAACCCCGTCGTGAGCGGCCCGTAATCCTCGACGAGAGCCCAGACGACCCCGCGCGCGTAGCGCTCCCACGAGCCGGCCGCCGCGGGCTCGATCGCATCGACAGGGAATTCATCGATCGCTCCGAAGTGGGCGGCGTGGACCCGCGCCGTCCGGTTGGCAGAGGGTGCGCCCACCACGACCGTCTCGCGATCCACGGCGGCGGCCATCACCAGCCCGCCGTTGTAGTCGGTGTGATTGCCCAGGAGCTCGACCCGCGCGGGCGCTCGCCCGTAATGCCGGGCCGCCCGGCCGAAAATCTCCTCGAACCGCGCGCGGGCGTCCAGAATCCGCGGGTTCGAGAAGGTCGTCATGGGCTTTGGCCCCGGGGGCTGCTACGCGATGTTGGCCGGCGCAAAAGTGTTGGCCGCCTCGCGCAAAACGTGCGACTTGTCAGTCTTTTCCCAGGTGAATTCGGGCTCGGACCGGCCAAAGTGGCCGCCGCTGGCCGTCTTCTGATAGATCGGCCTGCGCAGGTCGAGGTGCTTGATGATCCCCGCCGGCGTCAGCCGGAAGTGCCTGCGCACCAGCTCGGAGATCACCGAATCGGGCAACTGGCCCGTCCCCTGGGTGTCGACGTGCACGCTGACCGGCTCGGAAACGCCGATCGCGTACGCGAGCTGAATCTCGCAGCGGTCGGCCAGGCCGGCCGCGACGATGTTCTTGGCAACGTACCGCGCCATGTAGGCGGCCGAGCGGTCGACCTTGGTGGGATCCTTGCCGCTGAAGGCGCCGCCGCCGTGCCGGCCCATGCCGCCATAGGTGTCGACGATGATCTTCCGTCCCGTCACGCCCGAGTCGCCGTGCGGACCGCCGATCACGAACTTCCCGGTCGGGTTGATGTGGTATTTCACCGACCCGTCCGTCAGGTCGGCCGGCAGCACGGGGTCGATCACTTCCTTGCGAATGGTCGCGACGATCTCGGCGTGCGAGACATTCGGCGCGTGCTGGGTGGAAACCACGACGGTGTCAATCCGCAGCGGCGTGAAGCCGTCGTATTCGACCGTCACCTGGCTTTTGGCGTCAGGCCGCAGCCAGGGGATCGAACCGTCCTTGCGGAGGTCGGTGATGCGATTGATCACCCGGTGCGCCAGTGCGATCGGCAGCGGCATGAGCTCGGGCGTGTCGTTGCACGCAAAGCCAAACATCATGCCCTGGTCGCCCGCGCCGATCTCCTTGCCGGTGGACGAATCCTCGTCGACGCCCATCGCGATGTCGGGCGACTGCTTGCCCAGGGCCACCATGACGGCGCAGGTCGAGGCGTCAAAACCCATGTCGCTCGACGTGTAGCCGATCTCGCGGACGATCCGCCGCACGATCGCCGGATAATCGACCAGCGCCTTGGTCGTGATCTCCCCCGCGAGGCAGACCAGCCCCGTCGTCAGCAGCGACTCGCAGGCCACCCGCGCCGTCGGGTCTTGCTCGAGAATGGCGTCCAGGATTCCATCGGAAATCTGGTCGGCCATCTTATCGGGATGGCCCATCGAAACAGATTCACTCGTGAATAAATAGCGGTCTTGGTTCGACACGGATGCAAATCTCCTCGCGGACGGTCAAACGACAAAGGGAAGCCAAAACCCGAAACGCGATTCCTGAAGGTTCGCTCTCGCGAGGGCCGACTCTCCTCGAACAATCGGCATAGTGTACCAACCTTGGCCCCCACGGAAAAAGACAAGCAGCCTGCGCCAGGCTCGATCACACCGACCGACGCACCGGGTCCGGGAATCCCTGATCGCCTAAATGAGCGTTTCGCGATCGGGGTCGGTGTCCAGGTTGGGGTCGTGGCCGTCGGTCTGGGCGTCGCGATCGCGTCGATACCAGCTCCAGAGCAGTCTCAGGGTGGCATGTTCGAGGAGCTCCTGGGAACTGGCGAATTCATGGTCTCGGGATTCGGCGTTTTCGAGGAGCGACCGGGTCGAGTCGGTGATGTAGGCTTCCTGGGCGCGCGCACAGAGGTCGGCCAGGAACAGGGGAAAATTCTCGGACGCGGTCTCGCGCAGCCGATCGCCAAGGTAAGCATAGTTCATGTGGGATTCGATGACGCGAAAAGCGATGCGGGGGTCGCGGCGGACGATGATGACCTCGCCCGTGGGGTCGCGGGGGATGCGGGTGGCGCGGGCCGCCCGGTAGGCGGGCCGGGGCTTCATGAGCGCCAGCGCGCGAATGCCCGAGACCACGCTGGACGACCATCGCGAGGGGTGGGAGTCGCGAAATTGGTCCTCGGTCAGAATCCGGCCCGCGCACACCAGCTCGATCCGGTCCCAGGGGGCGTAGTGGGTCGGCTCGCCGCGCAGACCCTCGACCCGGAAACCCTCCGGCAGGCAAGCCGCCCGGTGGATCGTGCGCGGCGGGCTCAGGTCGGGAAACAGATCCACGCGCCAGGCCTCGGCCGCGACGCCGTTCTTGTACAGGCAATCGAGGAGACGCCGCGCGACTCCCTGCTCGACCAGCCGTGGCCAGGGGCCGGGTGCGCGCGCCAGCCACTGCACCGCGTCGGTCGGATGCACCTCCGCGGCGGCGCTCACGTCCTCCCGAAGCCGCGGAGGATCGTCAATCGCGTCGAAGATCACGACACGATATTGGGCCTGAGCCTGGGGCATCGCGAGGATCCTCGTCTTCGATCGGGTGATTGGGATCGCTCCCAATGTACCAGCCCCCGCGCCACTCGCCAATGACCCTCGTCAATCAAGCGCCCTCGACCGCCCCGCCATCGATCGCGCCCGGAAGTTCTGCTAAGCTGTTCCACGGGTCGGAATCGCCGCTCCTGGGTATTTGATCCGTCCCCTGGGTTCCCCGGCCATCAGGCTCTTTCAAGGAGCGCGAAGCGTTGCGTCAGATCGGAAAACTGCCCCCGGATCTCGCCCCCGAGCCGTTCCACGACCACCTGCTCACTCTGGACGTGAAATCGCGGATCGACCCCGGGCCCGACGGCCAGCCGATCTGGGTCTATGATGAAGACAAGGTCCAGCAAGCGCGCGACGAGCTCGCGCTCTACCTGGCCGATCCCCAAAACCCGCGCTATCAAACCGCCCAATCGATCGCCCAGACCGTCCGCGACCGCGAGCGGTCGCTCGACAAGGCTTATCGCAAGAACTATCGCGAAGTGACGGACCTCTGGGCCGCCCCGCGGCTGTATCAGCGCCCGCTGACCATGGCGCTCATCGCGATCTCGATCGTGGTCTTCATGCTCGAGAACTCGAGGTACCGGGTGTCAACCCGCCTCGCGCTCTCGCTGGGCACACTCCGGATCGAGCAGGGTGAAATCCGCGACGACGGTCTGGCTGGCCTCCGTTCGGGCGAGCTCTGGCGGCTCATTACGCCCATCTTCATGCACGTCAATCTCCTGCACATTTTCTTCAACATGTCGGCCGTGAGCTTCATGGGCACGTTGATCGAGATTCGCCGCGGCAGCGGCCGGCTCTTGCTCCTGGTGCTCGTCTCGGCCGTGATCTCGAACCTGGGCCAGTACTTCTACATGGAGCGCATGGAACCCGGCGAGCCCCACCTGTTCGAGGGCATGTCAGGGGTCGCCTACGCCCTGTTCGGTTATCTCTGGATGAAGAGTCTCCACCAGCCCGAGCAGGGCATGATCTTGCATCCCAATACCGTGTTGATCATGCTCGGTTGGCTTGTTCTCTGCATGACGGGCAGGCTGGGCCCGATCGCCAACGCGGCCCACGTCATGGGGTTGGTCGTGGGCGTCGTGCTGGGGGTCTTTCGACTCTAGGCCATACCGCCCCTCGTTTCCACGAGTCAGGACGAGTGATCATGAAAATTGGTTTTGTCTCAGCGATCTTGCCCGATTTCACGCTCGAGCAGGTCGTCGAGCTCGCCGCTGGGCGGGGGTTCGCGAGCGTCGAGGTCATGTGCTGGCCGCCCGGCTCGGCCGATCGCCGCTACGCGGGCGTCTGCCACATCGACGCGACCGATTTCGCGCCGGCCTCGGTTCGCAAGCTTTTCGCCCACCACAAGGTCGAGATCTCGGGCCTGGGCTATTATCCCAACGTGCTCGCCGCAGACCGGGCGGCCAGCCTGTTCCAGGAGACGCACCTGCGCAAGGTGATCGACGCCGCGGCCGCGCTCGGGGTCGGCGTCGTCAACACCTTCGTCGGCCGCGACCAGACGCTCTCGGTCGACGCCAACTGGCCGCGCTTCCTCGAGGTCTGGCGGCCGCTCGTCGCCTACGCCGAGGCGCTTAAGGTCAAGATCGCCATCGAGAATTGCCCCATGCTCTTTTCCGCCGACGAATGGCCGGGCGGTAAGAATCTGGCCACCACGCCGGCGATCTGGCGACGGATGTTCGCCGACATCCCGAGCCCCTTTTTTGGTCTCAACCTCGACCCCTCGCACCTGATCTGGCAACAGATCGACTACCTTGCGCCCCTGGCCGAGTTCCACGACCGGCTCTTCCACATCCACGCCAAGGACGCCCGAGTCGAGCACGTCGCCCTGAACAATCACGGCGTTTTGTCGCATCCCAAGCTCTGGCACACCCCCAAGATCCCCGGCCAGGGAGGCATCGCGTGGGGGCCGTTCTTCGGGGCGCTCCACGACGCCGGATACAAAGGCCACGTCGCCATTGAGGTCGAGGACCGGGCCTTCGAGCACTCGCTCGACAGCCGCCTGGACGCCCTCGACATCAGCCGCCGATACCTGATGCAGTTCATGCGAGGCTCGGCTTCATGAACCACACCCAGCCGGCGCCTCGCGACGCAGCCGCGGCGATCGACGTCTCGGTGCTGATCCCGGTTTACAACGAGGTCGACAACGTCGAGCCCCTGCACGCCGAGCTCGACACGGTGCTGCGGAAATCGCCGTGGCGTTACGAGCTCATCTTTGTCGACGACGGCTCGACCGACGGCACGCCCGAAAAGCTCGCCGCGATCGAGCGGAGGGATTCCGAGCACGCCCGATTGGTCTTGCTCAGGCGCAATTACGGCCAGACGGCAGCGCTCTCGGCGGCCCTCGATCAGGCGCGGGGCGCGATTCTGATCCCGATCGACGGCGACCTCCAGAACGACCCCGCCGACATCCCCCGCCTGATCGCCGAGCTCGACCGCGGCCACGACGTCGTGTCGGGCTGGCGCAAGCACCGTCACGACGCCTTCGTCACCCGCAAGATCCCCTCCTGGATCGCCAATCGCCTGATCGCGCGGCTATCGGGCGTGCCGCTCCACGATTTTGGCTGCACCCTCAAGGCCTATCGCCGCCGCGTACTCGAAGGCGTAAGGCTGTACGGCGAGATGCACCGCTTCATCCCGATCTTCGCCCAGTGGCAGGGCGCGCGGGTCGCCGAGCTGGTCGTCAACCACCGCCCGCGCACCGCGGGCCGCACCAAGTACGGCCTGGGCCGGACATTCAACGTGGTGCTCGACCTGATCTTGATTCGCTTCCTGCATCACTACGCCCAGCGACCCCTGCACTTCTTCGGCCGATTCGGCCTCTGGTCGTTCGCGCTCGGGTTTCTGTCGTTCGTCGCGATGCTCTATTTCAAATACGTTTTTCCCTGGCCGGCCTTGTTCTGGTCGCCCAAGCTCGATCCCAAGTCGTTCGTCGAGACCCCGCTCCCGTCGCTCACGGTGATGTTCTTTCTGGCTGGCGGCATGAGCATCCTCATGGGCATCCAGGCCGAGGTCGTGATGCGCACCTATTACGAGTCGCAGGCCAAGACGACCTATCTGGTGGGTGAGGTTCGAGGCGGCGCGGATTCCCAGGCCGCCGCCGCCGGTTCCGACGCTCGATAGCGAGAGCCGATCGCGTCCGCATCACGGGAGAGACCGCCTGGAGGGTGCTTTCGATGATCAAGTCGCCGCTCGTCGTCGTCGCGCTCGCCCTGGTCGCCTGCCAGGCGTGTCTTGGAGCCGACGAGATCACCAAGGAGCGGTTCCTCAAGGAATACCAGGCCGCCCTGCCGCGACTGAAAGCGTCGTACGAGCAAGTGCGCATTTCGGGAATCTACACAAGTCGGGTCGCAAGGGAAGTGGACCCGCGCCCGCCCCGCGCAGGACTCGCGCAGGAATCGCCTCTCGAATTCGCTTCCTGGCACAGCGGCGGCCGCGAGAAGCAGTACATAAGGGCGGTTCGCCGTGTCGCTCCGGGGGGAAAACCGAATGGGATCCACACGGTCATCGTTCTGGACGGAGAGCAGAGCTTTTGTTTGCGTCGAGCCGATGACGATCCGGCGTTTCATCTGACGTCCAAGCCGATACCAGAGGCGCTGAGACGCCAATTCAATCGATTCAGAGACGAGGTGGTTTCCACTCCGTTCACCATGATTTACGTCGACGTCGACACAATCATCCATGACGAATCCTTCCGAGTCGAGTCCGTCTCGACCGCGGAAAGGGAAGGCCGAAAGCTCTACAAGGCGACCTTCGTCTACCACCCGGTCGGCCAGACGATCGCGAACATAAGCGGATGGTTTACTGTCGATCCAAAACATATGTTTGTGATCGATGAATATGAAGTATTGGCGACGTCCACGGCGCCCAAGTCGTTCCCCATGAGCATGCGCGTTCGAAATAATTACGACTTCACTGGTGAAACCCCCAAGCCCAGCCGAATCGAGTCCAACTCCACGGTCCTGAACAAGGACAAGGCGACGCGGATCTTGACCTTCGAGTCCAAATCTTGGGATTTCCAGGAGACGCCCGCCAAGGAATTCACGCTGGAGGCCTATGGCGTCAATCCCACCGATCCGCCGCTGGGAAACAACGCCGCGGCCCGAGGTGTGAAGTAGGCAAAGGCGGCCGAGTAGGGTGGGTCGAACCGCGGTACCCCGGGGTGAGGCCCACCAAAGGGCAAAGGCCGCCGAGTAGGGTGGGTCGAACCGCGGTACCCCGGGGTGAGGCCCACCAACGGGCAAAGGCCGCCGAGTAGGGTGGGTCGAACCGCGGTACCCCGGGGTGAGGCCCACCAAAGGGCAAAGGTCGCGGAGTAGAGAGGATGGTTGGACCAGTCACTCACGTATTGCGTGGGTTATCCTGGAAGCCCGGGGCTTTCCCTGACAGAGCCAACATCGGGAGGACTGGTCCATGAATCACTTTACCAAAACCCATTTCGTCGGTCTTGATGTT
>DAIDHE010000028.1 GCA_027459775.1 Planctomycetales bacterium | reverse complement strand
GCAGTCCCGACCGCGGCCATCGCGGGCACCGCCGGCGCACTCGCCGCACCCGCCCCACGCGCCGCGCCCGCACCCGTCGCCGCGATCGCCGTCGGCGGACCCGCACTCGCGCCCGGCGGCGGGGCCATCCCCGCCCACCGCTCGTTCTTCGGATCCGGAAGCACCTTCGCCGCCAGCGAAGTGCCGCCAAGACCCCGATTGATCGTGTCGTGGATCGAGGGAACCGGCGTGATCGCCACCGGCTCGGGCGCTGCCTTGTCCTGCTTCGTCAGAAGCGGCTTCGACTGCGCACACCCGACCAGCGAGAGGCAACAAAGCCCCACCGCCATGCGTCGTTTCATGATTCGTTCGTCTCCATCCTGGAGACTGCCGGCCGCGCCGACTCCCGCTGCAACTCGCGATGCCACTCGCGGACGACGGCCGTCCCGGCCATCCCCTGATCGGAAAAAGATGTGTTCGATCCCCAGCCCGGAACCCACAAACCCCACCAACCGCCCAGGCCAGAATCTCCGCACCGGCATCCTACCCAGATCACCGCCCAACGCAAGCCAAATCAATTCCACCCGCGCCGAACTCGACACAACACCGCACTCGCATGTAGCCTGAGAGAATCGAGGCGAAACGACTCGTTCTTCGCATTTCAGGCTATGCAGTCGATCTAGATTCCCCAGGTTCGCTCGGTTCGCGCGATCCGTCCTCTCGGGGGAATTCGACGACTCACCAGGGACGTCAGCCATGTGCGGAATCGTCGGCTATACCGGATCGAGGGAAGCGGCCGGGATTCTCGTGGCCGGGCTACGCCGGCTCGAGTACCGGGGCTACGATAGCTCGGGCCTGGCCACCGTCGACGCCGGCCGCTTGCACATTCGCAAACGCGCCGGCCGCGTACGCGAGCTCGAAAACCTGATCCACAGGCAGCCCGCCCAGGGCTCATGCGGGATCAGCCACACCCGCTGGGCCACCCACGGACCGGCCAGCGACACCAACGCCCACCCTCATCTCGGCGGACGCCTGGGAACCGCGGGCCTGGCACTCGTCCATAACGGCGTGATCGAGAACCACGCCAGCCTGCGCAGGGAACTCGAGGCCGAAGGTTTCGTCTTCGCGAGCGAGACCGACAGCGAGGTGATCGCCCACCTGATCGCGCGCGCCCTGGAAAAGACGGGCGACCTCTTCACGGCGGTTCAGCTCGTGCTACCCATGCTTGAGGGAACCTACGGTCTGGGGGTCGTGAGCCAGGCCCATCCGGGGCTCGTCGTGGGCGCTCGGATGGGGAGCCCGCTCGTGGTCGGGGTGGGCGAGGGCGAACACTTGCTGGCGAGCGACGCCGCCGCAGTCGCGCCCCACACCCGGCAGGTGGTCTATCTCGAGGACGGCGAGATCGTTCAGCTCACGCCGGGAAAGATCGAGATCGCCCATCGCGAACGCGGGCCGGTCGCGCCGCGGATCGACCGGATCGATTGGCATCCCGACCTCGCGGAGCTCGGCCACCACGCCCACTACATGATCAAGGAAATCCGCGAACAGCCCATGACCCTGGTCGACGCTTGCCGCGGCCGTCTCTCCCGTCGCGACGCGACCGCCTGCCTGGGCGGCCTCAACCTCTCGCCGCGAACGCTCCGGAAAATCCGCCGGATCGTGCTCGTGGGCTGCGGCACGAGCGCACACGCCGCCCTGGTCGGCGAATACCTCATCGAACGGATCGCCCACCTCCCCGTCGAGGTCGAATACGCCAGCGAATTCCGCTATCGCAACGCGCCCCTCGACGAGCGCACGCTGGTCTTCGTGCTCAGCCAGTCGGGCGAGACCGCCGACGCCCTGGGTGCGCTTCGCGAGGCCAATCGCCGCGGCCACCCCACCCTGGCGATCGTCAACACCGTGGGCAGCACAATCGCGCGCGAGGCCCGCGGCGGCGTCTACCTCCACGCCGGCCAGGAGGTCGGCGTCGCCAGCACCAAGGCCTTCGCCGCCCAGGTCGCCGTGCTCGCCTTGCTCGCCCTTTATCTGGGACGGCTCAGGCATCTCTCGTTCTCCGACGGCCTCGACATCGTCGACGCCCTCGAATCGGCCCCCGGTTTGATCGAGGAAGCACTCAAGGTCGAGCCCATCGTGAAGAGCGCCGCCGAACAGATCGCGACCGCCCGGACGGTCCTCTACCTGGGCCGCGACCTCTTGCATCCCGTCGCCCTCGAGGGCGCGCTCAAGCTCACCGAGATCAGCTACATCCCCGCCCACGGCTACCCGACGGCCGAGATGAAGCACGGCCCGATCGCGCTCGTCGATCGCGACTCCCCCTGCGTCTTCCTGGCCCCGCGCTGTTCGCTCTATTCCAAGACCCTGGCCTCGATCGAGGAAGTCCGCGCCCGCGGCGGCCACGTGATCACAGTCGGCACCGAGGGCGACCGCGTCCTCCCCGGCCTCTCGAACACATTCTTGCCCATCCCCGACGCCCCCGAAATCCTCCTCCCCCTGCTCGCCGTGATCCCACTCCAGTTGCTCGCCTATCACACCGCCCTCAAACTCGGCCGCGACATCGACAAACCGCGCAACCTCGCCAAAAGCGTCACCGTCGAATAAATCAAAGGAACAGGACTCTTTGATGCCGATCCGCGACCCCGGAAGGGTCACGCTGAATTGCCATGCATCAAAGAGTCCTGACCCCTTTGATGTAGTGACCCTTTGATTTGGAAACCAACGCGGCCGGCGGTTTGGGGCCGCCGGCCGTGGTTGCGATGTCGGGTCGTGATCCGGGGCTCAGTTGGCCGGGCGTTCGTACTTCACCTCGAAGGGCGCGCCGAGCAGTTCTTTCCAGGTCTTCTGCTGTTCGTCGTTGAGCTTGGCGGCGGCCTTGGCCAGGGTCTGCGCGCGGAGCTCGGTCATCTTCTTCATCCGGGCGTCGGGGTCGTCTTGGTTTTCCTGGAAGATCGACCGCATCTCGGTCCGCGAGTCCTCGACGATCGACTTGATCTCGGACTTCTGGGCGTCGGTGAGGGCGAGCTTCTTGGCGACCTCCTCGTCTTCGAAGGCCATCGCGCCGCGCTGGTGCAGCGAGATTTGCTTGAGCCGGGTGATCTGCTCGGGCTTGAGGAACTCGCCGACGGTCTTGAGGACCATCTCGTTGTTCTCGCGATTGAGCTCCATCATCTTGGTTCGGCGCTCTTCCTGGTCGGCACCCTGCAGTTGTTCGCGGGCCGCGGTCATCTTTTCGCGGATCTTGTCGGTGAGCTCCTTGGCCTTCTCGATCTGAGACGCCTCGAGCTTGAGTTCCTTCTGAACGCTGGCGTTGCCGAGCAGCATGCCCAGGCCGCCGCCGCCGAATCCGCCGCGGCCGCCAGGACCCTGGGCCAGGGCCGGTCCCGCGAGGATGACTGCCAGGCTGACGCCAAGAATGGAACTTGCGATGTGCTTCATGATGGACCTCATGTGTGAGCCCCGCTCAAGGGGCATGGAATCAACCGCACGACCAAGGGTGAGTACCCCGCTAGGGACCGCGATCGCGACCCCTTCCGATTGGAAAAAGCGACAAACCGCGCGCGAGTCGACCGAAAATCCACCCTGGGAATCGCGATTCCTTGAGAAAGCCCCGCGCGGCTGCCGGGATTCAACAGATGCGTGACAAGAGGCGAGCGAACCGATACGCCGGCCGGTGATCAGTCCGGCTTTTTGACCTCGTCGGCGATGAGGTCGAAAAAGTCGTCGTCGGTCGGCTGTTTCTTGGGCTTGGGGGGCTGTTTGAAGTGCTTGGGAACGACGTCGTCGAATTCACCCTCCTCGGCGGAGAGCCGTTCGATGACGGTCGGCGCGGTCTTGGGGCGCTTCGCCTTGACGTCGTCGGTATCGAGCCCGGCAAGATCGATCAGCGAGTGCTTGGCTCGCTCTTGAACGACCTCTTCGTCGAGATCCTTGTGGGCGCTCAGGAACGCCTCGGGACCGGCGGGGTCGTATTCGAGCGTGAACAGGTGGCCGGCGATGCCGAGCTCTTCGTCGGGCATGACGCTCTGTTCGCTCGCCAATCGCGTGCCGTTGACGGTGGTGCCGTTGGTGCTGCCCAGATCGCGGACCATCCAGATCCCGTTGATGATGCGAAGTGTGCAATGTTTGCCCGAGATGTTCTCGAAATCGAGTCGGATGTCGACGCCGGGCCGCCGGCCGATCACCATCTCGGTCTTCGTCAGGGGAATGGGGTCGCCACCCCCCACCGGATTCATGACACCGAGAACCTGGGAGGAATGAGGAGGCATGACGTTCCTCGCACGGAGGAGATGAAATCCAAGTACGGTTCCCACGCAAAATACTTTAACCATCATGCGGCGTGACGCTCAAGCAGGAAGTCTCGAATCAAAGGGGTCAGGACTCATTGATAAGCCAGATCATGCCTGTACAAGCCAGATCAGACACATTAAAGAGTCCTGACCCCTTTGATTTCGAGCGCCGCGGCAACCTCGCCCCGGAATCGGTCGCGAGCCAAGGTCAATTGCCCCGGAGCGTCTCGGCTTTCCAGAGATAGACGTCGAATTCGCCGATCTCGGTATCGACGACGATGTGTTCGTCCGGCTTGACGTCAGCCATCCGGTGGGCGATCGAGATGACACGCGCGCCCGGCGGCAGCTTGCGGAGTTGCGGCAACAATCTGGCGTTGAGCCGCGGCAGCAGGTAGAGCGTGACGATGGTCGGCCCCTGGCTCAGGTCGAGCGTGAAGAGATCGCGCTGTTCGATCGTGACCAGCCGTTCGACGCCGTTGTTGCGCGCGTTGGCGAGGGAATCCTTGACGCGGTCGGGGTCGATGTCGAACCCGCGCGCCTTGCAGGCGTATTTCTTGGCCGCCGTGACCGGGATCCGTCCGTCGCCGCAGCCGAGATCCCAGACGACGTCCTTGCTGGTGACCTTGGCCAGCCGCAGCAGCGCATCGACCACATTCTGCGGCGTTGGCTCATATTCGACGTCGGTGATGGGTCGTTCGCCTGGCTCGCGGAGGTCGATCGATTCGAAGTCGCCTGGCTGGACGTCGATCTGGCGCGTGACGGTTCGGGGCCCGGCTGGGCCGGGGATGATGGCCTTGAGGGTGTAGAGATACTTGCCTGGCGCGAGCGGCGGCGAGACGAATCGGCGCATGGTCCCGTTGGACTTTGTATCCTGATCCTCGATGAACAGCCGGGCGTTCTCCGGCAGATAGACCTCGACGGTGACGGTCTTCCGAAAGTCTTGCGCGAACGTGCCGGCCAGGCTCACGCCCGCGAACAGGCCCGTCGCCAGAATCAAGTCGCGCCTCATGGAATCGCCTCCTCTTGAGAGTGTACGAAATCCGGCCTCGACGAGTGTCTTGAAAACGACCGCGGCTGGTCTCCCGAAGGGGCTGGCTTCTCGGTTTGCCCGAACGACGCCGAACGAGAGCGACCCCGCTTGGGGCCGCCCCCGTACGACTCGCTTCGAGAATCTGCTGCGCCATGCACGATTGTCAAAATGGGCAAGGTTCCGGATCGGGAAGCCGGCGCCCGCCGCCGGATCTCCCCATTGAACACTCGTGGCTTTTGGTTGCGGCCGATGGCCGCGCTGTGTTTCCGGGATGAGCCCCGCTCGCAGGGATAAAAACGGTTTCCGGCACCGTTCTTATGCCCCGCCGCGCGTGCCCCGCGGCGGGTTGTTCTTGAGGAGACCAGCGCCTGGCCTCTCTTCTCGTCCGCGGATGCCACCGTGCACGATGGCCGAGCAGAGCTTGGTTGGAGGGTCAGAAACCCGCGATCCAATGCGTCCGCCGTGTCAAGATTCCGAGGAGCCCGAGGGCAAAAAGCGGGCGTCTGAGATCGCCCGGAGATCCTCCGCGGTGGTATACTCAGTGGTGGTTTTTCCAAGGCGACCATGGACGTGAAGTGCACCGCCGATGAGGGGACCGTGATGTCGGAGCAGCGAGACAAATTTCATGAGCGCGTCCATCTCCTGGTCCGTCAGGTCAGGGATTGGGTCGAGCCGGAGCAATGGGTCACCAAGCCCTACTCCAAGAGGATGAGGGACGTTGACCGTGCTGTTTTCGAGATCCCAGCGCTCTTTCTACAAAAAGGCCCGACCCGCGTTCTCTTGGATCCGATTGCATACGACGTGCCGGGCGCGGAGGGCGTCGTCGACCTGTATTTGATGCCGACCTATGACGACCTGGCGAGCCTCTTTTTCGAGGGGGGCGAGTGGAGGATTCACTACGCTTTCCCACCCGACCCGATCGAAACGCACTCGGTGGTCGAGACTAAGAGGCTATCCGGTAAAGTTTCCCTGGATTTCTCGGTATTTGAAGGGCGGCGTCTCCTTGGAGGCATCTGGTTTCAAAAGTCTGAGCATGCGATGAATCGAACTGATTTTGATCATTGCCTCGCTGGACTCCTCGTAGA
>DAIDHE010000019.1 GCA_027459775.1 Planctomycetales bacterium | reverse complement strand
CGATGAGTTCGTCGTCATCCTGACTCACTGCGACCAGGAGACGGCCCGCCTCGTGGCCGACCGGATTCGCGCCGACATCACCCGGGCCGATTGGGGTCCGCGGCCCATCACCGCGAGCATGGGACTCGCCACCTGCGCGGGCCGCCCCTGGGACGGTGAGGACTTGCTCGCAAGGGCCAATCATGCGCTCGCGATGGCCAAGCGACGCGGCCGCGATCGCGCTCTCCACCACGACGACCTCAACCGCTATCAGCCGCGATTCCTCACGCTCGCCGCCGCGCCTTCCGATCACTGAGCGATCCCGGACCACCCGTTCCCCTAAAACGATCGCCCCTCGAGCCCCTCGATCGCCCGCCGGATGTCGTCCGGAATCGCGCGCGGCCGGCCCGCCGCATAATCATAGAGCACCAGCGTCGACGTCGACTGAGCCGCGATCGCGCCCCGCGACCGGCTTACAAGCGCATGCTCCATCGCCAGGCTCGAGTTCCCGATCCGCGCCACCCGGCTGCCAACCTCGACCGTGTCGGGAAACTCCACCGGCAGCCGATAATCGCAGCCGATCGCCGCCAGGATCGGACCCACCCGCGTCTTCCGCAGCATCTCGAACAGCTCGAAACGCTCGGTATACGCGATCCGCGCCGACTCGAACCAGCGAAAGTAGACCGTGTTGTTCACGTGTCCCAGCGCATCTTGATCGCCCCATTGCACCGGCAGCGCGATCACGACCGGGAATCCGGCGAGCAAGGCATTCGGGGTTGCGACAAGATCCATGATCTCTCTTCCAGGGCTCGCGGCGACAATCGACGGCGAGATTCTATCGGAAAGGCTGCGCCCACGGCCAGGCTCGATTTCCCAGCCGATTCACGATCGGCCGATTTCCGGCCGTTCGGTTTTTTCTCGTGCTGGCTTGCTTTCGAGTGCTGTGTCGAGTCAACTTCTTGAGACGGCTTCCTGGCGTCGCGAGAGGAGCGGCCACGAATGATACGGGTCAAGGATCTGCGGGTCGACTATGATAATATGTGCGCTGTCCGGGATCTGTCGCTCGAGGTGCACCCCGGCGAGGTCTGCGGTCTGATCGGGCCCAACGGCGCGGGCAAGACCACCACGATGCGCGCGATCCTGGGCTTGATCGAGCCGACCTACGGCGAGATCGAGGTTCTGGGCGTCGACATCCGCGACCGCCCCGAGGACGTGCACCGGGTGATGGGCTTCATGCCCGATCTGCCGCCGGTCTACGAAGACCTGCAAGTCTGGGAATTCGTCGACCTGTTCGCCTCGAGCTACGGGATTCACCGCCGCGATCGTCCGTCGGCGGTCGAGCGGGCGCTCGATCAGGTCGGCCTGCGCGACAAGCGGACCACCCTGACGGCCGAGCTTTCCCGAGGCATGCGGCAGCGGCTGATGCTCGCCAAGACCCTGCTTCCCGATCCCCGCGTGCTTCTGCTCGACGAGCCGGCGAGCGGCGTCGATCCCCAGGGGCGGATCGACCTCAAGAACATCCTCAAACGCCTGGCCGAAGAGAAAAAGACGATCGTCGTCTCGTCGCACATCCTGACCGAGATGGACGAGTTCTGCACCTCGGTGGCCGTGATGGAACGCGGGCGGATGGTCGAGAGCGGGCGGATCGTCGAGGTCAATCGCCGGATCATGGGCGATGCGCTCATCGCGGTCGAGATTCTCGAGGGCGTCGAGACGTTTCATGAAGTGCTCTCGGCTGACGACCGCGCCGGCCCGGCCCAGCGCAATCGGGATGCACTCGAGTTCCGCTTTCGCGGCGACGCCGCGGCCGCCAGCGAGCTTTTGGCGGTGCTCGTCAAGCGCGACGTGCGGGTGGCGTCGTTCAGCCGCCGGCGCGACAATCTCGAGGAGCTGTTCCTCAAGCTCGGGTCCAAGGAGCTCTCGTGATGCGTGACTCATTCATCCATGAGATGCTCGACAATCCGATCCTGGTCAAGCACGCGCGGTCGCGGCTTCGCCCGCAGGCGCTGGCGACGGGCGTGGCGGTCGTCTTGATCCTGTGTCTGTGCATCGCCTGGGCCGGCATTCAGTCCAGCCTCTTTCAAAACGGCGGCGCATTCGGTTTCTATCTCTGTCTGCAGACGGTGATCCTGGTGGTGATGGGGGGCTCGCAGGCCGGCGTGGCCGTCTCGCAGGCCAAGTCGTCGGGGATCCTCGATTTCCACCGGGTCTCGCCGGTCAGCTCGTCCGCGCTCGTGCTGGGATTCTTCTTTGGCGCGCCGATTCGTGAATACGTCCTGTTCGCGGTCACGCTTCCATTCTCGATTTTATGCGTCGCGTTCGGCGAGCCCTCGTTCCGCGGGTTCCTGCAGATCATGATCGCGCTGATCTTGATCGCCTGGCTGGTCCACGGGCTGGCGCTTCTGAACGGGCTGCTGATGCGCTTGTTCCGGGGCTCGATGGGCGTCCTGGGCGCGGCCGGAGTGTTTTTCTTGTTTCTGGGCGCTCCGCTCTTGTTCGCGACTTCCCGCGCCTCGGCCCTGGTCGAGATGGACGCCCGTCTTGGATTCTATGGGCTCTCGCTCCCCTGGCTGGCGGTCGTCCTGATCGTGTCCGCCCCGATCCTGGCGCTGCTCTTCCTGGCCTCCAGGCGCAAGATGGAGTCCGACCTCAACCACCCCCTTTCCAAGCCTCAGGCCCTCGCCGCGATCATCGTCATCGGGGCCATCCTCATGGGCGTCTTCTGGCGCGGCCAGATCGGCCAGGTCGGACCCGCGACCCCGAGCAATTTCGACGACATGCTCGCGCTCAAGATCGCGCTCCTTTATCTCATGGCCGTCGTCGGCCTCATCGCCGCCACCATGGTCACGCCCAACCGGGCCGAGTATCTCAAGGGGCTGTGGCGCGCCCGCAAGCACGGCGTCAAGAAACTCTCGGCCTGGCACGACCTGTCGCTCAACCGCGTGTTCCTGGTCGCCGCGGGCCTGGCGATCCTGGTCGTCGCCAGCATCGCCGCCAGCCAGGTCGATCTCTCGAACGGCCCTCGCTACGCCAACCCTGGGTCGTTCTCGCTGGCGACCGCGGCGACGGTGATCACCGTGGGCTACATGGGGCTCGCCCTGCAATTCTTCTTGCTCCAGTTCGGCCGCCGGGGCACGACCTATTTCGTCCTGTTTCTCTTCATCGTCTGGCTGTTGCCACTCCTCGTTGGCGCGATCCTGGCGGCGGGGCCGAACGGCAACGCAGGCGAGAGCGCGGCCATCTTGAGCTTGAACTTGAGCCCGATCTTCGGAATCGGCTATCTGGCCGCTCCGTCGACCGACAGCATCTCGCGGCCCGCTCAACTGATGGCGCAGGTTTTCGCCTTCACGCCCGGAGCGCTTTTTCTCTTTGTCTTCGGCAGCTTGCTCTCGATGGCCCAGCGCGGGGCCAACCACGCGTTTCGCCGCTCTCTGGGGGGCGCGGAAGCCGACAGCCGCGCTCTCGTCGTTCCCTCTCTTCTCGACCCAGCCCAGGCATGATCAACATGAAACGACTCATCGGTTCTTTCGGTTTCGTCCTGCTCGCGGCGGCCCTGACCACGCGGGCCGACGAGCCCTCGTCGGTCGAGCGCAGGCTCTACGTCGCCCTACCCGGCATTCGCGATTATCTCGAATACGGCGGACACGGCGTCCTGGTGTACGACATCGACCACGGCCACCGACTGATCAAGCGAATCCCGATCACCGGCGTCGACCCCAAGGGCAAGCCGCTCAATATCAAGGGCATCTGCGCGAGCGCAGTCACGAAGCGGCTCTATGTCAGCACCACCCGCCAGCTCATGTGCTTGGACCTCGAGACCGAAAAGCCGCTCTGGGAGAAGAGCTACCCCGAGGGCTGCGACCGGATGTCGATCACCCCGGACGGCAAGCGGCTCTTCGTGCCGTCGCTCGAGGGGGTGCTCTGGAACGTGGTCCGCGGCGAGGACGGGGCCGTCGAGTCCCAGATCATCCCCAAGTCGGGCGCGCACAACACCATCGTCGACCTCGACGGCCGCCGCGCCTACCTGGCCGGTCTCAAATCGACCGACCTCACGATCGTAAGCGCTGTCGACTTGAAGCCGGTGATCAAGGTCGGCCCGTTCTCGAACGTCATCCGGCCGTTCACGATCAATCGCGCGGCCACCCGCTGTTATGTGAATCTCAACGGACTCCTGGGATTCGAGATCGGCGATATGACGACCGGCAAGAACCTGGGCCGGGTCGAGGTCAAGGGCTTTTCGACCGGCCCGACCAAGCGCCACGGCTGCCCCAGCCACGGCATCGCGCTTTCACCGGACGAAAAGGAGATCTGGCTCACCGACGCCCACAACAGCAGCCTGCACATCTTCGACGCGACCCAGTCGCCGCCGGTCCAGAAAGAGTCGATCACGCTCAAGGACCAGCCCGGCTGGATCACGTTCTCGATCGACGGCCGCTACGCTTATCCCTCGACGGGCGACGTGGTCGACGCGCGCTCGCGGAAGATCGTCGCGACCCTCAAGGACGAGCACGGCCAGGACGTGCAGAGCGAAAAGATGATGGAGATCGACTTCGCCGGCGGCAAACCGGTTCAGGTCGGCGACCAGTTCGGCCTGGGCCGGGCTAACGCGCGCGAGTGACCCCGGCCTTGGGCCGGGCCGCCGTCTTGAGCAGACCCTCGAGCGCGGGCGCGAGCGCCTTCCCACGGAGGTCGATGCGAATGATCGTACCCTCGGGATCGATCAGATAGGTCGCCGGGATCGAGCTCACGCCAAACGCCTCGACCAGGTCGGTCGCCAGGCTCGCGTTGTGGACGAGCGGCCAGGGGATCTTTCGCGCCTTCGCGAAATCGACGACGGCGGTCTTGGTCTCGTCCAGGCTGACGCCGATGATCTCGAGCCCGGCCGCGTGATACGTTTGATAGGCTTCCTCGAGCCGGGGCAGCTCGGCCACGCAAGGAGCGCACCAGGTGGCCCAGAAATCGAGCAAAACGTATTTGCCGCGATACGAATCGAGCCGGACCAGCCGGCCAGCCGTGTCCTGGGCCTCGAACACAGGCGCGAGCTTGCCAACCCGGTCGAGCCGCTTGATCTCGCCCTCGATTTTCGGGCGCAGCGTGGGGCTGTCGCCAAATTTGCCGAGCAGCGCGGTGTAGACCTGGCGCGCGGTCGCGTACGAGCCGGCCGCGACGGCCGCCTGGGCCAGCGACTCCGAAAAACTCGCCGCGAACTCTTCCTGGTCGTTCTGTCCGATGCCGTCCATGAGCGCTCGATAGCGCTCGAGCGCGACCTCGAATTGCCCGGCCTGCGCCCGCGCCATCGTCTGGATGATCTGGGCGAGGGCCTTCACCGGGCCGTCGGGGTCGGTCATGAGATAGCGCCCGGCCAGCTCTTCGTTTTCCGCGAACCAGTCGTGTTCGATGGCCTTGTTGAACAGGGCGGCATAAGCCTGGTCGCGGTCCTGGGCGCGGGGATTCTTGATCAGATACTCGGCCAGCTCGCGGATCAAGGCCCGGTCGTGCTTGGCCTGGATCTGGGCGACGCCCTGGGCGGGCTCGTCGCCGCGAACGGCCGGCCCGACCACGAGCGCCATCAACAACACGAGCACGGATCGCGAAGCCATGACGCTGCTCCTTGATCGGGTCCGAGCGGTGAAACGGCGGGCCGGCGTGGCGATCATTTCGTTCGCGAGCTCGGCCCACTCATGACAGCAGAGCTTGCGTTCGAACTGGGCCAGGAACGCGAGCCGGCCCGCCTCGCCCATCCGGGCCGCCAGACGAGGCTCGGCGGCCAGTCGCTCGATCGCCGCGGCGACGCCGCTCGAATCTCCAGGCGCGATCGTGAATCCACAGCCGGCTTCGCGGATCGCGTCGGCAGTCTCGCAATGGTCGGGGCCCACGAAAAGGGCGGGCCGGCCCGCCGCCATCACGCCGTAGAGCTTGCCGGGGACCACGATCCCCGTCATTTCCGGGCGCATCGAGATCAAGTGAACGTCGGCAAGCGCAAGCGACCGTTTAAGCGTCTCGCGCGGGACGTAATCCATGAAGCGGACGTTCTCGAGCCCCTCGGCCTCCACGGCCACGCGCAGCTCGGCCGTCCGCGGCCCGCCGCCGACGAAGAGAAACACGATCCTCTGGTCGCCGCGCAGCCGGCGGGCGGCCTCGAGAAACTCGTCGTACGAATGCGCCAGGCCAAGGTTTCCCGAATACATCGCCACGAACCGGTCGCCCAGCCCGAGCTGCTCGCGGAGCGGGTTGGCCATCCGGGCGATGGGCTCGATCTCGTCGCGCCGGCTCCAGACCGGGATGGTCGCGATGCGTTCGTCGGGAACCCCCTTGCGCGCGACCCGGTCGGCCATGTACGGACCCAGCACGACGACCCGATCGGCCTGGCGATAGACAAACGCCGCCAGCCACGCCAGCAAGCGCACGATCGGGCTTGTACGCGACATTTTTCCGAGCGCCAGGCTGGCGTCGGGGTGCAGATCCATGCTCCAGTAAACGTGCCTCGAGCCCCTGAGCCGCGCGAGCATCACCCCCACCAGCCCGATGATCGGCGGCGTGGTCAGGGTGACCACCAGGTCGCATCGCGGCAAGGTGATCGCCTTTACGAGTGCACAGGCATAGAATGTGAGATAGTCGGTCATGCGGATCCAGAATCCGCCGCGCCCGAGCGCCGTCGCCGGGACGCGATGGATATGGACGCCTTCATGCGTTTCCGCCGCCGGCAGCTTGGGCTCGCCGGGTTTGTAGCGGTTCCGCGAGGTGAGGACGTGGCATTCGTGGCCGCGCGCGGCGAGCGATTCGGCCAGGTCGGCCAGATGCTGCGCCGTCGACGCATGATCGGGCCAGTAATATTGATTGATGAACAGGATCCGGCCAGTCGGGGGTGGTGGCGCGGCCGGCGCGAAATGCGGCGCTGGGCGCGGTAGGGCGCGATGCGCCTCATGGCGGGCGCCCGGGCCGCGGGCCCGGCTTCCCGGCCGCGTGAAGAACTGGCGTCCGTTCACCATTTGGCGTCCGCCTGGGCCTTGTTGGCCCGATACCATTCGATGGTCTTGGTCAGTCCCGTCCGCAAATCGGTCGGCGGCGTCCAGCCCTCGAGCGCCTGCTTCATCCGCTCGACGTCCAGGACCTTCATCATCGCGCCGTCGGGCTTGTCGGCGTTCCACGCGATCTTGCCGCGGTATCCGGTCGCGGCCGTCAAGGTCTCGACCAGCTCGCGGATCGAGGTTCCGATCCCGGTCCCGATGTTGAGCGGCATGCTCACATCGTGATATTTCTCGGCCGCCAGCACGATCGCGTCGGCGCAGTCGGGGGCGTAGATGAACTCGCGGACCGGCTTGCCCGTGCCCCAGACCTCGATCTCGGGCGCTCCCGCCATGTCGGCCTCGACCCACTTGCGCACAAGCGCGGCCACCACGTGCGATCGCTCGGTGTTGTAGGAATCGCCAGGGCCGTACAGATTGGTCAGGATCAGATGGATCGAGTCCAGGCCGTATTGTTTCTTGTAGGCTTCGCCCTGGACGGCCAGCATTTTCTTGGTGAGGCCGTAATTCACGACGCTGGCGTGGCAGGGACCGGCCCAGAGATCCTGCTCCTTGAGCCGGCCCTCGAGATAGCCGGGATAGCTGCACGCGGTCCCGATGTTGACGACCTTGGCGACCCGCGCCAGCCGGGCGGCCTCCATCACGTTCGCGCCCATCACCAGGTTGGTGTAATAGAGCTTGGCGGGCTCGGACTGGTTGATCCCGATGCCGCCGTAATACGCCGCCGCGTGAATGAGCACGTCGCAGGGATGCTCGAGCAGGCACCGCGCACAGGCGTCGAGCGCGGTCAGGTTATAGTCGCGCTGGCGGGGGACGAAGACCGTCGCCCCGTAACTCTCGAGCCGCTTGACCAGATGCCGGCCCAGGAAGCCAGCGCCCCCCGTGACCGTCACTCGCTTGCCAGACCAAAAGCTCTTCATGAACCATCTCCTCGAGATGTGTGAAACACGATGCCGGATGGAAGGCCGCGCGAGCGCCCGAATCGATGATGCAAGCGCCCGCGCGGCGGTGAAACCGCCTCAGACGTTGGCGAACGGGTTCTGGAACTCGATCAGCCTGGCCGCGCGGACCAGCTCGGCGACGCCGCGATCGAGGTCGATCGTGGTCTCGA
The DNA here is from genome assembly GCA_027459775.1 of Planctomycetales bacterium. GTDB lineage: Bacteria > Planctomycetota > Planctomycetia > Isosphaerales > Isosphaeraceae > JAKBAP01. Next base: position 3,823 of record DAIDHE010000019.1, on the reverse strand, counting down.
AACCCTTGGCGCGGATCTTTTCGTAGGAGACCTCGTAGTTGCGCTGATCGGCGTCCGAGCCGACCTCGGCAAAGTGCAGGTAATAGTCGACGTGCTCCAGAATCTTGCGCGCCACGTCTTCCTTGGTGAAGTTCATGGTCTCGTGGCCGACGTTGTAGACCTGGTCGCGGACCTCGCTCCAGCGCTCGAGTGCAAAAATGAACGACCGTGCCATGTCGCGGACATGAACAAACGTTCGCTTGAAGCCCCCTTCGTAGACGATCAGGTTGCGGTTCTTGACGGCCTGGTAGGTGAAGTCGTTGGGCATGAGGTCGAGCCGCATGCGGTTGCTGACGCCAAACGCGGTGGCGAACCGGTAGGCGACGCTGTTGCCCGAGTCGAGGATCATCTGTTCGGCCGCCGCCTTGGTCTCGCCGTAGAGCGTGATCGGGGCCCGGGGCGTGTCCTCGTTGCAGACGTAGTCGGGGATCGAGCCGTAGATGCTGCCGGTCGAGGCGAAGATCACCTTTTGATCGGGCTTGCGGTGCTTGAGCAGGTTGGCCGTGCCGTCGACGTTGACGGACTGGGCGAGCTGGGGCTCTTTCTTGCAGGCCGGGTAGCCGACGATGGCGGCCAGGTGAATGACCGCCTCGACGCCGTCGAGCGCCTGTTTGATCGCCGCGGGGTCGCAGACGTCGCCCTTCTGGAGCTCGAAGAACCGGTTCGAGCAACAGGGCAGCAGGCCGTGGCCGCCGAATTTGAGCGAGTCGAGCACGCGGACCTTGTGTCCTTGCTCGAGCAACATGGGGACGACGGTCGAGCCGACGTAGCCGGCGCCGCCGGTCACGAGAATTCGCATGGCAGGCTCCATCCTGGGTGCTTCGAGACGCGCCTGGTACGTCGCGGTGCGATAAAGAAACGACGCGCGGCAAGGCGAGACGGGCAACAGAACACGCCAGGCCCCCGTCCTTGCGGCCGACTCCGTTCGTGCTTCAGACCCGAGCAGCCAGAATCCTTGCTCCCCGAGCGAAGCGGCCACACTATCGCGGCCAGGCCGAAAGCTGTCAATCTCAGGTTCGCGGGATTGAGGAAGGTGGGCGCGCGAAATGGTTCGCGAGACCGACCGTGAGGCGTCCGCGCCGCCGCCCTCCGGCTTGTCCGTTCGCGTGCCAGGTTATAGTATGAAACAAGCACGGGACGGCTCGGACCGTCGCTCGCAAGCGAGTCTTATTTCGAGAGGGGACGAGGAAACATGGGTCGACAGAGCAGTGGCCCTCGGAAGGTCGCATCCACGCTGATCGCCCTGGTCGCCGGGCTCGGGCTCGTGGGCCAGGCCCTGGCCGACCCGCCCAAGCCCGCCAAGAAAGACGACAGGCTGGCGATCCAGCCCAAGAACGCGGTCCTCACCACCGCGGTCGACCCTGGCAAGGCCAGGCCCGGCGAGACCGTCACCTTCAAGGTGACCGCCAAGCTCGATCCCGGCTCGCATATTTACAAATACTCACGCGAATCGGGGCCGGGGCCCGTGAGCACCAGTTTTGATTTCTTCGACCCCGGCGGGCTCAAGATCGAGGGGGATTGGACGGCCTCGAAAGAACCCGAGCGCGAGAAGGATGCCAATTTCGCCGACCTCGACTTTGTCGAGTACTACGAGAATGAAGTGACCTGGAGCGTGAAGCTCAAGATCCCCGAGGGGACGCCGCCAGGCAAGGTCGTGCTCCGCTGCCAGGCGCGGTACATGGTCTGCACCGCCCACAATTGCAGCCTGCCCGGCCGGTGGACGCTCCCCGCGGCCGAGCTCACGATCGTCGAGGGGAAAGCCGCCCCGCCCCCAAGCGCGGCCGCCGCGCCCGCGGCCCCGCGAAACGCCCCCCCCACGCCCGAGCCCGCCGCTGCGGCGATCAAGCCCGCCCCGCCCGCTTCCAGCCCCGCGACCACGGTGATCCAGAGCGAGATCGCGAAAAAGGCTGAGCAGGGGCTGTTGCCGTTCCTGATCGCGTCGGCGCTGGGCGGGCTGTTCGCCCTCGTGATGCCCTGCGTCTGGCCGATGGTCCCGGTGACGGTCAATTTCTTCGTCAAGCAGGGACACGGCGAACATGGCCGCCGCAGGTCGATCGGGCTGGCGATCGTTTACTCGCTGGCGATCGTCGGCATCTTCACCGCCGTCGGCGTGCTGTTTTCGTTTTTCTTCTCGGCGTCCGCCCTCCAGAAAATCGCCAACAACCCGTGGCTCAATTTTGCCGTCGCCGGGCTGTTTCTGGCCTTCGGGCTCTCGCTCCTGGGCCTCTTCGAGATCGGCCTGCCCAGCTTCCTCTTGAACGCCTCGGCACGGGGCGAGGGCAGGGGGGGATTGGTCGGCGTGTTCTTCATGGCCCTCACCCTCACCATCACCTCGTTCACCTGCACCTTCCCGGTCGTCGGCGGCCTGCTCGTCATGGCCGCGGGCGGCAATTTCCTCTACCCGATCCTGGGCCTGGCCACGTTCGCGACCGTGCTCGCCCTGCCGTTTTTCTTGCTCGCGCTCTCGCCGGGGCTGATCTCGACGCTCCCCAAGAGCGGCGACTGGATGAACGCCGTCAAGGTCGTCGGCGGCCTGGTCGAAATCGGCGCGGCCCTGAAATTCATCAACACCGCCGAGCTCGCCTACGTCACGCCCGAAAACACCTGGTTCGACGCCCAGGTGGTGCTCACCTGCTGGGTCGCCCTGTCCGCCGTCTCGGGCCTCTATTTGCTGGGGATTTTCCGCACCAGCCACGACTATGAAGAGGTCCAGGGCGGCGCGGGGCGGATGATCTTCGGCACGATGTTCCTGGCCCTCGCGCTCTATCTCGCGCCCGCGCTCTTTGGCAACCCGCCCCGGAGCCTGGTGTGGGACCGGCTGGTCGCCGGCATTCTGCCCCCCGACGCGGCCGAGCTCTCCTCCGGCCCACGGCTCGCGGCCGCGGCGGCCGGCGAGCCCGGCCCCGCGCCCGTCAAGGCCGTCTCGAACGACCCCGCCCAGGCCGAGCGCGAGGAAAAGACCGTCCACGGCGTCCTCTGGGGCATGAGCTACGACCAGGCCCTCGAGCGCGCCAAGGCCGAACAAAAGCCGATCCTGATCGACTTCACCGGCGTCAACTGCTCGAATTGCCGGCTGATGGAAGGGCGTGTGTTTCCGCTCCCCGAGGTCGTCGGCCTGCTCAAGAAATTCGTGACCGTCCAGCTTTACACCGACTTCGTCCCGATCAACTCGATCTCGGCCGATCAGCGCGAGGAGCTGGCGTCGCGCAATCAAGAGATCCTGCTCAAGCTCGCCCAGGAGGCGACCAACCCGTTTTACGTCGTGCTGTCGCCCCAGGGTGAAGTGCTCGAGCGCATCGGCGGCTACAACGAACCGCCGGTTTTTCTCGAATTCTTGACCCGATCCCTGACCCGGGCCACCGGCGCGGTCGCCGTCGCCGCGTCCGGTTCCGGCCGCTGATCGCGGCCAGGGTGCATTTGTCAGGACGTCACCTCGCCGCGGGCGAGGGTCAGAGACCAGCTCGACGCGCCCTCGAGAGGGTTGATTCTAACTACCGCAACTCACTCGCTGGCGCTTCGGACTCCCGCCGCGCCTCGGGGAAAGACGGCTCGGGCGAGCGTCCGCGTAATCCCAGGGCGTCGCCCTGGGCTATGGCCTCTCACCCCGTTGGGGTGAAAGCGAATCCATCGCGCCAGCCACCCTTTTTCAGTCCGAAGGACTGAGAGGTCGTCTAGAAAGCCATGGCAAAAGATGTTATGGCGGCGTCATGGACGCCAGAAACAGGTACGACACGGACGTTTCCGATGCCGAGTGGGCTCAGCTCGTGCGGGTGATTCCCGCACC
>DAIDHE010000482.1 GCA_027459775.1 Planctomycetales bacterium | reverse complement strand
ACGTCACGACGCGGCCGCGAGCTCGATCCCGCTCGGGACCGCCCTGGAATCGGCCTCGATCTGGAACTCGGCGTGGTGATACGCCGCGAGCTGCCTGCGCTCGCCCTTGGAACGATGAAGCAGGGAAACCCCGCGGCGAATCCGTTCGCCCAGAAGTCCACCGCGATCCTGGCCGGCCAGCCACGCCTGGTACTGGGCTACGAATCGCTCGAGCCGGGCGACGCCGTCATTGGGGACCGGGTTCTTGATGCCCACCGCCATGACCGTGTGGGGAAAGGCGTGATAACCCTGCCAGCCGCACGCGCGGGCGCCGTAGCGTCCCATCATCCTGCGCAGACATGACGGGGTCATTCGCCAGTAATCGTCGGGATATCCGTGGATCCGAAAATTGAACGGCGAGGTGATCAGGAACACGCCGCCGGGCTCGAGAATGCGATAGACCTCGTCAAACGCGCGCCAGACCTCGAAGACGTGCTCGAAGGTCTCGATGCAGAGCACGGTCCCGGCCGATCGGTCGGCGAGATGGATCTTGGTGACGTCGAGCACGCGGTCGACGCCCAGGCCGGGGCGCATGTCGCAGCCGACGTATTTTCGGCCTGGGAACATTTCCCGCAGATTGGCGTAGCCCTCTTGCCCCTCGACCTGAAACGAGCCGAATTCAAACACCGGTCCAGGGCAATCGAGCGTCTCGGCCGCGATCTGGCAGAACGCCTTGTTGTGGTCGCGCACGGGCTGGGCTCCTCCTTGAGCAACGCGACGGTGACGGGAATCCAGTCCAGACGCACCCCGACCGTCGAATGGGGGGATCGTAGATCGATCTGGGCTCGCGGTCAAGGCGAACTGGGATGACCTTCACTCGTGATCCCTCACTCCATCGCGCCAGAACATGGTTGACTTCAGGCACTCACGACGCAAGCATGGAAAGGACATTTCGCCGCGGTTCGATCGGCATTCGGAGCGGTCCATGAGCGCGCCCAGCGTCGACGAGAGTCACGAAGCGATCTCCCTTCACATTCGGACCTCCTTCTCGCTGCTGGGGTTCGGAAGCGACGACAACTCTATCAGGACGCATGGACGACGATCTGGGTCCGTTGGCCTCGCATCGTTGAAGGCTACGCGCCGAGGAATGGAACATGGGAGGCGTGGATCAAGAAGTGTTGCCGCAACGCGGCCATCGAATGCATACGCAGGAGGGGAAGAGAACGTCCACCGCTTTCGAATCAGATGGATTCCCTTGAGCAATTGCCCGATCAGGGCTCCGCGCTCGATGACGACGCTGATGAGATTCGCCTGCGCCTCGCGATTCTTGACCATTCGATGCGGACCCTCGGCAAGCGACTCGCTCCAAGAAACTACAAAGCCCTCCGAGTTTCCGGTCTTCGCGCCCGCCCAGCGGGCTATTCGCCGCCGCCGATCGCCATTGAGTGGAGGACGCCTATCATGTTGGGCGCGTTCATCTTCGTGATGGGACTGTCGGTCGTCTCGGCCACCAGGGACGGGGTCGACGAACAGTTGATCGAAGTGCTCAGGGATGCGCAGACGACCCATCGGGATGCCTGGTCGCGAGGCCGGGCGCGCCTGGTCGTCGAGATTTCCAAGCCGGCGACCGTCACCCCAGCGAGGATCGAAGGGGAGATCGTCTGGCGAGATCCGGCCTTCGTGCTCAAATGCAAGGTCAGCGACCCCGATGCCGTGTTTTTCAGGGACCGAGGAATCGGTATGGATCGCGAGTAGAACTTCATCGCCAAGGGCAAGGATTTCGTGGTTCGGTATTTCGCGAGGACCAACACTCTGAGCGAGCAGAAATCGCTTGTCGGCGCGCTCCAGCCGATCTATGAATTGTCCCCTTTTCAGGTTTTCACGTCATGTTGTCCTCCGAACAACGTGCACGGAAGCCCCTGGAGAGACATGGTTGGCCCCGCGCCCAAACTGCCGGAGGGCTCCTCGTCTTCAAAGTTCGCCTATCGGCGGCTCGAGAATGGCGATGTCGAGCAGACCAGAAAAGATGAATCGGGGTATTGGAATACGATACTGTTCTCCGCGAAACAGAGTTTCGCCGTAACCTCCTTGGTGGGCCACACCCCAGAGGGCGGGTCGGGCGATCAAGTTCACTATCAGTACGCTCGTCTGCCAGACGGTCGAATCGTGGCGGCCGTGTGCGACGTCGACTACGCCCCGGAAGGCAAGCTGGAGTTTCATTATAAGTACCGGTCTTTCGACCTCGCTCTGGGCGGCGCGGTTCCCGAGTCGGAGTTCACGCGGGACGCGGTCGTCGCTCGCATCAAGAGAGAGACCGACTACGGTCGGTCTCCCAATCGGAAACCGAGTCACGGGGCGGATGACGCTCAGCTCGAATCGGCGGCGAAGGCGCTCCGTGAGAAGGGCACGGCGAAGCCTTGAGCCCTCCCTCGCGGCTCGCCGTCTTGCGCCTCCGGAGGACGACGGTTGGTGCCGTGACCATGTCTTGAGCAATGCGGGGCCTCTTCTTGTGAACTCGCTGGAGGCTGGAGTGCCGATTCTCGTCCCCATCATCCTGGCCGTCTTGACCACAACCGCCTCGGATCAACCGCGGTCGGAGTCGAAATGCGGCGGTTACTGCCTGTACGTGGCGCTCAGGGCTCTCGAGTTGGTCGACGAGCCCTACTCGAAATTGGAAAAAGGCCTTCCCGCCCCGCCGCCGGATGGCTATTCGATCTCCGATCTCGAGACGTTCGCCGTCGGCAAGGGGGCGAAGACGCTCGCCATCGACGCCGACGTCGAAACCCTCGGGCGCCTCAAGGGCCGAAGGGTCTGCATCGCGCTTTTGGAAATCATTTTGTCGTCGTCAAGAACATCAATCTCGGACGCGACCTCGTCTCGGTGATCGACCCGCCTTATCAGTACGACCAGACGCTGGCGAAATTCCAGGCGAAGTACTCGAACCGGGCCCTCGTCGTGTCACTGGAACCGATCGAGATACCCACTCCGGGACCAGATTGGATAATGGCGTCAGCCGTGGTTGGGATTTCGGGGCTCGTCTGTTTTTCCCTGGTCTTGATGCGCTACAAGGCCGCCCGGCGGTCCCTGGTTCCCTTGCTTTGCCTGACGGCCGGGCTTCAGGGGTGTGGCGCGCGACAGGCTGAACAACTCGCCCGCCAGGGATCCGAAATCCGCGACCTCAAGCCCCAAAGCGGCCTCACGATCGAGTCGATCGAGCACCACGCGGGCAAGATCCTCCAGATCGATCCCGACCAGAAGATCGAGCGAACGACCGAAATCCACAACGACACGAAGGCGCCCTTGCGGATCGTCGAATTGCGCAAGAGTTGCGCGTGCACGTCGGTCACCCTGGATCGGTCGACGATTCCTTCCGGAGAAAAGGCGATCATGAAGGCGACTTTCCGCTTGGGCAGTCGGCCCGGGCCCAACCGGGTCGGGGTTGAGATAGACACGTCGTACCCCGGTGATCAGGGAACCCAGCTGGTCTACGACTGGGATCTGGTCACGCCGCTCTTCGCGGAGCCCGCGGAATCCCGGTTGGGACGATTGGAACCTGGACAGACCGTTTCGGCCGAGGTCGCGTTGCGAAACCGGGGACTGGTCTTGTGCCGCGAGTGCCGGGTTGAGGTCCACGCCGAAAACTTGCTGTCAGCCAGCTTCACAGCCGACCCCTCCTTGGCCCGGTGCGACGATCCGACGCACACGGGCACGGGGCTGTCGCCGGAGTCGCGTCTGGGCTCGGTCGTCCTCAAGGCGACCTCGAAGGCCGATCCGGGAGATTTCGCCGAGTCCGCCGAGATTCTCCTGCGTTGCCGCGGAATCGATCGGGCGAGGCTTTCCATCCCGGTGTCGTGGTCGATTCGATCGGCCTTTGAGGTGCTGCCCGCGCGGCTCTGGCTGGGCTCGACCGCCCCTGGCGGCAGGATTGACCATCGCGCGTTTGTCCGGTCCAACGACGAGACCCCGCTCCGCGTCGTTAGGGTGGCGGGGCGCGCGGCCCCGCTCGAGGTCAAGTCGCACTCTTCGGCGGAGGCGGAAATCGAGAAGGCGATCGACCTCGAGATCGTCGCGCCAGCGCGGAAGGGATTCCACCGCGGAGTCCTGGAAATCGTGATCGAGGGCAAGGGCGAGACTCGCGTCCGTCTTCCGATCTCCGTCGTGGTCGGGGGGACGACCGTGGGCTCTGGCGCGGAGTCGCAGGTGGGGTCGATGGAGACGCATCGTGAAGATCATCAAAAGCCCAAGTCGTGAGCCGGATCCCAGCCGCGAGGGATTTACCCTCATCGAATGCCTGGTCGTGCTCTTCATCATCGGGGTTCTGCTTGCGCTGCTGATCCCCGCTGTCCAATCCTCACGCGAGTCCGCCCGGCTTTCGAGCTGTCAGAACAATCTTCGCCAGGTGGGCGTCGCGCTGGCGGGACACCACGCCTCCTTCGGCCGATTTCCCGGCGGCGTGAAGCTGTCGACCTCGCGCGACAGCCAGCCGTTCGCCGCGGGCCCCGGTTCTTCGATTGGGGCTCAACTCCTCCCGCTCCTCGAGCAGTCGCCGCTCTTCAACTCCCTCAATTTCGTCGACGTTCCGACCAAGATTGGACCTTGGCACTGGTCGACGGCGCTGAGCATCGCGAACACGACGGTCCTCGCGACGCCGTTGTCTGGTTTTCGGTGTCCCTCCGATTCACCGACGATTTACCCAGGAAGCAACTATCGTGGGTGTACGGGTGATCAGACATTCGTCGTCGAGTCCGAGATCGCTCCCAGCGGCGGCGGCGCATTCCCAGAGCTTCTGTTGACGAATGCCAGCTTCTTTCTCGACGGTCTGAGCATGACTGTCGGATTCAGCGAGCGGCTCACTGGCGCGGGCGGAGCTCAGTCGAGCGGCTCACTTCGAGACGTCTACAGCCGGTCTGGTCAACCGGTCGTGTTCCCTCCCGACGCCGACGAGTACGCACGACTGTGCGCGACCGGTGGCGGAACCGGTGGCGCGTTCACGAACGTGGGTCGCTTCTGGCTCGCCTCTGGGCTGGAGGAGACCCTCTACAACCATGTCTTGGGACCAAACTCACGGGTCTTTGACTGTACCCGCCTGGCCGCCGATATCAGCCTCGGAAGCATGGATAGCGCGGGCTTATCCGCGCGAAGCCGCCATCCCGGCGGGGTCAACATCATGCTGATGGACGGCAGTGTTCGCTTTCTCAAGAGCGCGGTCTCCCTACCCACCTGGAGGGCGCTCGCGACGAGGGCCGGCGGTGAGGTCGTCAGCTCGGATCAGTACTGAGTGGGGACGGCATGGCCGCCTGGCACACGCGGAACCCAGAATGGCGGTCGTACTGGCGGAGTTCCAGGTCGAGTGCCATGATCAAACCGAGGTCGACCACGGCGTCGTCCCGCTCGCGGTCGGCTCTGTTCGCGCCGTGATGAATCCGAGGCGCCGCCGCGATCGACCCCCCGGGGCGACCGGGCCGTCACAGGCTCTCGGGGTCGATCCCGAGCTCCTTGAGCTTGGCGGCGAACACGTCCGCGCGCTGGCGCTCGGCGGCGGCGCGCCGGCGCTCGAGCTGGGCGACCTGGCGTTCGAGCGAGGTGATCTGCCTCGCGGCCTCCTCGCCCCTGCGCGCGGCTTCGGTCTCTTGGATCACGGTTTCAGTGGCCTCGTGGATCGCTTTGGCGACCTGGCGCAAGGCATTCGCTTCTTCGCGTAGGGTCTCGGCGCGTTCGTTACCCGTAAGCAGCATCTCGCCCCGTGAGTCGTACCAGCGCAGCCAGGCGGCGTCGATGTTCATGAAGCGACCACGCCACACGCCCAACTCCAAGCCCAGCGAGTCGATCGGATAACGCCCGCTGGAATTCGGCGCCAGCTTGCGGTAAAAGCCGTCCTCAAGCTGATGCACCTCCGGTTCGGCCTTCGGAACCACGTAAATCAGGTAATACCGAGCCTGAACGGCCCGCTCGTAGATCCAGAACTTGCCCGTGAGCGGGGTTCGATCGTGCTCGCGCACGCCGTCGTCGAGCGTGAAATTCATCACGATCTCGGGGGCGACTTTTTCTTTCCAGAGCACATACGACCGGCGAATCTCTCCTTCAGGGTGCGGGGGCGCGCCCGAGACGTACATCCAATCGGCGACGACGGCCCCGCGCTCACGAGGCTCGGTGAGCCGCCAATAGATACCCGCATTTCCCCAGATCAGATTCCGGCCGTCAGGACGCACCCGTTCCACATAATCCCAGAGCAGCTCCATCAAGAGCAGGTTCTGGGGACATCGAAACCCGTTGTCCACGAATTCCCCATTGTCTTGAGGGAGCTCGAGATGGCCGGGAAGCGTGCCGTCGACATCGACGACGACCCAGTCTTCCTTCACGGGCGAGGTGGACATGGCTAAGCCCGCGGACGCGAAGCGGAAACGCTGGTAATGGTCAGGTCGAGCTGATCGCCGCGGCCAAGGATCGCGTCGAGATGTGCTCGCGGCTTGACCAACGACCCCCTTCACGCTCGACCCGATGGTAAAGCGTGTCGCGCTCGACGGGAATCCGCCCGGCCTCGGTGATCAGGCGGCGGATCTCGGCGACCGTGACCTCTTGCGGAGTCTCGGCCCCAGCCTCGTGATAGATCTTTTCGTGCACGACCGTGCCGTCCAGATCGTCGGCCCCAAACGACAAGGCGACCTGTGCGGTCTTGAGCCCGAGCATCACCCAATAAGCCTTGATATGCTCAAAATTGTCGAGCATCAGCCGGCTGATCGCCATCACCTTGAGATCCATGACCCCCGACGGCTTGGGGATCTCGGCCATTTCCGAGTGATCGGGGTGGAACGCCAGCGGAATGAACGTCTGGAACCCGCCGGTCTCGTCTTGCAGCTCGCGCAGCCGCGTCAGGTGATCGATGCGATGTTTCGGTTCGTCGATGTGGCCGTAGAGCATGGTCGCGTTCGAGCGCAGACCGAGCCGATGGGCCGCCCGGTGCACGGCCAGCCAGCGCTCGGTCGAGGCCTTGGCCCCGCAGATCTTCTGGCGGACCTCGGGATGGAAAATCTCGGCCCCGCCGCCGGGCAGGCTGCCCAGGCCGGCCTCGATCAGTTCGCCCAGGATCGCCTCGATCGGCTTCCTCGAGATCTTCGAGAACCACTCGATCTCGACCGCCGTGTAGGCCTTGATGTGGATCTCGGGCGCGACCGCCTTGATCCACTTCACGACGTCGACGTAGTACTGAAACGGCAGCTTGTGGTGCAGCCCGCCGACGATGTGCAACTCGGTCGCCCCGCGCTCGTGGGCCTGCTTGGCGCGTTCCTCGATTTGCGGCTGGTCCATCACATAGGCCCGATCCTCGCCCAGGTCGGCCCGGAAGGCACAAAAATCACAGGTGTACACGCAGACGTTGGTGGGGTTGATGTGGGTGTTGACGTTGTAGTAGCCATAATTGCCGCTCAATCGCTCGCGGACCATGTTGGCCATGGTCCCCAGGGCGAACAGGTCTTGAGACTCCTCGAGTGCGAGCCCGTCCTCGAAGCTCAGCCGCGCGCCTGCCTCGACCTTTTCGCGAATCGCCCCAAGTCGGCTGGCCGTCGTCATCTGTCTCTCGTCCTCTCAGCAAAATCCAGGCGGCGTTTCCGGGGGCCGCGGCTCGAAACGACGCGCGGAACTCGGGCGTCGGGGTTTGTGCTTCTGATTTTAGTCGCGATGGAACGAAGCGGCAACCGATCCTGCCAGCGTGACCGAGGCGGCCGATCCACTATGATGGGTACGAGACCGACAAGACCGGAGCGCATCATGGACCTGCCCGTCAAGTTTCCCAGAGAGACCGAGGTGATCCGCGAGGACGTGGCCAGATTCCGCGCGCTCTCCCCGAGAGAGCGGTTCGAGGTGCCGCGGGGCATGCTAAGGATGGGCGATCGCATCGAGCGGATGTCGCCACAAGCCGCTTGGGCCAAGCGGTACGCCCTGGAGCAAGAACTCCTCGCTGAAAAGAACACTCGGGAGTTCTTCAAACGTCATGGATACTGAGCGCCCGTTGTAAAACGTCCCCTGGCCGCGCACGATCCTGAATACTCGCCTGCGAGAATCGTCTAGCAACAGCGGCGGCGTCGACCGTGGTCACACCGCCAAATCCAGCACCGTCGCGCACAAGAGCCCGATCGAGATCCAGGCGTTGACGTGGAAAAAGGCCTGGTTGACGCGCGAGAGGTCATCGGGTCGGACCAGGGCGTGTTCATACAAGAGCAAGCCCGCGACGCCCGCGACGCCCAGGAAATAGAGCAAGCCCAGGGGATAGATCAGGCCCAGGCCGATGAGTGGAACGATCATCGCGGCGTGGAACGCGGCGGCGGTCCAGAGAGCGCGCCTGACTCCCAGAAGGCGTGGGATGCTCTGGAGGCCGGCCGAGCGGTCGAAGTCGGCGTCCTGGCAGGCGTAGATGATGTCAAAGCCCGCGACCCAGGCCATCACGGCGAGCCCCAGGAGCACCGGCGGCCAGGCCACATTTCCCGCGATGGCGATCCAGGCCGCGATGGGGGCGAGCCCCAGGGATACCCCCAGCCAGACGTGGGCCAGGCTCGTGAACCGCTTGGTGTAAGAATACGCCAGCAGCCAGAGCAAAACCGGAACCGAGAGCAAGAGCGGCAAGCGATTGGGCAGGAAGATCAGGGTCGCCGCGATGAAGCAGGCCGACGAACAGGCCGCGAAAACGGCGACCGCCTGGACCGACAGCCGGCCGGCGGGGATGTGGCGGGCCGCCGTTCGCGGGTTGAGCTTGTCATGATGGCGGTCGGCGATCCGGTTCAACGCCATCGCCGCCGACCGCGCCGTCGCCATGCACACCACGATCCCCAGCCAGTCGCGCCACCGCCCATGCCACGCGCCCCGGCTATGCGCGGCAAGCGCCGCCCCCATGAGCGCGAACGGCAGGGCGAAAAGCGTGTGGCTGAAACGAATCAACTCCAAAAAGTCGCGAATTCGCGTGCGAATCATGCGTTGAGCCCTCGCCCGCGGCTGAGCTTGACCACGAACCAATCCCCGAGCGCTGGGAAAAGCCAGGTCAGCGCCCCCAGCACGCGAAACGTCCAGACAAAACGCCTGGTATACGACACGCGCCGCCGCGGCGATTCGATCAAACGGACCACCCGCTCGGCCACATCCTCGACGCGAGCGGTCATCCAGGGCCTGGCGTTGTTCAGGATCGGGTCGGGCGCGCCCCCTTTGGGCAAGCGTACGGCCAGGGCGTCCATGAATTCGGTATGGATCGGGCCAGGCTCGACCAGGCAGACCTTCACACCCGTTTCCATGAGCTCCCTGCGCAGGGCGTCGTTCCAGTAGGCGAGCCCGGCCTTGGTCGCGCCGTAAGCGCCCAGGGCCGAATTCGCGATACATGTGATGGCCGAGCCGATGTTGATGATCGTCCCCTTGCGCTCGATCAGCGACGGCAGCAAATGCCGCGTCAAGAGCAGCGGGGCCGTGAGATTCACGGCGAGCTGATCCTTCAGTTGCGCGGGGGCGGCGTCGGCGAAAAGGGTCGGCAGGCCGAGGCCGGCGTTATTGATCAGGACATCCACGCCGCCGGTGCGCTCGAGAGTCTCTCGGGCGATCCGCCGGGGCGCGTCGGGATCGGCGAGATCGGCGGTGATCGTCATGATTTCCAGGCTCGGATCGAGGATGGCGAGATCGCGTTCGAGCTGTTCGAGCCGCTCGATCCGCCGGGCCGTGAGCACGATCGTGCCGATCCGCCGTGTTTGGGCCAGGGTTCGAGCGATGGTCGAGCCGAGCCCCGCCGACGCGCCCGTCAGCAAAACGATGGGGCGTCGGGTGCTCGGCGGGTTATGAGTGGTCATGGAGCCGTTCTCCGCCAGCGTCTTCGCCTGGCTGCTCGCCCCAGCGCGCCGCCAGAGCGTTTTCGACCCCCAGGTGGTCGCAGATTCGGCCGACGACGAAATCGACCAGGTCGCCGAGCCCCTGGGGGTTGTGATACCAGCCGGGCATGGCGGGCAGGATGAGCGCCCCCGCGTGTGTCGCCCGGACCATGTTCTCGAGATGGATCAAGCTGAGCGGCGTCTCGCGCGGGACCAGGATCAGCGTCCGCCTCTCTTTCAGATGGACGCCGGCCGCGCGAGTGATCAGGTTGGTGGAGATCCCGCCGGCGATCAGGCCCAGGGTGCTCATGCTGCACGGAACAATCACCATCCCCGCGGTGCGGAACGACCCGCTCGCGATGCCCGCCGTGAGGTCGCGGTGGTGGTGATAGATCAGCCGGCCGGGTGCGAGATCGCCGACCTGGGCGGGATCAAAGCGATCGAGGTCGACCTCGATCCCGAGCTCTTCGCGCAAGACCTGTGCGCCGCTGGGGCTGATCGAAAGGTGAACCGTGCGGCCCGCCCGGGCCAGAACCTCGACGAGCCGCACCGCGTAGGGCGCGCCGCTGGCACCGGTGAGGCCCACCACCAGATCGTTGCGACTGTCTTGGGAAGGGCTCATGACACAGGCGCCGTCGCGAGAGCCGCGGGTTTTCGGCCAACATAGAGAGTCGCGATCCCCCCGGTGAGCGGATGCTGCTCGAGCCCGGTCAAACCGCGCGAGGCCAGCAGGTCGAGCATCTCCTGGCCGTCGGGAAACTGAAGCACGCTGCGGGGCAGATAGTGATAGGCCGAGTCGGCGTTGGGGGCGACGGCCTGGCCGATTCGCGGAAGAATATGGCGGAAAAAGGCGAGATAGAGCCGGCCCAGGATCTTGCCGCGCGGTCGCGAGAATTCCAGGATCGCGACGGTCCCGCCGGGCCGGGCCGCGCGAATGAGCTCGTCCACGCCGCGGACCGTGTCCTGGACGTTCCGGAGCCCAAAGGCCACGCACACGACGGCGAACGCATCGCTGGGTACGGGGAGCCGCTCGGCGTCGCCCTCGACCAGAACCACGCGTTCATCAGCCTGGGCCGCGTGGATCTTGTCGCGCCCCAGCACCAGCATTTCGCGGCAGAAATCGGCCCCGACGATCGGCGACCGCCCCTGCCCCGCGCGGTCGTATTCGAGCGCCAGGTCCGCCGTGCCGGTGCAGCAATCGAGGATCGCCTCGCCCGCCACGGGGGGGACGGCGCGGGTCGTGAACCGTCGCCACGAGCGGTCGATGTTGAGCGAAAGCAGGTGATTGAGCAGGTCGTAGCGCCTGGCGATCGACGAAAACATCCGCCGGACGCGCTGCCGCGACTTGTCGACGCGCTGGGAGGGTGATTCGGGCGGATCGTCGAGTTGGACCGGAGAGCTCATGAAACGGGGGCCATCCAAACCATGGGGGATGGGGTCGGCGTTGACGACCCGGGGCGTATTGGGAATATTGTGAGCTTTCACGACCCCGATCGACAAGGACCGCCCCTCGGAACCGTGGGGGCCAAAACGTCGATCGCGGGCTCTTAGAGGTCGTCTAGAAAGCCAGTTTTGTCACGAGTCTACGGACCATCAGAGAAATCATCGATAATTCGATAAAGGCCTCGCTCGATGACGTCGTTCCCTCATAATCCTTGCTCAAGCGTCGCGACCTGCCGAGCCAGC
>DAIDHE010000450.1 GCA_027459775.1 Planctomycetales bacterium | reverse complement strand
GCTTGGATGGGGAAGGTCCATGCGCCAGTGGTAGGTCCTCCGTTCGCCCTGGTCCTTGGTCTCGACCAGGACGCCGTTCGAGAGCACGAACAGCGGCTTGATGGTGGTCACGATCATCTCGCTCGTCGCGCGGTCGTTGGGATAATCGTAACAGGGCAGCCAGTGGCGGTTTTCCTCGGATTCGCCCTGGGTCCAGAACGAGAGGGTCTTTTCGTTGTAGGGAGGATCGGGCTGGATGAAGTACATCCCACGGTCGGGCGAGCCCTGGTATTCGATCGCCAGATCGATCGTGTCGCTGGGGCCATAGGGCCGATCGAGGGTGATGGTGAGCGTGTCATCTTTCTGTGTGAAGGTGCAAGCGGCTTTCTTAGGCCCAACGGTCGCGCGGCCGACCTTGAGCGCCCGGCCGCAATCGAGGGCGAGGGCGGTCAGATGGGGATGGAGCGGCGAAAGGGTGTGGGTGACCACGCCCGAGATCGTATGCTTGCTGGGGTCGACGGCGAGCTCGGCCTTGATATGTTTGACGTCGAAAAAGCGAATCCGCTCGGCCTTGGGAGCGACCCCGGGCTTGGCGAACGGCTGGTGTTTGGGCTTGGCCTGGGCCGGCGGATTGGACACCTGGGCGTGTACTCGAGGCTCGGCGAGGACGACCCCGAAGAGCAAACCCGCGATGATCAAGAGCAGCCTGTACATTGTGATTCTCGATAGAGTAGGAACGACAAGAACGCGATTCGAGCGTGGAGCAGAGGGCGAACGCCGCCAGCCAAGGCGATACAATGAAGCAGACGATCCCTGGGATTTTACCGCGGGGCGGCTTGAGGTTCAAAATGGGATCTGGTGCGCGTCCCCGCCGATCCGGGCGCGGCGGGCTCGACCAGGCGGACCGTGGACCTGAAGGCGGCAAGGCGTCCGATCATGGTAGGTGATTGATGAATCAGTTTGGATTTGTTCGAATCTCGTGCGTGTCGCCCCGGACCCAGGTCGCCGACCCCGCCGCCAACGTGCGCGAGGCCGTCGGCCTGGTCGAGCGCCTGCCCGACAGCGACGTCGTGCTTTTTCCCGAGCTTGGCCTGACCGGCTACACCTGCGGCGACCTGTTTGGCCAGGGCTCGCTTCTCGACGCCGCGCTCGAGGCCGTCGCCCAGGTCGCCCAGGCCACCCTCGGGCGGCCGGGCCTGGTGGTCGTGGGCGCCCCGGTGGCGCTGGGGAACAGCCTCTACAACTGCGCGATCGTGCTCGGCGGCGGCGAGATCCTGGGGATTGTCCCCAAGCAACACATGCCCAATTACAAGGAGTTTTACGAGCTCCGCTGGTTTCGCCCGGCGATCGGTTCCGAGCCGGCCGAGGTCGTGGTCGCCGGCCGCTCGGTCCCGTTCGGCGTCGATCTCTTGTTCCAGGCCCGGGGCCTGGGCGGCTCGGCGTTCGCCGCCGATCTGGTGGTTGGGATCGAGATTTGCGAGGATCTGTGGGTGCCGATCCCACCCAGCACGCTTCAGGCGATGGGGGGGGCGACGGTCTTGCTCAATATCTCCGCGAGCAACGAGACGATCGGCAAGAGCCGCTACCGCGCCGACCTGGTCGTCGGCCAGTCGGGTCGCTGCATCGCGGCCTGTGCCATGGCCGGCGCGGGTCCGACGGAATCGACGACCGACCTCGTCTTTGGCGGCCACTGCTTGATCGCGGAAAATGGCCGCTTGCTGGGCGAATCGGCGCGGGTGGGCGACGGCGGCCCGCTCGCGAGGGACGCGCGGATTCTGACCCGCGACGTCGACGTGAGCGCGCTGCGGTTCGACCGGCGGACGATGACCAGTTTTGACGACGCCCGGCCGCCGCGACCCTTCCGCCGGATTCCCTTCGTCGTCGCGGAATCGATGACGGGCCTCACGCGAGACGTTCCGGCCGCGCCGTTCGTGCCAGCGCACGGGCCCGAGCTCGACCGCCGCTGCGCCGAGGTGTTCGGGATCCAGTGCGCTGGGCTCGCCAAACGCATCGAGCAACTCCCCGGTAATACGCCCCTCTATGTGGGCGTTTCGGGGGGACTCGATTCGACCCTGGCTCTGCTGGTCGCCGTGGCGACCCGCGACTCCATGGGGCTCGGCCGCGACTCGGTCCGCGGCCTCACCATGCCAGGATTCGGCACCACCGAGCGCACTCGCTCGAACGCGCTGGCGCTCATGGAACAGCTTTCGGTCCCGGCCGAGACGATCGACATCCGCGCGCTGGCCCTGGACGCCTTTCGCCAGCTCGGCCACCAGCCCTTCGGCATCGACTGCCGCGGCCAATCGGTCGAGGGTTTCACCGCCGCCCTGGCCAAGCTGCCCCGCGCGGCTCTCCACGACCTCGTCTTTGAAAACGTGCAGGCGCGGCTGCGGACGTTCTTGCTCATGTCGCGCGGGTTCGTGATCGGCACCGGAGACCTCTCGGAGCTCGCGCTGGGCTGGTCGACCTATAATGCCGATCACATGAGCATGTACAACCCCAACTGCTCGATCCCCAAGACCCTGGTGCGGTTCCTGGTGCGGCACGTGGCCTTGGGCCAGTTTCCCGACGGGCCGGCCAGGCGGGCGCTGCTGTCGATCGCCGAGACGACGATCTCGCCCGAGCTCTTGCCGGCCTCGACGACCGGCGAGATCGAGCAGTCGACCGAGGACGCGATTGGACCCTATGAGCTTCATGACTTTTTCCTTTACCACGCCATTCGCCGGGGCTACTCGCCGCGAAAGATTCTCTTCTTGAGCGAGCACGCGGCGTTTTCGCGGCCGTATTCCCGCTCGATTGTGGTTGCGACTCTGCGCACGTTTTACACGCGATTCTTCCGCCAGCAATACAAGCGGTCGTGCCTGCCGGACGGGCCCAAGGTCGGCACGGTGAGCCTCTCTCCTCGGGGCGACTGGCGAATGCCTTCGGACGCGGACCCGGCCCAGTGGCTCAGGGATCTCGAGGGTTAGAGAACGTTCGGCGGTCTGTCTCGTACTACGATCCTAATGCTCAAGCAATCTTATTATTGAAACAAATATCTCCGGAATTCACTCGCTTGCGCTTCGGGCTTATCCTATGCCACGATTTCCTTGCGGACCTTGGCGTCGCCCTCGGGGCCGATGAGCTTTTGGTTAAGGCCCTGGTATGCATAAACGAGTTTCCAGGCGTCGAGTCCGAGCAAGTGCAGGATGGTGGCCTGAAGGTCGTGGATGGCGACCGGGGATTCGGTGATCTGATAGCCCAGGGGGTCGGTGGCTCCGAGTGCCACGCCGGGTTTGACGCCGCCGCCGGCCATCCAGATTGTGAAGCAGTGGGGGTGATGGTCGCGGCCCAGGAATTTGGAGCCGTCGCGGGCCTCGTTCATCGAGGTGCGGCCGAACTCGCCCCCCCAGACGACCAGGGTCTCGTCGAGCAGACCCCTGCGCTTGAGATCGGCCAGCAAGGCCGCGATCGGGCGATCGACCTCGCGGCATTTCGCGGGCAGATGCTTGACGATGTCGTCGCCCGCGCCGGTGCCATGGCAGTCCCAGCCCCAGTCGAAAAGCTGGACGTATCGCACGCCCCGCTCGACCAGCCGCCGCGCCAGCAGGCAGTTGTTCGCGAACGACGCGCCGCCCGGCTGTGCGCCATATTCCTCGAGGATGCCCGCCGGCTCCTGGCGAATATCCATGACGTCGGGCACCGCCATCTGCATGCGAAACGCCAGCTCGTACTGGCTGATGCGAGTGAGCGTCTCGGGGTCGCCGTATTCGGCGAGCTCGAATTCGTTGAGCTGGCGCAGAGCGTCCAGGGTTCGGCGGCGATCGCCGCGATTCATGCCCTTGGGGTCGCTGACGTAGAGGATCGGGTCGCCGACCGAGCGGCACTGGACCCCTTGATAAACGCTGGGCAAATAGCCGGTGCTCCAGAGCGCCTTCCCGCCGGTGGGGTCGGTGCCGCCGCTGATGAGGACGACGAAGCCGGGCAGATCCTGGTTCTCCGAGCCGAGCCCGTAGGTGATCCACGACCCCATGCCCGCGCCGCCGTTGCGGGGCGAGCCGGTATAGAGAAAGAGCTCCGCGGGCGCGTGGTTGTACTGGTCGGTCCACATCGATCGGATGATCGAGACGTCGTCGACGACTCCGCGAAAATGCGGGAGCAGTTCGCTCACGACCGCGCCCGACTGGCCGCATTTGTCAAAGCGGTAGGGCGAGCCGAGCATCATGGGCCGCCCCTTGATGAAGGCGAACCGCTGGTTCTTGAGCAGCTCTTCCGGGCAGGGCTGCATGTGGTGCTTTCTGAGCTCGGGCTTATCGTCGAACAGATCTTGCTGGGGTGGACCACCCGACATATGCAGATAGATGACCCGCTTGGCCTTGGGGGCGAAATGCGGGGGCCGCGGGGCGAGCGGGTTCGTGGTCGACGGGGCGGAGTCGCCAGGCCCGCCGGCCAGAACGGACGCGCCGCGGGCCTGGTCCTTTTCGAGCAAGCCCGCGAGTGCGAGCGCGCCTAAGCCCGTGTGGGAATGCTTCAAGAACTGGCGACGGGTGAGGGCCCGCACGTGTTCGAGCTTGAGCTGGTTCGTCAGGTCGTGCATCGCGATCAGCCCCTGGTGAGGAATCCGTCGAGGTTCAGGAGCACGCTGGAGACGGCGGTCCACGCCGCTTCCTCGGCCGCCGCGGCCGCGCCCGGGTCGCCCGCCAAGTCGGCGGCGGCCTTGGGGTCTTTTTGATAGCGCTCGAGCTCGGCGTGATAAAGCTTGAGCAAGGGCTCGACCTGTTCGGGGCGCGGTGGCCGGCCCAGGCAGAGCAGGAATCCCAGGCCCAGGCGGTCCCGAGGCGTGCCGCCCCCCTCGCGGATCAGCCTGCGGCCCAGGGCGCGGGCGACCTCGACATAAACCGGGTCGTTGAGCGTGACGAACGCCTGGAGCGGCGTGTTGGTCGGGATTCGCTTGATCGCGCAGATCTCGCGGCTAGGCGCGTCGAAGGCGGTCATCGACGGATACGGCGTGGTGCGCCGCCAGAACGTGTAAATCCCCCGCCTGTGCCGATCGCCGCCCGCGCTTGTCTTCCAGGTGCGCTCGCCGTTGAACGCCGCTTGCCAGAGCCCGTCGGGCTGGACCGGAAACACACTGGGCCCGCCCAGCTTGCGGCACAGAAGCCCGCTCGCCTCGAGCGCCTGGTCGCGGACCATCTCGGCCTCGAGCCGCACCCGCGGGAACCGCGCCAGCAGCCGGTCGCGCGGGTCGCGCTTGAGCAGCTCAGGGGTGGTCCGCGCCGATTGCCGATAGACGGACGATGTCATGATCAAACGCAAGAATGCTTTTGTGTCCCACCCCGAATCGCGATAGTGGATCGCCAGCCAATCGAGCAGCGCCGGGTGGCTGGGGGACTCGCCTTGCACGCCAAAGTCTTCCTCGGACTCGACCAATCCGGTCCCAAAAATCCGCGCCCAGAACCGATTGACGGCGACGCGGGCGGTGAGTGGATTACGCGCGTCGACCAGCCACCGCGCCAGCCCCAGCCGGTTCGCCGGCGATCCGGCGGGGAACGGGTTGAGCGCCTTCGGCGTCGCCGCTTGGACCGGATGGCCGGGGTCGAGATAATTTCCCTTCTTGAGCAGCCGCGTCACCCGCCCACGGTCGGCGGGCAACTCTTCCATCACCGGCAGCGTCGGGATCTTGGGCTTCGCCTTCTCGAGCGCGGCGATCTGGTCGCGGAGCGGCTTGAGCTCCTCGGCCACGGTTCGGTAATAACGCTCGAGCGATTCGGTCTGGGTCTTGGAACGCTTGGCGACGGGAACGTCGAGGACGGTCTGAATCGCCGGTGGAACCCCCTTGCGCTCGGCCGCGCCCGCCTTCTCGGCCGCCGCCAGCCATTTGCTGAAGGCGTCGCGCGGGAACGG
>DAIDHE010000408.1 GCA_027459775.1 Planctomycetales bacterium | reverse complement strand
CTGGCTCGGCAGGTCGCGACGCTTGAGCAAGGATTATGAGGGAACGACGTCATCGAGCGAGGCCTTTATCGAATTATCGATGATTTCTCTGATGGTCCGTAGACTCGTGACAAAACTGGCTTTCTAGACGACCTCTCAGTCCTTCGGACTGGAAACCCGATGTTCGCGCGCGCCGCGCCACCCTCTTCGTCCCCAATCATGAAGGATATCTAATCGAACGGCTCGCGCTCTCCGAGGGGGTTCGGTGATAGGCTAGAGGCTTTGGGGCGGTTGGTGACGCCGAGTCTCGAGGGATGCATGAGGGGCCTGCTGATGAAACGGCGCGAGTGGGGCCTGGTTTTTCCGCTGCTTTTCGCGGTCGCGGGTTGCGGACCGCACGGCGATGAGCCGGCCGCGGACAAGGCCGAGGAAGAGGGCGAGGCCCACGTGACGGTGCGGGCGGTGAAGGCGCGGATCGCACCCTTGATCGAGACGGTGGAGGCGCTCGGGCGGTGCGAGCCGCTGCCGGATCAGATCGCAACGCTGACCCCGGCCGTCGAGGGGCACGTCCACGAGCTTTTGGCCCGCCAGGGAGACGCGGTCAAGAAGGGCCAGCCGATCGTCGAGCTGGACAAGTCGGCCGCCTCGGCCGATCTGGCCGAAAAGACGGCGACCCGCGACGGACTCAAGGCGTCGCTGAACTTGCTCAAGTCGATCCCCCGATCAGAGGAGCGCAGGGCGAACGAGCTGGCGATCGAGCAGGCCAGGGTCGCGGTGGCGCAGGCCAAGGAAGCCGTCGACCGGCTGAAGCCGCTCCGCGATCGGCACGAGGTCTCCGAACAGCAGCTCTTCATCGCCCAGACAGCGCTCGAGCAAGCCCAGATCCAGCAAAAGACGGCGGAAGCCCAGCTCGCGGTGATGCTCTTGGGTCCCCGGCCGGAAGCTGTCGCCGAGGCCGAGGGAAAGATCAAGACGGCCGACGCGCTGGTGGCGTTTTCGCAGGCGCACCTGGATTTTCACACGATTCGCTCGCCGATCGACGGCGTGCTCGACAGCTTGACGTGCCACCCCGGCCAGACGATCGCCATCGGCTCTCCGATCGGCGAGGTGGTCGACACCCGGCGGGTCTTCGCGTCGGTGTGGCTCGCGCCTCGGGCGGCCGTGCTGGTCAAGATGGGCATGCCGGCGACAGTTCAGCTCGCCGAGGAACGCGCTCTCGCGAGCGAATCGGCGGAGAAGCCCGAGCCCTTGAAGGGCACGATCGCGTTCGTGGGCCGCGTGGCCGACGTGCAGACCGGCAATCTGCCGGTGCGGATCCTGGTCGACAACCTGGGCGGCCGGCTCACGGTGGGCCAGGCGGTCGCGGTGACGATCACCGTCTCGGAGCGCAAGGACGTGCTTCAAGTCCCCTCCCAGGCCGTGCTGGACCTGGGCGAAGGGCCGGTGCTCGGGGTCGTCCGCGAGGGCAAGTCGGCCGTGCTCCATCCTGAGCTCCGCACGCCCCACGACGGCTGGGTCGAGCTCGCGGGGGCCGAGCTCAAGGAGGGCGACCTCGTGATCGTCGAGGGGGGCTATAACCTACCCGAGGGGACGCCCGTCAAGCTCGCCGCGGACGAGCCGGAGAAAAAGGACGAAAAAGACGAGGCCCACGGCGAAAAGCCCGAGGTCAAGGACGCCAAGACCGAAGGCCACGACGCCAAGGCCGAAGTCAAGAAAGAGGAAGGTCGATGAGCCAGGCTCACGAGCCCGCGAGCGAGGCTCATTCGCACGCGGCCGGCGGCGTCAACCTGGTGGCCCTGGCGCGGCCGTATTTCGGGCTGATCGTGGTCACGGCGGGGCTGCTGAGCATCTTTGGCGCGATCGCGATGATGTCCATGCCCAGCGGCATCTACCCGGAGGTCGCGTTTCCCCGGATCGTGGTGATCGCGCAAACGCCCGGCCTGGCGGTCAAGGACGTCGAGGTCGCGGTCACCCGGCCCATCGAGGAAGCGGTCGGGATCGTGCTGGGGGTGGTGCGGGTGCGGTCGAAATCGGTCCGCGGGGCGGCCGAGATCTCGATCGACTTCGCCCCCAACACCGACATGATCCAGGGGCTGAACGACATCCGGGCCCGGATGGCCGAGGTGGGCGCTCAACTGCCCCCCGGCACCACCACGATCACCGAGCGGCAGACGCCGTCGGTGTTCCCGATCATCTCGTTCGTGGTCACGGGCGGGCGCGATCCGTCCGCGCTGCACGATTACGCCTATTTCGACCTCCGGCCACGGATCAGCCGCATCCCCGACGTCTCGTACGTGACCGTGCAAGGGGGCGACATCCGCGAGATCCTGGTCGAGGTCGATCCCAACGCCCTGGTCGCCGCCAATCTCTCGATCGCCGACATCGCCGACCGCCTTTCAAAAGAGCACCGGCTCAAGGCCGTCGGCCGGCTCGACAAGGGGGCGCTTCAGTACCAGGTTCTGGCCGACACCCTGGCCGTCGACCCGCTCGATCTCGAGGATCGGGTGATCGCGCAAAAGAATGGGCAATCGATTCTGCTTCGCGACCTGGGCCGGGTCGTGGTCGGGCACGAGGACCGTACCAAGGCGATCCGCTCGAACGGCAAGGACGCGGTCGCGCTCACCGTCTTTCGCCGGCTGGGGGGCAATGCGCTCGCGGTCTCCGCGAGCCTGAAGACCGTGCTGGCCGACGCCGCCAAAAGCGCTCCGCCGGGGGTTGAGATCCACCCCGTCTACGACCAGGGCGTGCTGGTCCGCACCGCCATCGCCAACGTCCGCGACGCCATCGTGATCGGCGGGATCATGAGCGTCGTCGTGCTGTTGCTCTTTCTCAAGAGCCTGCGCGCGACGTTGATCGCGGCGCTCTCGATTCCGCTCAGCCTCACGATCACGTTCGTGTTTCTTTATCTCACGGGCGACACGCTCAACCTGATGTCGCTGGGCGGCCTGGCGGTGGCGATCGGCCTGATCATCGACGACACGGTCGTGGTGATCGAGAACATCGCGCGGCACCTGGCGATGGGCGAGTCGGGCGACGCGGCCGTCGACCGCGCCAGCCGGGAAATCTCGGGCGCTGTCGTGGGCTCGACCTTGACCACGATCCTGGTCTTCGTACCCCTGGCCTTCGTGCGCGGGGTGGTCGGGCAGTTTTTCCAATCGCTCGCGCTGGCGCTTTCGATCGCGCTTCTGGTCTCGATGGTCGTGAGTCTGACGATCATCCCGGTGCTGGCCGCCCGCTTCCTGGGCAAGCGGCCGATGCCGACGACGGGCCCGATCTATAACCTGATGGCGGGCGGCTACGAGGGGCTGTTGCGCGTGGGCCTGCGCATCCCCAGGACGGCCATGTTTCTTGCCTTGCTCGCCGTGATCCCGCTGGTCGGGCTGGCCCTCAACATGGAAACCGGCTTCATGCCCGACATGGACGAAGGGGCGTTCGTGCTCGATTACAACATGCCGGTCGGCACCTCGCTCGCCCAGACCGACAGCGTGATGCGCAGGGTCGAGGAGATCCTCCAGAGCACGCCCGACATCGCGGGCTACATCCGCCGCACGGGCGCTGAGCTGGGGTTCTTCGCGACCGAGCCTTATACCGGCGACATCCTGGTCAGCCTCAAGCCGGCCTCGGACCGGCGGACGATGGAAGAGATCTTCGACGCTTTGCGCGAGGAGATCGAATCCGAGGTTCCCGAGCTCGAGACCGAATTCGTGCCCCTGGTGCAGGATCAGATCAACGATCTGGCGGGTGTCGACACTCCGATCGAGGTCAAGGTCTTCGGCCCCGATTTCAGCCGGCTGCGCGCGCTTGCCGAGGAGGTCGGCAAGATCGTCGAGGGCGTTCCGGGCGCGATGGATGTCAATTCCCATGTGTTCCTGGGCAATCCCGACGTGGTGATCCGGCCGGACAGTCTGATGACATCGCGGGTTGGTCTGACGGAGCTCGACGTCGAGTCACAGCTCAACGCCGCGCTCTATGGTCAGGTGGCCAGCACGGTGCTCGAGCAAGACCGGATGACCAAGATCCGGGTCCGCTATCCGGACCGGGTGCGATACGACCGCGAGCGGCTGCATTTATTGCCGATCAGCCTGTCGACGGCGACGCCCGCGCCCGTGGCCGCCGCGACCCGGCCGACGGCGGCGGTAGGGCTGGGGTTCGTGCAGCTTGGCCAGATCGCCTCGATTCGCACCGTTCGCAGCCCGAACGAGCTCTGGCGTGAGAACCAGCAGCCGGTGATCACGGTCTCGGCCGAGCTCGAGAAGCGCGACCTGGGCTCGGTGAATCGCGAGATCAAGGCCAAGCTCGCGGAGCTCAGATTCCCGCCGGGCTACCGCTGGGAGCTCGCCGGCAGTTATCGGGCGCAGCAAGAGTCGTTCATCAACCTGCTGACCGTCCTGGTGGTCGCGGCGGCGCTCGTGTTCTTGCTGCTGGGCTTCCAGTTCCACAGTCTGACGTTGCCGCTCTTGATCTTCCTGACCCAGCCGATCTCGCTGGCGAGCGCTCTCTTCGCGCTCTGGATCACGGGGACGCCGCTCAACGTGTCGTCGTTCATGGGTGCGATCTTGTTGATCGGTCTGGACGTCAAGAACGGCATCATCCTGATCGAGTACATCGGCCAGCTCCACTCGCAGGGCATGCCGCTGCGCGACGCCCTGTTGAGCGCGGGCCGGACGCGGTTCCGGCCGATCCTGATGACCAGCCTGTGTACGATCCTGGGGCTCGCGCCCCTGGCCGTGGGCGTGGGGCCGGGCGCGCAGATGCAGCAGCCGCTGGCGATCGCCGTCATCGGCGGGCTGATCACGAACATGCTGCTCACGCGGCTCTTGATTCCGGTCGGCTACCTCGTCTTCAGCGGCCGGGCGGCGATGGCGCGGGCTTGATCGGGATCCCCCCGGCCCTTGCGGCGCGGGGGCGGGCTCTCTATGTTCTTGGGACGCCCCCCCCGCTCGCACGGGGACGGGAAGGGGCCGCGCCCACAAGCCAGCGGGGAGTCCGCATGACGACGATCAACCCCTTCGCCCCGCCGGAAGCGCCCCTGGGCGGCGCGGACGAGCGCCTGGACGCGACGCACAGGCGCGTGATCACCGCGGCATGTCTTCTTGCGATCGTTGTGTACATCCATCGGGTCGGCTTCGCGGCGGCCTCGATCGCGTTCCGGGGGCCGCTGGGACTCGACGATCGAGACCTGGGCGACCTGATGGCGGCGTTCATGCTGGGCTATGGGCTTTTCGAGATGCCCTGGGGGATGATCGCCGATCGATTTGGAGTCAGAAAATCGCTCGCGTGGGTCGTTCTGGGGAGCTCGGTCCTGACCGCGAGCGTGGCGCTCGTGGGTTTGATCCCTCTGAGATATGGGCTCGTGATGCCGGTGTTGCTCGTTCTGCGATTCCTGTTCGGCGGGTTTCAGGCGGGCACGTTTCCCTCGATTTCGCGGTTGGTGACCGATTGGACGGCGACGACCCAGCGCGGGCGGGCGCAGGGGACGATCTGGATGTCGAGCCGGCTGGGCGGCGCGCTGGCGCCGCTGCTCATGTACGGACTGGTGCGCGGGCTGGGCGATTGGAAGCTCCCGCTCGTGCTGTCGGCGGTGATCGGGGCGGTCTGGTGCGGCTGGTTCTGGTCGTGGTATCGCCGCCAGGCGCCTGCCCCGCGCGTGACCGCGGGCCCGGGCCGCGAATGGGCTGAATGGAAACGGCTGCTGACGAGCCCGAGCGCGCTTGCGCTTTGCCTGACGTATGGCTGCCTGGGTTTCAGCGGGAACTTTTTCTTGACGCTGTTGCCGACCTATCTCAGCAACCATCGCGGGCTGGGATCGGCCACGGTCGGGCTGTTGACATCGCTCCCGTTCGTGCTGGGCATGGCATCGTGCCTGGGGGGCGGGGTGCTGTCGGATCTGATCATCAAACGGACGGGGCGGACGTCGGGTCGACGGGTGGTCGGAATCGCTGGGATGGCGCTGGCGTGCGGGGCTGCCGTGGCCGTGCCGTGGGCGAGCGGGGTCGTGCCGCTGGCGGTCCTGTTGGCGGTCGTCTTCGCGGGCAACGACCTGGCGATGGCCCCGGCCTGGGCGGCCGCGGCCGATATCGATCCCCGCAAGGCGGGCGCGCTTTCGGGTGCGATGAACATGGCCGCCAATCTGTCCGCCGCGATCGAAACCCGCACCATCGGCCGTTTGCTCGACGCCCACGACGGGACCACGCCGTTTCTGTTGCTCGGGGCCAGTTATCTCATCGGGGCGCTGGCCTGGATCGCCGTTGTCCCGCCCAGGAGCGCGGAGACTTGAGCCGGCCGCCGACCTAAAGACAACCCTCGGAACGCCGCACACGGACAGCGACCGTTCGCCAACCTCAATGCCAAGAGGAAGTAGAATATTATTAAACAGACAATGAATCATTCCATGACCGTACCGAGCCCGAGCCGCGCTACACTCCATCGGCCGTGGTAATCGGTCGTCCGCGATTGCTTGCAGGGCTCGGCGTTTACGTGAGAGACTGGAGAACTCGAGATGGAGCCTTGGGTGCGATCGGAAGGCGCCCTAGGGCGGCCTCTCTCGGCTCCGGCGGACGCCCCGCGAGGAGATGGAGGCTCATGGCGACCATGAACGACGCCCGACTTTCGAAACTCCTGGTCGAGTTGACGGCGCTCTCCGACGAAACCGAATGGGTTGAGTTCAAGCACAACAACGACAACCCCGAGCAGATCGGCGAATACCTGTCCGCCCTGGCGAATGCCGCCGCCCTGCTGCGCCGACCGGCCGCTTACCTCGCCTGGGGCGTGGAAGACGAAACTCACAAAGTGGTGGGTACCACGTTCAAGCCGCGGAAGGCGAAGAAGGGCAACGAGGCGCTCGAAAACTGGCTCATGCGATCGCTGCATCCCCAGGTCAACTTCCAGATCCACGAGTTCAGCGACAAAGGCAAGCCCGTGGTGATCCTCGAGGTTCCCTGTGCGACTCACGCCCCGATCCGCTTCGGCGGCGAGGCATTCATCCGGGTTGGCAGCCTGAAGAAGAAGCTCAAGGACTATCCGGCCAAGGAGGCGGCGCTTTGGGCTTCCTTCGCCAGCGCGCCCTTCGAGATCGGCATCGCCAAGTCCGATGTTCTGGGGGCCGAGGTGCTCTCACTTCTCGACTTCTCCGGGGCCTTTGATCTTCTCAAGATCCCCTTCCCCTCGAATCAGGCGGGCATCCTTGACCGGCTGAGCGAAGAGAAGCTCATCGTCCGCAAGCCGGGGAGGGTCTACGACATCACAAACCTGGGGGCGGTCTTGTTTGCCAAGGATCTGAATCGGTTCGACCGGCTCGGGCGCAAAGTCCTCCGGGTCGTCAAATACAAGGGAGCGAGCCGCACGGAGACGGAGCGAGAGTGGCGTGACCCGCCATCGAAGTACGGCTACGCCCTGGCTTTCGAGCCCGCGGTCGGGTTCATCAACTCGCAACTGCCGCAGAATGAGCCGATCGGCCAGGCGTTTCGGGGAGAGAATCGGATGTATCCGGAGCTGGCGATCCGGGAGCTCACCGCCAATGCGTTGATCCACCAGGACTTCACGGTGACGGGTTCGGGGCCGATGGTCGAGATCTTCGCCGACCGGCTGGAGATCACCAATCCTGGCGAGCCCTTGGTGGACACGCTTCGTTTCATTGACACGCCGCCGAGATCCAGGAACGAGGGGCTGGCGGCACTGATGCGACGGATGAAGATCTGCGAAGAGGGCGGCACGGGGATCGACAAGGTGGTGGCGGAGATCGAGGCGTTCCAGCTTCCGGCGCCCGACTTCACGGCGATCACGACCATGCAACCGGGGTTCACCAGGGCAACCTTGTTCGCCCACGGGAAGCTCTCGGAGATGGACTCGAAAGACCGGATCCGAGCCTGCTACCAGCACGCCTGCCTCTGTTTCGTCACCGGCAAGCGGATGACCAACTCGTCGCTCCGGGAGCGACTCGGGATCGATGACGAGAACGCGGCCCAGGCGTCCCGCCTGATCCGCGATTCCGTGAAAGCAGGGCTCGTTCGCCTCTACGATCCCGACTCGCGCCGGAAGAATGCCAGTTATGTCCCGTTCTGGGCATGAGAGCGACTGACATGATATTTGACGCCAATTTGACTGGGGTCGCGTGGGGCGCGGGCTGGTGACGACCGCGAATAGCGCAACACCATGGCTTAACGCCTCTTATGAATTGGAGCGCCAGGGCGAAGATATTTGACGGCAATTGGACGCGAGGCGTTGACTTGCTCTGACAGGGCGCTCCGCCGAGAGATCTCTCGGAACCCCTCGGGTGCGATGAACATGGCCGCCAACCTGTCCGCCGCGATCGAAACCCGCGCCATCGGCCGTTTGCTCGACGCCCACGACGGGACCACGCCGTTTCTGTTGCTCGGGGCCAGTTATCTCATCGGGGCGCTGGCCTGGATCGCCGTTGTCCCGCCCAGGAGCGCGGAGACTTGAGCCGGCCGAGAGTCAAAAACCGAGGCAGGCGCTCTTGAAATGCCGGGGTGGATGCGGATAATTGGACTTTTCGCCCCAAGAATGGGGTCTCGAGACCGGTCTGGGAGTGTCCGTTCGTGGCTGTACCAAAGAGACGTAAATCCAAGTCTGCCAAGGGAAAGCGGAGGAGCCACGATTTTCTGGTCGCTCCCGCCTTGAGCAATTGCCCCCAGTGCAAGCTGAACGTGCCGCCGCACAAGGTGTGCGAGCTGGTGGAGGAATGCGGCAACATTCAGCGCAGCAAGCCGCACGATCCGCTCAAGAAAAAGAAACCCGAGAAAGCAAAAGCGTGAGCCCGGTCGTGGGTCGGCTGGGCGATGAAGGGATCTCGACGGGCGCTCTCGTGACGACGATGGCAGCGCCCCGGTGAATCAAATCGGCGAGGAGAGTTGACGATGGGGCGGCAGTGTCTGGTCAGTGGCAAGAAGACCTCGTTCGGCAATCAAAAGACCGACCGCGGCAAGGCCAAGTATCTGGGCGGGGTGGGCAAAAAGACGACCGGCGTCAGCCGCCGGACGTTCAAGCCCAACCTGCAGCAGGTTCACATCTGGCTGCCCAACGGCAAGACCCGCTACGTCCGGATCGCCACCTCGGTGATTCGCAGCGGAGTGTTGACGCTCGAGGTCGACGGCAAGATGCAGACCTTCCCGCTGATCAAGGCGGCCAAGGGAAGCGCGGCCGCCCGCGCGCGGCTCAAGAATCTGTACCCCATCTGAGCCCGTGGCTCGGGGCTCGTCCCGGGCCGCCGACGGCTCAGTCCAGGCGTTGTAATCTCTCCGTCAGATCGACGGCGGGTGAGAAAACCCACGACTTGCCGTGCTTTTTCTTTTGGAGCAAGCCCCGGTCGACCAGGTCCATGAGGTCGCTCCGAGCGGTCTCGTAGGCGACCCGGTGGCTGTTGCGGTGGGTCTCGGTCGAGTAGCGCTCGCCGGGATGGCGCAGGGCGTGGCTCACCAGATCGCGCTGGCGATGATTGAGGACGGCGAGGCCCGCCAGATCCTTCTCGGCCTCGGCGAGCTCCCGGACGTGACGATCGATGTACTGATCGAGCTCGTCGATCGCGCGGCGGATGATGCTCGCGTGATAGATCAGAAAATAGGTCAGGTCGTTCTCGTCGGTCTCGGTTTCGAGAAACGCCCGCCCGTACCTGGCCGGGGCGCGGAGGATCAGTTTCGATATCGAAATGTACTCAAACAACCAATAGCCTTGTTTGAGCATGGACCAGTAGAACAGCGCCCGCGCGGTTCTGCCGTTGCCGTCGACGAACGGGTGGTCGTAGGCCAACCAGAAATGCAAGATCATCGAGCGGACCATGGGATGAAGGAACCCGCCGCGGCCCTTCTCGTTCGCGAACGCGCACATTTCGTGGGCGCGGCGCTCGAGCTCATCGGCGGGGGGCGGATCGTGCAGGACTTGACCCTCGACGTCTTCCACCACGATGTTTTCATCGGATCGTCGAAACCGTCCCGCCCCCGAAGGATCATCAAGCGTCCCATCGGTGACCATATTGTGAATTTCACATATCATCGTCGGAGTGATCTCTCGATCCCTGATCTCCAGGATATGCTGCATGGCCTGGTAGTTGTTGAAGATCATGCGCTCGCCGCGGTTCCGAGGCGCGCGGTTTCCGCGGAGCATTTTCCTGGCGACCACGCGCGTCGTGGAGGCGCCTTCCAGCTGGCTTGAGGTGATCGACTCCTCGATCAGCGAGCGCACCAGATACTGGTCGCGGGTGGCGGGATTCGTGAGAGGCTCGGGTTGTTGGATCGCGCCGCGGGCCTGAGAATCCACGTGATGCAGGATTTCGGGCAAAGGATCGACCATATTCAAACGGAAGCTGGCCCCTGCCTTGTCGCGCAGCGGGATTGGGCTCGACCCCGAGCGGCGCAGTTTCAGCCCCAACCACCACTCCGGATGAGACAGCCCCGGGGGCGTTTCGAGGTGGCGCAACTTGTCCCAGTGGCGATACTTGCCGTCAACACTCGGGGACTCGACGACGCTCAGAATCACCTTGAGACGACCGTGCGAAGTTCGCGCCATCAGTTCCTGCAGCGTCTTCGGCCGGTCGGGTGTTTTCATGGCCGCTCTCGCGTCGTACCAGTTTCATACTGACTCACACTAAATTAGTATATCGGACGAAACCCGAATCGCAAGAGCGGGTTACGACGAAGAGGAATCCGCGTTCCGGCCGCGGGTGGTCGGAAACCGGCCAGGTGTCCGTGGTCTGGTGGGCTCACTCAGGGAGGCTGAAGGCGACGAAGGCGTCGCCGGGCTTGGTGCCGAGCTTGCCCGCGCCGCCGGCCGCGATGACGACGTACTGGCGGCCATTGACCTGATAGGTGGCGGGGGTCGCGTAGCCGCCGGCCGGGAGGTCGTGCTCCCAGAGCATTCGGCCCGTGGCCTTGTCGAAGGCGTGGATGCGCTCGTCTTTGGTGCCGGCGATAAACACCAGGCCGCCGGCGGTGACGATCGAGCCGCCGAAGGTCTCGGTGCCGGTGCGGGGGATGCCGCGGGCGGTGAGCTCGGAATGCTCGCCGAGCGGGATCCGCCAGGCGAAGTCGCCGGTGTTCAATTTGATGGCCGTGAGCATGCCCCACGGGGGCTTGATGGCGGGGTAGCCCTCGCTATCGAGAAACCGAACGTAGCCCTTGTTGACGTAAGGACCGACGCGGGCCTTTTCGCCGGGCTTGGGCTCGGCCAGGGTGATGATGTTGGGGACGTTGTTGGAGTTCACATAAAGCAGGCCGGTGGTGGGATCGAACGACGCGCCCGACCAGTTGGCGCCGCCGTGGTAGCCCGGGATCACGACGGTTCCCTGCGTGCTCGGGGGGTTAAAGGCCGGCCCACGGCGCAATTTCGCCAGTTGTTCCAGGACCGACGCCCGGTTCGCCGGGCCGATGTTCGTGACGTTCGTCTCGTCGAAACGCTGAGCCGAGAACGGCGGCGGCTTCCTGGGGATCGGCTGCGTCGCCGCGGCCCGTTCGCCGGGCACGTCGGAAGGGGCGACGGGGCGTTCCTCGATCTCGAAGAGCGGCTTGCCCGTCTCGCGGTGAAACACAAAAACATATCCGGTTTTGGTAACCTGTGCCACGGCGTCGATTATCTTGCCGTCGCGGGTAACGGTCACGAGGTTGGGGTAAACGGGCAGGTCGTGGTCCCAGAGGTCGTGGCGCAGGGTCTGAAAGTGCCAGACGCGTTTGCCGGTCTGGATGTCGAGCGCGATGGTGCAATTGGCGAAGAGGTTGTCGCCGCGGCGGTCGCCGCCGTAGAAGTCAAAGGCGGCGGAGCCCAGGCCGGCGAAGACCAGCCCGCGTTTTTCGTCGATGCTGAGGCCGCCCCAGGCATTGGCGCCGCCGCGGTTTTTCCAGGAGCCGGCTTCCCATGTCTCGTTGCCGAATTCGCCCGGCCGCGGAACGGTGTGGAAGGCCCAGAGTTGCTTGCCGGTGCGGACGTCGAACGCGCGAATGTCTCCAGGAGCGGCCCGGCCGGGGCCTTCGCCGCAGGAAACCCCGATCAGGATCGTGTCGCGCCAGACGACCGGGGCCGAGGTGGGGCCGTAGTCCAGGGCCGCGGTCTCGGGGTCGAATTCCAGGCGGAGGTCGCGCACGCCCCGGTCGCCGAACGCCGTGTCGAGTTTGCCCGTCTGGGCGTCCAGGGAAAACAGGCGCCCGTCGGACGTGCCGTGGATGATCCTGCGCGCGCCGTCGGGCTTGCCGTCAGACCAGAAGGCACACCCGCGATTCACGCCCCCCGAGGCTGGCCGGCGGACGAACGGATGGTCTTTCAAGGGGTCGAATTGCCAGCGTTCCTTGCCGGTGGCGGCGTCGAGGGCGACGACTCTCAGGTAGCCGGTCGTGATGTACATCGCGCCGTCGACGACGACCGGCGTGCACTCGATGGTCTTGCCCGCGCGGCCCTTGAGCTCGCCGGTGTGGTAGACCCAGGCCGGCTTGAGCTGGGCGACGTTCGAGCGGTTGATCTGATCGAGCCGCGAATACCGCATGCAGCCGGGGTCGTTGCCGACTCCCGGCCAACCGGCGTCTTGTGGGGCCTGGCCCGCCGCTGGGCCGGTCAGGGCGAGGAGGCACGAGACCGCGATTGAGCACAAGCGCATGCGTAGACCCCGAGCTTGGACGATGTCAGCCACGCCGCGGCGCGTCCCGCGGCGTGGTTCATCGTACATCATCCGCTCGTCAGGGAGTGAGGCCCAATCCGCCCGAGGGCACGGGGGGCGCTTCGACGCGGCCGTTCAAGCGCGGCAGGGGAACGAGCGGCCCTGAGTCGGGCATGGCGGCGTAGGGAGAGACGGGCAGATCCGCGGGAGCGATCGGGGGCCCTCCCATGGGATGCTCGCCGCCGCCGCCGCAATAGGGAATGTAGCGCTGACCCATCGTCTGGTAGGGGTTCCACGAAGACCAGAGGAAAAGCTGCTGGGGCGGCGCGGAAAAATATCGGGGAAAGTAATACTCCGCCGTCCGGTCCGCGCCGATCGGCAGGTAGGTTTCGTCGTCGACCCAACCGTATTTGTCGGGAGCGTCGTTGGGGAATCCCACTCCGTAGCCAGGGCCGGGAGGCAGGAAATGGCTCTGGCCGCGTTCCTGCCGACGCAGGTACTTTTCGGTGAACGGCCGGTAGTGCCGGTGCTCGTGGACCGAGCCTGCGCCGAACGATCCTATTGCGAGCCCGAGCCCGATCGATACGACGGTCGCCGTCATCGTCGTCCTCCGTGTCTAGCTCCCCTGAAGGGGGCGGACCAAGCGTCTGGCCGGTCGCGCACACCCGCGCGACGCGCCCCACCGCCAGCCCCAAGATTATCACGCGGTCCCGAGCGCGGCTGGCGGATGCGCGCGAGATTCCCTTCCGGTGGAATCGATTGGACGCTACGATCCAGGAACGTGGGACGTACGGCTTCGTGGTCGAGCTTGCCCGAACAGCGCGAACGGCATGATTCTCCTCATCGACAATTACGACTCGTTCACCTACAACCTTGTTCAGCGCCTGGGTGAGATCGATCCTGGGGTTGACCTCAAGGTGGTGCGCAACGACTGCCTGAGCCTGGAAGAGATCGAGGCCCTGGCGCCGGCGCGGATCATTATATCGCCGGGCCCGTGCACGCCCAACGAGGCGGGGATCTCGACGGCGGTGGTCGAGCGATTTGCGGGCCGGACGCCGCTCCTGGGCGTGTGCCTGGGCCATCAGTGCATCGGGCAGGCGCACGGGGCGCGGATCGTGCGCGCGCCGCGGATCATGCATGGCAAGACGTCGTGGATCCATCACGACGGCAAGGGGGTCTATCGCGGCCTCGAAAACCCCTTCGAGGCGACCCGCTATCACAGCCTGGTGATCGAGCCCGGTACGTTGCCCGACGATCTCGATGTGGTCGCATGGACCGATCAAGACGAGATCATGGGCGTGCGCCATCGTCGGCACGCGCTCGAGGGGGTTCAGTATCATCCCGAGAGCTTCTTGACCCACGAGGGGATCAAGCTGCTCAAGAATTTTCTCGACCAATGAGCCCTGGGTGGGAAGGCGGCGAGGCGCGGAGACCGCTTCCCTCGGTGGCCGAGGCACTGGCGATGGTGCGCGGCCGGGCGGCCCCGCTCGCGCCGCGGATCCACGCCTTGCACGAGGCGCTGGGGCTTGTGCTCGCCCAAGACGCGCGCGCCGACCTGGACATGCCCCCGTTTGATAAGGCGCTCCTGGACGGTTACGCCGTGCGGGCGGGCGACCTCGAGGCGGGCGACCGCCGGTTGGCCGTGGGCGAGCTCTTGCACGCGGGCGGAACGCCGGCGCGGCCGCTGGGTCCGCGCGAGGCGGCGGTGATCATGACCGGAACCCCAGTCCCCGCCGGCGCCGACGCCGTCGTGATGCACGAGCGAACGCGGCGATCGGGCGATGTGGTGGAGATCAACGAGCCGGCGGTCAAGCGTGGTCAAAACATCCTGCCCCGCGGCCGGGAAGCGCGGGCGGGCGATGTGGTCGTCGAGCGCGGACGGGTGCTCACGCCGGCGCGGCTGGGCGTTCTGGCTTCGTTCGGCTGCGCCCAGGTGCTGGCCGCGCCCCGGCCCCAGGTGGTCGTCGTCCCCACCGGCGACGAGCTGGTCGAGCCCGATCAAGCGCCTGGCCCCGGCCAGATCCGCGACTCGGGCTCGACCATGCTGACCGCGCTGGCGAATCAGGCGGGCGGGTGCGCGCGGGCGCTCGGGATCGCCCCCGACCTTCCCGATCCGCTGCGGGGGATCCTCGAGCGCGGGCTCGAGGCCGATCTGCTCCTGATCACGGGCGGGGTCTCGGCCGGTCAGCGCGATCTGGTGCCCGATGCACTCGAGGCGCTGGGGGTCGAGTGCGTGTTTCACAAGGTACGGATCAAGCCCGGCAAGCCGATCTGGTTCGGAGTGGCGGCGGCGCGTGGCGAGCATCCCGGGACGCTGGTCTTCGGTCTGCCGGGAAATCCCGTGGGGGCTCTGGTGGGGTTTCTGGTGTTCGTCCGGCCGGCCTTGCAGGCGCTGGCGGGCCGGCCGGCGCAGGCGAGCGAGATGGCGAGGGCGCGGCTGGCCAAGCCTTTTAGACATCGTGGCGATCGGCCGACCTATCATCCGGCCGTGGTGACCGGCGCGGGCGATCCGGTCTGGGCGAGGGCGCTCGACTGGGCGGGCTCGGCGGATCTGAGGCGGGCGGCCGAGGCGGATGGGTTCCTGGCTTTTGAAGCCGGCGACCGCGACTATGCCGAGGGTGAAATTGTCGGCTTTCTGCCGATGGGATAACATGACGCTCGTCATCGCGAATCGGGGCGGCTGGGGACGCCGCCGCCGATCACGCCGCGGCTGGCGGGCGACTGTGCCCGGATGACTCTTTGTCAGGAGACGCCATGACCAGGACGGCCGAGCTCGACGCCCGAGAGCCTCTTTCGCTGGTCAAGCGGATGGACGCCCCTCTGTCCGGCCGCCCCGAGATCGCCGCCCTTGCCTCGGGCCTCTTGCTCTGGACGGCTTTTCCCCCGGTCGCCTGGAGCTGGCTCGCCTGGGTCGCGCTTGTCCCACTCTTTCGCCTGGCGACCCTGCGAACGCGCGCGTGGCGGCTCTATCTCTCGGCCTGGCTGAGCGGGCTCGTGTTCTGGGTGCTCGCGCTCGAGTGGATCCGCACCATCGACCCCAGCGCGTGGACGGGTTGGCTCCTGATGGCGCTCTTCTTTTCGGCCTGGCCCGCCCTGTTCTTGCTGGTCGCCCGCGCGGCCGTCCTCGGGCTCAAGATCCCGCTCATGATGGCCGCCCCGATCATCTGGGTGGGCCTCGAATACGCCCGCGCGCACATCCTTTCGGGCTTTCCCTGGTATTACCTGGCGCACAGCCAGTACCTGGTCAAGCCGCTGATCCAGATTTCCGACGTGACCGGGGCGCTTGGCGTCAGCTTCTTGATCGCCGCGGCCAATGCGCTCGTGGTCGACCTGCTCTCGCTGCCCCTTTTGCGCAGATCCAAAACCAACGTCGTCCGGTTTTGCCCCAGGCAGTACGTCCGGGTGTGCCTGGTGACCATTCTGGTCGGCTCGTGCTTCTGCTACGGGGGCTATCGGCTGGCGACGGCCCGGTTCAGCGACGGCCCGCGACTGGCGCTTTTGCAAACCAACATCGAGCAAAGGCGCAAGATGAAGGGCGACCCCGGCCAGATCGTGACCCTGGTCGAGGCCCTGGTCGGCCGGGCGGTCGCCCACGAGCGGCCCGACCTGATCGTCTGGCCCGAGACGTCGTATCCCTTTGGCTATATCAAGATCGAGCCCGGCGTCGAATTCGAGACGGTCGCGCGCCAGCTTGCCCCCGTCGCCCCGAACTATCCCCCCAAGGACTGGGCCGCCAACGCGCCCTTGATCGATGCCGAGCTCCACGCCTGGACCGACCGCGCGGGCGTTCCCATGCTGATCGGCTCGCTCTTTTATCACCACGAGCCCCAGGGGCTGGCGCGGTACAACGCGGCCATTCTCTTCGAGCCCAAGGTCGCGGCCATCCAGACCTACAACAAGATGCACCTGGTCCCGTTCGGCGAGTACGTGCCGTTCATCGAGACCCTCCCCTGGTTGACTGCGCTCACACCGTATCACGGCGAGCGGCCGCCGAGCCTCAGCTTTGGCGCACGGGCGAATATCCTCCAGCTCGGCCCTTACCGCCTGGCGGCGACGATCTGCTTTGAAGACACCGTCCCCCAAGTCGTCAACCAGTTCTTCCATGGCGAGCCGCAGCCCGACGTGCTGATCAACCTTTCGAACGACGGCTGGTTCCACGGCACGGCGGAGCTCGACATGCACCTGGCGATCGGCGTCTTTCGCGCGATCGAGCATCGCGTGCCGCTGGCGCGCGCGGTCAATACCGGGCTCACCGCCCTGGTCGACGGCAACGGCGAAATCCGCGACGCCCTGCCCAAGGAAACCAGCGGCGTCCTTTCGGTCACCGTCCCCCTCGACCCCAGGACGACCCTCTATTCGCGATTCGGCGACTGGCTCGGTTTCTGGTCGCTCGCCGTGGTCGTCGGGCTGGTCCCGGTGCGCGGTCTATACCGCTTGAAAGCCGTGAAATCTCCAATTTAACCGAATCTCGTGAATTCGCTATGTTCGGTTGCTTGCCAGAACGCGCTGCGTGAGGTAGATTTGTGACCGTCCGAGGGAGCGCACCAGACGCGGACGCCATTCGGCTCGCCGTCCGGCGAAAAGAGGGCGCTTGAGTCTTGTCGCGAACGGTCGCGCGCCCCTAACATTAACTGCACTGTGGAATTTGCTGGCCGAGCGAGGACGCGCAAATCGCGGCGCGACCGCCTCATCCCGTGGGACACGTACGGTCCAAGCCCCATCCGCGCATTCGACTCGCGACGACCTCGCGAGGGTGGTTGGCCGGCCGTCTTACTTTGATTGGTAGGATGGGACCATGACCCTAGTTGGCAAGATTCTCGTCATCGTGATCATGATCTTTTCCGTGGTTTTCCTGGGGATTTCCACGGCGGTCTTCTCGACGGCCAAGAACTGGCGAACGGCGACGGCGGCCGAGAAGAAGAAGGTCGACGAGCTCAAGAAAAAACTGGCGGACGCGCAGGCTGGCAAGGACGCCGCGGCCAAGGGGCTCGAGGACGCGAAGACGAGCTTTGACGCGCTTTCGAAGCAGCTCACCCAGCAGATCAACGAGCTCGACGCGAAAAACAAACTTGATGGTGCACAGTTGACCGAGGCGCGGGCCAAGCTGGGGACCGCGCAAGAAAACGCGCGGGCGACGCTGGCCGAGGTCGAGGCCCGGCGCAACGAGATCAACCTGCTTCGCGGCCAGAAGGCCGCGGTCGAGAAGCAGGCGAACGATTTCAAGATTCACCAGACCGACCTCAACGACAAGATTCGCGAGCTCGAGCGGATGATGGAGACGGCGACCAAGAACAACTCGGATCTGCGCGAGCGGGTGGCCAAGTTTTCGACGCTCTTGCGGCAGAACGGCCTTTCCGACGACATCACGCAGGTGAAGGGTCTCGAGAGTCCGCCGCCGGTCGTGGGCGAGGTCAAGCGCGTCGACGCCACCAACCGCCGGATCGAGATGACCATCGGTTCGGACGACGGGCTCGTGCCCGGTCATGAGCTGTTCTTGTACCGGACCACCCCTCGTCCCGAATATCTCGGCAAGGTCTCCGTGATCACCGTCGACCCCGACCAGGCGGTCGCCAAGGTGATCGGCAACACCTATCAGGGCAAGAAGATTAAGGAGGGCGACATTGTCTCGTCTACCATCAAGCCGCGGTTCTAGCACCACCCGCGCCGCCGCCACCACCCCCGCCCGTCGGCCCGGCGGCGTCCTCGTCCAATCCCCCAAGAGCGACATCTTCGTCGCCCTGCTGGGGGTCTCGCTGGGGGCCATCGTCGTCTCTTGCCTGCTGCTCTTGATCTTGTTCTCAAACTACGGCTTCAGCACCAAGGTCTCGGCGGTCTCGAGCCCGCCCGCCAACATCCGGATCGCCTGACCAAGCGACCGCTCTTGAGAATCGAGCCAACGTCCGCCACGCGACCGGGCCCACGCCCACGCGACTGGCGGACGTTGCTTTTGCGCGGGGCGGCGAATCATCCGTTCGACTGTCGCGATCATCCTGATCGCGGCATGGAGTCGAATGTGTCGTCGGTTGGCCTTCCAGACGGCCCTCCCGGCGATCGCGCTCCACGAGGCCTGGCCGCCGAGCGCGGTGCGTGCGACGATGTCTCTTCGAAAGCAAGAACGAGACGCCGCCAATCACGCCCCGGAGAGAGCAAGCCATGGATCGCGACCCCGACGACTGTGAACCCGGATCGTGCGGTTGCGGGTCCGCTCAAGTTCATCGTCGCGAGTTCTTGACGATCTCGGGGGTGGGGCTGGCGAGCCTGTTTTCGGCCGGCGAGTCGGTCGCCGGGCCGTTCGAGGCCGAGGACTCCACATCACGGATCCCCGCCGAAAAAAAGTTCAAGACCGAGTGGCTCAAGAGCCTGACCGCGCGCGGCGAGCCCGCGGTTTACCAAGGCGACGACCTGCGCTTCATCGGCATGCCGGTCGGCGGCATCTGCGCGGGCACCGTCTATCTCGGCGGCGACGGCAAGCTCTGGCTCTGGAACATCTTCAACAAGGACGTCGAAGGCGTCGTCCCCAGGACGGTGACCTACCACGGGCAAAAACTCGGCTCGCGCGACGGCTCGGCCTACGTCGACCCACCCCTCCAGCAAGGGCCCGTCAAGCAGGGCTTCGCACTCGAGATCCATTCCGGCGGCAAGACAACGACCGTCACGCTCGATCGCGCGGGCTTCCGCGACGTCGCGTTCCTGGGCCAGTATCCAATCGGCACGGTGACCTATCGCGATCCCAGCGTGCCGGTCTCGGTCACGCTCGAGACCTATTCGCCCTTCATCCCCCTCGACGCCGACGACTCCGGCCTGCCGGCGGTGGTGCTGAGCTTCACGCTCAAGAACGACTCGGGCGCCCCGGTTCAGGCGACCCTCGCCGGCTGGCTCGAGAACGCCATCGCGCTCCATCATCGGACTTATCCCGGCGCGCGGGTCAATCGCATCATCGATCAAAAAGAATTCACGTTCCTGGAATCCACGGCCGTTCCCACACGGCCGACGGGTGCGAAACCCAGGCCCGACGTCGTCTTCGAGGATTGGACCAAGGACGGCTACGACGGCTGGACCGTCCAGGGGACCGCATTCGGCAAGGGCCCGATCGCAAAGCACGACGTCCCCGACTATCAGGGCGACCTGGGCGGCCCGGGCGCGCGGGTGGTCAATTCGCACGCGACCGCGCCCGGACAGGGCGTCGCCCTTAAAGACGGCCAGGTCGGCAAGCTTGTCAGCCGCCCGTTCCGGGTCGAGCGGCGCTTCGTGCGACTGTGGATCGGCGGCGGCTCGCACTCGGGAGAGACCTGCGTCAATTTGAGGGTCGGCGGCCTGGTCGTCGCCAGCGTCACCGGGCGCGACGCCAACCGCATGAGCCAAGAAATCATCGACGCGCGACCCTTCGCCGGCAACGACGCCGTCCTGGAAATCGTCGACGCGAGCAAGGGCGCGTGGGGCAATATCGGGGTCGGCCGGATCACGTTCAGCGACCAGCCAGCCGCCGAGGGCGATCTCGCGACCCTGTTCGACCATGGCACGATGGGACTGGCCCTGCTCGGCCCTCCCGCCGAACGCAGGGCGGCCCGATTCGACCCGGACAAACTGGCCGGCGAACAGGCCGATCAGGCCGAGTCGCCTCTTGAATCGATCCTGGTCGGGGCGCTCGGCCGTACTCTCGACTTACAACCAGGCGCTTCGGCCAAGGTCCACTTCGTCGTCGCCTGGCATTTCCCGAACCTCACGCTGGCGGGGATCTTGAAGGGACGGTCGTACGCCACGCGGTTCGAGTCAGCCCTGGCCGTGGCGGATTACGTCGCGGACAATTTCGATCGGCTCTCGGCCGCGACCCACCTCTGGCGCGAGACCTGGTACGACTCGACTCTTCCCTACTGGTTCCTCGATCGCACGTTCGCGAACACGTCGGTGCTGGCCACGACGACCTGCTATCGGCTGGGCGACGGCCGGTTCTGGGCCTGGGAGGGCGTCGGCTGCTGCCCGGGCACCTGCACCCACGTCTGGCACTACGCCCAGGCCATGGGCCGGATCTTCCCCGAGCTCGAGCGCGACCTCCGCGAGCGGGTCGACCTCGGCCTGTCGCTCGATTCGAGGACAGGCGTGATCAAGTTCCGCGGCGAGTTCGGCGATACGTTCGCCGTCGACGGACAGTGTGGCGTGATCTTGCGAGCCTACCGCGAACATCAAATGTCGGCCGACGACAACTTTCTGCGCAGGCTCTGGCCGCGGATCAAGCTGGCCATCCAGTGCGTGATCGACCGCGACAAAGAGCGTACGGGCGTGCTCCGCGGCCCGATGCACAACACGCTCGACGCCGACTGGTTCGGCGTGGTCCCGTGGCTCGTCGGCCTTTACCACGCAGCGCTTCGGGCCGGCGAGGAGATGGCCCGCGAGGCCGGCGACGCCGAGTTCGCCGCGACCTGCCGCGCGCTTTTCGCGAAAGGTTTGCGCAACCTCGACGCGATGACCTGGAACGAGAGCCACGGCTATTACGTCCATGTCGGCGACCCCGCCCATCCCTCGGAGGTCGGTTCATACGACGGGTGCCACATCGACCAGGTGCTGGGTCAGTCGTGGGCCTGGCAGGTCGGGTTGGGGCGGGTGATGGACGGCAAGCATGTCGAGCGGGCCCTGCGCTCGCTCTATCGCCACAACCTCGCGCCCGACGTGGGCCCGTATCGCGGGGCGAACCGCGCGGGACGGTGGTATGCCATGCCCGGCGACGGGGGCCTGCTGATGGTCACGTTCCCGTTCGGCCGGCGGCGGGCGGCGGCGGGCGCGGGGGCGTGGTCGGCGATGTACTTCAATGAATGCATGAGCGGATTTGAATGGCAAGCGGCCGCCCACATGATCTGGGAGGGCATGGCGACGGAGGGTCTGGCCGTCGCCCGCTTGATTCACGACCGCTACCACCCCCGGCTGCGCAACCCGTACAACGAAATCGAGTGCAGCGATCATTACGCCCGCTCGATGGCGAGCTACGGCGCATTCGTGGCGGCCTGCGGATTTGAGTACCACGGGCCGAAGGCGCACATCGGCTTCGCACCCCGTCTGACCCCCGACGACTTCCGCGCCCCCTTCACCGCCGCCCTGGGCTGGGGCACGTTCACCCAGCACAGCCAGGGCGGTCGTCTGAATGCGTCGGTCCGGCTCAAGCATGGCCGTCTCCGCCTGAAGACCCTGGCGTTGCAACTACCGGAAGGCGTCCAGGCCCAAACCGTCGCCGTCAGGCTTGCCGGTTCCCTGCTCCCCGCCACGTTCACACAGACCGGACGCCGGATCGTGGTCGCTTTCTCACGCGAATCGGTCGTCGAGACCGATCAGACGCTCGATGTGACGATGGAATGAAGCGCCCTCAGAATTCCGTCCGCTCGAGTGGGCGCGCCGCCCTGCCGGCGCTCGACGAACGGATGCATTTTCGCGCCTCGGGTTGCGAGCGAGGGGCTGCTGGCTTTAGCCTATGTCGTGACGTCCGGGCGCGATCCGCCGCGGACGGTGATCTGACGATGCTTGCCCCG